>NZ_LZMB01000055.1 GCF_001673555.1 Mycobacterium sp. 1165178.9 | reverse complement strand
ACGCTGGCGATCACCCGGTCTTCGCTGTCGAACGGCAGGATTCCGGGGCCCGCAACCCGCCCCGGCCGCCGCCGCCGCGGCGCCCGCGGCGGCGGCGGTCGTCACGCCACCCGAACCGTCGATCGCCGCGCGGTTGCAGGAGCTGAAGGATCTGCACGCCAGTGGGGCGCTGACCGACGACGAATACACGAGCCGGCGCGCGTCGATCATCTCCGAAATCTAGGAGCTCGCTCGGCGGCGCCGGGTGAATTAGAACACGTTTCAGTTGCGCTGCTAGCCTGGCTTGATCTATCGGCGGTCGAAGGGGTTAGACGTGGCTGGACAGGCCGGAGCACTGCAGGGACGGGTCGCATTCATCACCGGGGCCGCCCGCGGGCAGGGGCGCTCGCACGCGGTGCGGCTGGCCCGCGAGGGCGCCGATATCATCGCGCTGGACATCTGCGCGCCGGCGTCCGCCAGCGCGACGTTATTGGCCTTCAGGATCTGCAGGATCTCCATCAGCGGGCCCGTCTGCCCGCTCAGGTCGTAGGTCTTGTTGTCCTCGGCCACGGTGAACTGCGCGGGCACCAGCCCGTTGACCAGAGCGCTTCGCTCCCAGTCAATCCGGTATTCGCTGGTGGTGGGGTTGACCAGGACCACCACCTTGCGGGCGTTGAGGTTGCCGAGCCGGGTGACGCTGGCGATCACCCGGTCTTCGCTGTCGAACGGCAGGATTCCGGGGCCCGCGATGTGCAGGTGCACCTTGACGACCTGCTGGTTGTTCACCCAGGTCCCGGTTTCGGTGATCCCGGTGATCTGAGCGAGCGCCAACACCCCGTTCTGCTCGAGGGCGGCCACCTTAGCCGACGACTTGGCCCCATAGTTTGCCAACGCGAGCGCGACCAACACGTCGGCCACGGTGATCAGCAGGCCGACGTAGAGCATCCACTGCAGCAGGTTGTCGAGCCCGAGCGTGAAGTACACGACCAAGAAGATCGGTCCGACCAGACCGCCGCACAGCAAAACCACCAACTGTGCCTTAAGGTAGCGCGCTAACACATGCCCCTCCTGTCACTTACTGGGGAATCCGTGTCAGATTAGCGCCCACGGAGTCGCGGCGAACCCGATACACGCAAACCGCGTCAGGTCACCGCTCGGGGGGCGCGACCGGCACCCGCTTGACCGGCGTGCCCGCCTGGGTCTCCGGCTGCGCGGCGGCCGCTGGGTGCGGCACGGTGCGCGCCGACACCGGCATCGTCGAAGCCGCGGAAGTCTGCGGCGGCACTCCGGTCGGCGGGGCCACGGCGGAAGCGCCGGCCGGCGTCGCCACCGACGCCGTTGGCTGGACGGTGGCCGGAGATGTCGCCGGCGCGTAAGCCGGCGTCACGACTCGCGCCGCGCCGGCCCGCGTGGTGGCCGAGGCCAGCGTCGCCGATCCCGCCGGAGCCGCCGCAACCGGCGTGCCGGCCGATGCCGGCGGCGTCGCGGCCGCCACCCGCGTCACCGCCGCCGCCAGCGGTCCCGGGGGCGCGGCCGGTGCGGACGTACCCACGGCGCCGGCGCTGACCGCCGGTACCTGTGCGGCCACCGACGCCTGGGCCGCCGCGGCCCGCAGCGGCGCGGCGTTGGCGGCCTCGGCGAACGCGTAGTGTGCCGCACTACCGTTCATCAGCTCGACGAACTGGCTGTGGAACGCGGTCGCCTGGGCGCTGAGCGCCTGATAGACCTGGGAGTGCGCATCGAAGAGTGCGGCGATACTCGCCGACACCTCATCGGCGCCGGGGGCCAGCACACCCGATGTCGGACCAAACGCGGCGGTGTTGGCAGAGGTGATCGTCGACCCGATAGTGGCCAGGTCCCCCGCGGCTGCCTCGACGAATTCGGGCGTCGCTTGAACGAACGACATGCCAACCCCCCGCAACGCTACCGTCAGGAAAAGATGGGCAAATCCTAAACCAGGCGGCCCCGCTACCGCAGGGACTCTTCCGCTTTGGTCCGAGCCAGTTAGGCGCACAAAGCCCGGATTGCCGACTCGGCAATCCGGGCTTTGTGGCGATTCGAATTACTTGATGATCTTGACGACCCGGCCGGCGCCGACGGTGCGGCCACCCTCACGGATCGCGAACCGCAGGCCGTCGTCCATGGCGACGGGCTGGATCAGCTTCACCGAGATGTTGGTGTTGTCACCGGGCATCACCATTTCGGTGCCCTCCGGCAGCGTCACCACACCGGTCACGTCGGTGGTGCGGAAGTAGAACTGCGGACGGTAGTTGTTGAAGAACGGCGTGTGCCGACCGCCCTCGTCCTTGGACAGGATGTAGACCTGGCCCTCGAACTCGGTGTGCGGGGTGGTGGTGCCGGGCTTGGTCACGACCTGACCGCGCTCGACGTCCTCACGCTTGATACCGCGCAGCAACAGCCCGACGTTGTCGCCGGCCTGACCCTGGTCGAGCAGCTTGCGGAACATCTCGACACCGGTGACGGTGGTCTTGGTGCTGGTCGGCTTGATACCGACGATCTCGACCTCTTCGTTGACGTTGATGATGCCGCGCTCGACACGGCCCGTGACCACCGTGCCACGGCCGGTGATCGTGAAGACGTCCTCGACAGGCATCAGGAACGGCTTCTCCGTCTCGCGGACCGGGTCCGGGATCGACTCGTCGACGGCCTCCATCAACTGCTCGACCGACTCGACCCACTTGGCGTCGCCCTCGAGGGCCTTGAGCGCCGAGACCCGCACGACGGGGGCGTCCTCGTCGAACTCCTGGGCGGCCAGCAGTTCGCGGACCTCCATCTCGACGAGCTCCAGCAGCTCCTCGTCGTCGACCATGTCGGCCTTGTTCAGCGCGACCAGGATGTAGGGCACGCCGACCTGACGGGCCAGCAGCACGTGCTCACGGGTCTGCGGCATCGGGCCGTCGGTGGCGGCCACCACCAGGATGGCGCCGTCCATCTGGGCCGCACCGGTGATCATGTTCTTGATGTAGTCGGCGTGGCCCGGGGCGTCGACGTGGGCGTAGTGACGCTTCTCCGTCTGGTACTCCACGTGGGAGATGTTGATGGTGATACCGCGCTGACGCTCCTCGGGCGCGTTGTCGATCTGGTCGAACGCGCGGGACTCGTTCAGGTTGGGGTACTTGTCGTGCAGAACCTTGGTGATAGCCGCGGTCAGCGTGGTCTTGCCGTGGTCAACGTGACCAATGGTCCCGATGTTGACGTGCGGCTTCGTCCGCTCGAACTTCGCCTTCGCCACTTCTGTGTCCTCCTGGACTAGTTGGTGCTTGTTAAAGCAGTGTTGGTGTTTTCAGTTGTGCCGCGTCCAAGGCATTCCAATGACCCGGCAAGATTACTCCCAGCAGATTTTTACTGACCCGTCGCTTTCGCGATGATCTCCTTCGACACGTTCGCCGGCACTTCGGCGTACGAGTCGAACACCATGGAGTAATTCGCCCGGCCTTGAGTCTTGGACCTCAGGTCGCCGACGTAGCCGAACATCTCCGACAACGGCACGTGCGCCTTGACAACGCGCGCACCGCTCCGCTCCTCCATGGCCTGGATCTGGCCACGGCGGGAGTTCAGGTCGCCGATCACGTCGCCCATGTAGTCCTCGGGCGTGGTGACCTCGACGGCCATGATCGGTTCCAGGATGACCGGCTGCGCTTGCTGCGCAGCCTTTTTCAGTACCTGCGAACCGGCGATCTTGAACGCCATCTCCGACGAGTCGACCTCGTGGAACGCCCCGTCGAGCAGGGTGACCTTCAAGTTCACCAGCGGGTAGCCGGCCAGCACGCCGTACTGCATCGCGTCCTGGGCTCCGGCGTCCACCGACGGGATGTACTCACGCGGGATACGGCCACCGGTGACCTTGTTCTCGAACTCGTAGGTCGCACCGTCCTCACCGTGGAACGGCTCGAGGTTGATCAGCACCTTCGCGAACTGGCCCGAGCCACCCGTCTGCTTCTTGTGGGTGAACTCGACCTTCTCCGCCACGCGACGGATGGTCTCCTTGTAGGCGACCTGCGGCTTACCGACGTTCGCCTCGACCTTGAACTCGCGCCGCATCCGGTCCACCAGGATGTCCAGGTGCAGCTCGCCCATGCCACCGATGACGGTCTGGCCGGTCTCGGTGTCCTGGTGCACCTTGAAGGTCGGGTCTTCCTCGGCGAGCTTCTGGATCGACAGCGACAGCTTCTCCTGGTCGCTCTTCGTCTTGGGCTCGATGGCCACCTCGATGACCGGGTCGGGGAAGGTCATCGACTCCAGCACGATCTGCTGGTTCGGGTCGCTCAGGGTGTCACCCGTGGTGGTGTCCTTGAGCCCGATCACGGCATAGATGTGACCGGCCGAGGCCGTCTCCACCGGGTTCTCCTTATTGGAGTGCATCTGGAACAGCTTGCCCAGGCGCTCCTTTTTGCCCTTGGTGGCGTTGATGACCTGGCTGCCGGAGTCGACCTTGCCCGAGTACACCCGGACGTATGTCAGCTTGCCGAAGAAGGGGTGCGTCGCGACCTTGAACGCGAGCGCGGAGAACGGCTCGTCGGTCGACGGGTTGCGGGTGACCTCTTCGTCCTCCTTGCCCGGAACGTGGCCGACGGCGGGCGGCACGTCCAGCGGCGAGGGCAGGTAGTCGATGACGGCGTCCAGCATCGGCTGCACACCCTTGTTCTTGAAGGCACTGCCGCACAGCACCGGGTAGGCCTCCGAGCTGATGGTCAGCTTGCGGATCGCACCCTTGATCTCCTCGATCGTGAGTTCTTCGCCGCCGAGGTATTTGTCCAGCAGCGCCTCATCGGTCTCGGCGACGGCCTCGAGCAACTTGGTGCGGTACTCGTCAGCCTTCTCCTGCAGCTCGGCGGGGATATCGATGGTGTCGTAGGTCTCGCCGAGCTTGGTCTCGCCGCGCCACACCTTCGCGTTCATCTCGACCAGGTCGATGATGCCCTCGAAGTCGCCCTCGGAGCCGACGGGCAGCTGAATCGGGATGGCGTTGGCGCCGAGCCGCTCCTCCATGGTCCTCACCGAGAAGTAGAAGTCGGCCCCGATCTTGTCCATCTTGTTGACGAAGCAGATGCGCGGGACGTCGTACTTGTCGGCCTGCCGCCAGACCTGCTCGGACTGCGGCTCGACACCCTCCTTGCCGTCGAAGACGGCCACGGCACCGTCGAGCACGCGCAGGCTGCGCTCCACCTCGACGGTGAAGTCGACGTGCCCGGGGGTGTCGATGATGTTGATCTGGTTGTCTTTCCAGAAGCAGGTGGTAGCCGCGGAGGTGATGGTGATCCCCCGCTCCTGCTCCTGCTCCATCCAGTCCATGGTGGCGGCGCCGTCGTGCACCTCACCGATCTTGTAGCTGATACCGGTGTAGTAGAGGATGCGCTCGGTCGTCGTCGTCTTGCCGGCGTCGATGTGCGCCATGATTCCGATGTTGCGGACCTTGGTCAGGTCGGTCAGCACGTCCTTCTGTGCCACAGAAGTCTTCCCACTCTTTCGATTGCTTGGTTAGTTCGCTGTCGGTTGGCGCCCGGCCACACTGCCTTTGGCGCCGTTGGAGCCCCTACCAGCGATAGTGCGCGAAGGCGCGGTTGGCCTCGGCCATCTTGTGGGTGTCCTCGCGCCGCTTGACGGCGGCACCGAGGCCATTGCTGGCATCCAGGATCTCGTTGGCCAGCCGCTCGACCATGGTCTTCTCGCGGCGTTGCTTGGAGAAGCTGACCAACCAACGCAGAGCCAATGTCACGGAGCGATCCGGACGCACCTCGACGGGGACCTGGTACGTAGCGCCACCGACGCGGCGGCTGCGCACCTCGAGGGAGGGCTTGACGTTGTCCATTGCGCGCTTGAGGGTGATCACCGGGTCGGTACCTGTCTTTTCCCGGGCGTTTTCGAGCGCTCCATAAACAATGCGTTCGGCCAGCGATTTCTTCCCGTCCAGCAGAACTTTGTTCACCAGCTGCGTCACCAGCTGCGACCCGTAGACCGGGTCATTGACCAGCGGGCGCTTCGGCGCGGGCCCCTTGCGCGGCATCAGCTCTTCTCCTTCTTGGCGCCGTAACGGCTGCGAGCCTGCTTGCGGTTCTTGACCCCTTGGGTGTCGAGCGAACCGCGGATGATCTTGTAGCGGACACCGGGCAAGTCCTTCACACGGCCACCACGCACCAGCACCATCGAGTGCTCCTGCAGGTTGTGGCCTTCGCCGGGGATGTAGGCGGTGACCTCAACCTGGCTCGTCAGCTTCACGCGGGCGACCTTCCGAAGCGCCGAGTTCGGCTTCTTCGGGGTGGTGGTGTACACGCGGGTGCATACGCCACGGCGCTGCGGGCTGCCCTTCAGGGCCGCGGTCTTGACCTTGGCGACCTTGTCGCGGCGACCCTTGCGGACCAGCTGCTGAATGGTTGGCATCTACCGGCTTTCTGTGTTCGTGTTCGGCATACTTCCAGCGTTCTCAAGTCTGTGTACTGCAGTTATGTCCGGCCGCGTCACCCCGCGCCCGGGTGTGTCGCATGCGCTGCGCACCGGAGGAGGCCCGATGCTTCGTGGACACGCGAATTCGCCCGGCATCCACTCCCTTACGGTTAGGCGCCGTAAGCCGCCAGGCACGAGGGACCACAATACCCGCCGCCGGTCTCGCAGGTCAAAGCGGCGGCGGCGCCAGTGGTGATCGCAAGCGCGGCGTAGCCGGGCGCTGCGGGTCGCCACCATCGGCGCCAGTGGCGGAGTACTGGCTACTGCAGGGCACCATCGGCGGCGGTGCGCCTTTCCAGGCCCGCCGCCAGCCGCAGCACCATGTCGGAGAACAACGCGTCGGTGTCGATCTCATCCATCACACCGGTCATCTCCAGCAAAACGAACCCGTGCATCGCGGACCAGAACTCGATTGCCGCGTAGAAGGCCGCCTCGCCGTCCAGGCCGTAGGAGGACAACACCGCGATCACCGGTGCGGCCGCGCCACGGGTCGCGGCCGTGTATTCGGGATCGTCGCCGCCCAACGGCATCCGCGTGAAGGCCGAGTAGCGGCCGGGGTGGTGGTGGGCGTAGCTGCGGTAGGCGCCGGCCATCACCAGCACCGCGTCATCGCGGGCACGGCCCTCGCCAACGCGGTTGAGCATCGTGATGATGTCGTCGATGACGCGGATCCGCACCGCGCGCCGCAAATCCTCCAGGCTGTCGACGTGGTTGTACAGCGACGGCCCCTTGGTGCCCAGCTGCATCGCCAGCGCGTTGATGGTCAGAGCGTCCCAGCCCTCGCGATCCAGAAACGTCAGGGCGCCGTCGATGATCCCGTCCCGGCTCAGCTTGGCCGGACGGGAGGCGGGCCGTCCCGCGCGTGGGCGCCCGGCCGCAGGCGGCGGATCCGGTGGAACTGCCATGGCGTCGCCCTTCGATCGCATGAACGGGTTGCGGTTAACTAATGACTCTAGTTGACGACCTTCCAGACATTAATCTCATGGGGATAGGAGCGCCGGGCAAAGGAATTCAAAATCTGCCAGTGGGCAGGCAAATGGACGTAATGTCATGCTTGCCTCGTTTCGAGCAGCCGACCCGTCCAAGAGGGGGCCCGCAGTGAAGTGGACGACCGTCGCAGGGTCACTGGCCGCCTGCGTCATCGCCGTCGTTGCCGCCGCCGCCGCGCCGAACGTAGCGCAGGCCAAGAACGGTGACACCCACATCGTCGGTGAGGACACCGAGCAGACGATCGACTGCAACGACGCCACGTTGATGGTCAACGGCACCGGCAACAACGTCACCGCGCTGGGCAACTGTTACGCCGTCACGGTGATGGGTTCGTCGAACACCGTTGTCGCCGATTCGGTGTCGCACGACATCACCGTGTACGGCTACAACCAGACGGTGTTCTACAAGGGCGGTCAGCCCGCCCTGTGGGACCGCGGCCGCGAACTGGGCATGACCAACCGGCTCCAGCAGGTGCCGGGCTAAATCACGGCACCACAACCGATCAAGAATCGAGGAACCATGCCCGCCTACATTCGTGACCGTTCGCTGCGCCTGGCCGTGTTCGCCATCACGCCGGCCGCCGCAGCCCTAGTGCTGGCCGGCTGCAGTTCGACGGCCGGCCCGCCGGCGGGCTCTTCGACGACCACCACGAAAAGCAGCGCGACGACCGCGACGACCAGTGCCGGCGCCGCCCCGACGACGGGATCGGGCAGTGCGAGCACCACCGCGTCCCTCGAGATCGGAAACACGATGAACTACGGATCGATGGGCACCACCACCACCCTCGACTGCGCCACCGGCAAATCGCTTAACGTCGGTGGCTCGGACAACACGCTGACCGTCACGGGCACCTGCGAGACCGTCACCGTCACCGGCGCCAACAACAAGATCACCTTCGACAAGGTCAACACCCGCATCACCGTGCTGGGGATGGACAACACCCTTACCTACAAGGACGGCGCCCCCAAGGTCGACGAGATCGGCTCGGGCAACACGATCAACAAGGGCGGCTGACCGGTAGTCGTTCGCCGGCATCGGTTTTCACCGGTGCCGCGGTGGCCGGCGCCGCCGAGCGGTCCAGATTTCCGGCGCAGCGTTTGCGGTTGCACCACAACCATTTTCTCTGCCGCTCGAGGTGCCGTGCGCACAGCCGCGGCATATGATCGTGCCGGCAGAACGGAATCCCGGCATGTTCAGCACCAACCACGTCAGCGCCCTGGTTACGGCCTTCGTGGTACTGACCGGCGTCGTCATGCTGCCCCACGACAGTGCGGCGGCCGATCCCAACCCCGACGACCAATTCGTGGCACTGCTCGACCAAAAGCAAATTCCCGCCCTAGAGAATGTGCCGAGCCTCATCGCCACCGCCCACAGGATTTGTCGCCAACTCGACGGCGGAATGCCGGTCGACGGCGTAGTCGACGACATGAAGCAACGGGCGTTCAATGCCAATTCGGGCGGCGGCCCATACCCTCCCGACCGCGTCATGCGCACCGTTGCCCGATTCATCTCCGCCGCGGTCGAGGCCTACTGTCCGAACAATCAAGCGAAGATCGCTTCCATCTCGGCCATGGCGAATCCCGTGCCCGGATCACAGGACCCGACGCAGCGGGGCACCGCGCACACCCGCTACGCCGCCCTGAGGTGGCAGTTTCCCGCGGGGGAGACGGGTCAGCCGGACCCACCGCAACTTCCGCCGGACGCACCGCCGACGGTTCAAATCTTGACGCCGCCCCAGCCGGTGGTGAAACCGCCACCGAAACAGACGCCGCCGGGACCACAACAGGAGCCGCAGCCGGGACCGCAACAGGAGCCGCCCGCCGCTCCCGCGCCGGGCGGCCCTCCCGGCGGTGGCGGAGGTGGTCCGGACTCCCCGCCCACGCCGCCCACGCCGCCCGGCCGGGTAAGGCTGGCACCGTAGGGCAGGAGCGGGCGTCGCTACCCGGCCGCCGCCCCGTACCTAGCCGGCCGGCGCCCCGTGCCGTCCCGCGCCCGCGGCGAAACGCCCGGCGCCTTCGTTCGCCTCCGCGGCCACCCTGGAGATGCTGGCGAATTCGAAGTCCATTGCCTCGGATTCTGTTGTCCCCCATTGGCGTAGCGCCGAGAGCCGGTCCGAACGCAGGCACTGCTGCGGCAGCGCCGCCAGTTGCGCCGCCATCTCCTCTGCGGCCTGCCGCGACTGGCCCTTGGGGACAACCCGATTCGCCAACCCGATGGCCAGGGCCTCATCGGCGGCCACCGCGCGGCCGGTGAGGATCATGTCCATCGCGCGGCTGTGCCCGATGAGCCGGGGCAAGCGCACGGTGCCGCCGTCGATCAGGGGAACCCCCCAGCGCCGGCAGAACACGCCGAACACGGCGTCCTCCTCGGCCACCCGCAGGTCGCACCAGATGGCCAACTCCAGGCCGCCTGCGACGGCGTAACCGCTGACCGCGGCGATGACGGGCTTGGACAGCGCCATCCGCGTCGGGCCCATCGGACCGGGGCCGCTGCGGTGCACGGCGTTGGCGTCGGGGGTGCCGAAGGCCTTCAAATCGGCTCCGGCGCAGAATGTTCCGCCCTCGCCGCACAGCACGGCCACCGACGCGGTGTCATCGCGGTCGAACTCCTCGAACGCCGCATACAGGGCGGCGGCCGTCGGGCCGTTGACCGCGTTGCGGGCCGCCGGTCGGTCGATGATCACCGTGGTCACCGGGCCGTTGCGCTCGATACGCACCGGGTCAGTCATGTCGCCTCCGCAAATAGTGGTTCGCGCCGCCGCAGCAGCTCGGCGGCAAAGTCGTGGTATGCCGTCCGCAATCTGGCGCCGGGCCAGTCGGGCGGCAGTAGCTCTTCGGGCAGCACCGGGTCGGTGAGCAGGTGCCGCACCGTCGCCGCGGCCACCAGAAAACGGCCGGGAATGTCTGGCGCCGCGGACATCTCGTCGAGCAGCCGATGGCCGGTTTGAGCCCAGGCGGGCAGGTCCCACAACTGCGCGGCCAGTTCGGCGGGGTCGTCGTCGCGCGCCCGCAGCACCCTCGCCTGGGCGCTCACCTCGGGACCGGGGTCCGCGTCGATGTTGTCGGGGCGCATCCACACTCCTTCGCGGAGTTCACCGAAGCGCTTGTCGTGCAACGCGGTTCGCAGCGCGGCACGGGTGCGCGCGTCCTTGCCCACGCTGGTCACGATGAGCGTGACCCACTCTCCGCTCCACGGCTGCACACGAGGGTCGATGGCGTCGTCCTGGCGGCGCTGACGGGCCAACAGGCGATCCGAGAGCCGGTAACCGTCCGCGGAGCGGATCAAGTCGCCGGCCCCGACCATGCGGGTCAACGCCACGCGAAGCGTCGACTCCTTGATACCGAAATCGGAAGTGAGCCTGACCAATTCGCTGGCCCGGGCGTGCGCGGGGTGTGCGCCGAGCAACACGCTGAGCACCACCGACCGTGCTGTCATATCCGGCATGGCTACACCCCGGACGCGCGGCGGCCGTGGTCTCCGAAGGGTTCGTCGCGATGCCGCACCGCCTCACGGAATCCGTGCTCGACAGCATCGGCGACGAAGGCGTGGCCCTCGGGCGTGTGCCGGGCGACGCCGTCGAACACGGTGCTGACCATCCTGCTGGTCGCCACACCCTGTTGCAACAGAGCGGAATTCAGCGCGAGTTTGACCATGATCAGCTGGTTGACCGGCACCGCGGCGATCCGCTCGACGAGCCGCTCGGTACGCGCGTCGAGGTCGGCCGGATCCGGCGCCTCGACCGCCCATCCCCACTCGGCGGCCTGCGCGCCGGTGAGGCAATCACCGGTGAACAACAGCCTTTTCGCGCGCTGATCACCCAGGCGGTGCGCCCACAGGCCGGCCGCCGGGACGCCCCACACCCGGGTCGGCGGGTAGCCGATCTTGGCGTCGGCGGCGGCGATCACCTGATCGGCGTGCAGCGCGATGTCGGTGCCGCCGGCCACGCAGTAGCCGTGGATCTTGACCACCGTCGGCTTGTCGGCGTGCATGAGGCTGGAGAAGCCCCGCACGAAGCGACTCATCATCTGGTAGTCGATCATCGGGTCCCACGGTTGGTCCGCCAAATGGTTGACCGCCTGAGTCTTTCCGTCCAGCACGGTGCCCTGATACGCGCCGGTCCCGCCGGCCGACCCGGTGCGATCGGCGTAGGCGCTCAGGTCGAAGCCCGCGCAGAAGCCCTCGCCGCGGCCGGACACCAGGATGACATGAACATTCGGGTCGAGATCGGCGCGCTCCACCAGAGCCGAGAGTTCCAGTGGGGTGTCCGCGACGATCGCGTTGCCCTTGTCCGGCCGGTTGAACGTGATCCGCGCAACCCGATCGGTGACCTCGTAGGTCATCGTTTTGAGGTTGTCGAAGTCGACCGGCCTGATCGCTTGGGTCATTGCCGCCGCTCCTCCTCATCGCTTCGCTCTGCATCGTCGCCGGCGCGGGTCATGTTGCGGCTCAACCCTTGACCAGTGCCCGCTCCAGGATCGGTGCGAGGTCGAGCCCGTCCGGCATGGTGCCGAAGGCACCGCCCCACTGCCGGTCGAGGCGCGTGGTCAGGAACGCCTCGGCGACGGCGGGGTGGCCGTGGCGCACCAGCAGCGAGCCCTGCAGTGCCAGGCAGATGTCCTCGGCCACCTTGCGGCCGCGGTAGGCGATGGTCTCCAGGTCGCCCAGCTGATCGCGCAGCCGCGCGACGTGGTTGGCCAGGCGCGGGTCCTGACCCGCGCCATCGGCGAGCTCGTCGAACAGCACCTCGACGCACTCGGGGCGCGTTGCCATGGCGCGCAACGTGTCCAGTGCGCTGACGTTGCCCGAACCCTCCCAGATGCCCATCAGCGGCGCCTCCCGGTACAGCCGCGGCATGCCGGAGTCCTCGACATAGCCGTTGCCGCCCAAGCACTCCAGCGCCTCGGCGGCGTGCGGCGTGGAGCGCTTGCACACCCAGTACTTGCTTGCCGCCAGGCCGATCCGGCGCAGCAGCGCCTCCCGCTGGTCGCCGCGCACGGCCTTGTCGGTGGCGCCGGCCATCCGCATCGCGACCATGGTGGCCGCCTCCGCCTCGACGGCCAGGTCGGCCAGCACGTTACGCATCAGGGGTTGGTCGATCAGGTAGGCGCCGAACGCCTTTCGGTGCTGGGCATGGTAGATCGCCCGGGTCAGGCCGGTGCGCATGCTGGTGGCGCTGCCCAGCGTGCAGTCCAGCCGGGTGAGGTTGACCATCTCGATGATGGTGGGCACGCCGCGCCCTTCCTCCCCCACCAGCCACGCGATCGCGCCGTCGTATTCGACCTCGCTGGACGCGTTGGCATGGTTGCCGAGCTTGTCCTTGAGCCGCTGCAGGAACATCCGGTTGCGGCTGCCGTCGGGCAGGACTCGCGGCAGCAGGAAGCACGACAGACCACCCGGCGCCTGCGCCAGCACCAGGAAGATGTCGCACATCGGCGCCGAGGTGAACCATTTGTGACCGGTCAGGCTGTAGCTGCCATCGGCGTTCGGGGTCGCCTGCGTGGTGCCGGCGCGCACGTCGGAGCCACCCTGCTTCTCGGTCATCGACATGCCCGCGGTGATGCCCGGCTTGGTGGTGGCGAGCCTGAGCTCGGGATCGTATTCGCGGCTGGTCAACAGCGGCTCATACACCTTGGCCAGCTCGGGATTGAAGCGCAGCGCCGGAACGACGGCATACGTCATCGAGATCGGGCACACGTGGCCCGGTTCCACCGTCCACACCGAAGTTTTGGCGGCGCGCACGACGTGCGCGCCCGGGCGCTCGTCCGCCCAGGGCGCCGCGTGCATGCCGTGGGCGATCGCGGCGCGCATCAGCTCGTGGTAGGCCGGGTCGTATTCGACCTCGTCGACGCGGTGACCGTTGCGGTCGTGGGTGTGCAAGACGGGCCGGTTGCGGTCGGCGAGCTCGCCCCAGCGCTGCGCCTGGTGCGTGGCCGAGAGCGCACCCACCTCGTTCACCTCGTCTAGGCCCCATTGCCCGCCCTCGCGGATCAGGGCCTCGATCAGCACCGCCGAGCTGGCGGGATTGTGGTTCTCCAGGGGCGGGACCTGGTTGGTGACGACATGCGTATCCGGCATGCCCCTATGTTACATTTTCTCGACAGTTGCACAAGAGGTGTAATAGCCGGGGGTCAGCCCTTGGTGTTCTCCCGCAGGAAGGCGATGTCGTCCTTGCGGCCCTCGTCCGCCGTTTCGCAGATCACCGGCGCATCGGCGGCCTCGACCACGGCGACGAGCAGCGCCGGATCGATCTGGCCGGTGCCGAAATTGGCGTGCCGGTCGGCACCGGAGCCCGCCGCGTCCCTCGAGTCGTTGCAGTGCACCAGGTCGATGCGGCCGGTCAGGGCCTTGATCCGGTCGACCGCATCGATCAGGGCCTCACCGGCGGCCCAAGCGTGACAGGTGTCCAGGCAAAAGCCGATTCCCTTGTCGCCGATGTGATCCCACAGTTTGCCGATGGTGTCGAAGTAGCGGGCCATCGCGTGGTCGCCGCCGGCGGTGTTCTCCAGATACACCTGCACGTCTGTTTCCAGGTAGTCCAGCGCCTTGACCCAGCGCTCGAAACCGGCTTCCATGTCGTCGTCGTCGGCGTGGCCGCCGTGCACGATGACCGCCGTCGCGTTGATTTCCGCGGCCGCGTCGCAGGTGTCCTGCAAGATTTTGCGCGACGGGATCCGGATGCGGTTGTTCGCCGATGCGACGTTGATGAGGTACGGCGCATGGACGTAGAGCGGCACGCTCGACGCTTTGAGCGCCTCGGCGTCGTCGCGGGGTTTGGGTTTCTTCCAGCTCTGCGGGTTGCCGAGGAAGAACTGCACGACGTCGGCGCCGTCGGCTTGCGCGGCGGCCAGCGGGTCGTCGTTGTGGACGTGTGAACCGATGAGCACGTCGGCCAGTCTAGTGACGGGCCCCGACGCACTCAGAGGTCGGCCGCGAACGTGAAGCTAGTTCGGCGCCGAGTGTGAAGTGAGCTTCCCGTTCGGCGGCACAACGCACGAAAAAGCCCCGGGCGAACCCGGGGCTTTTTCGTTGTGGACTAGCGGTAGTCGCTGTAGCCGTAGTCGTCCAGCGGCACCGCGGCGCCGGTGGCCTGGCCGAAGTCCGGGCTGTAGTACTGATCCTCGTAGGACGGGATCGTGTACGCGGCGGCCCGGGCCTCCTCGGTCGGCTGCACCTGGATGTTGCGGTACCGGTTGATACCGGTACCGGCCGGGATCAGCTTTCCGATGATCACGTTCTCCTTCAGACCGTTGAGCTTGTCGCTGCGGCAGTTGATCGCCGCATCGGTCAGCACTCGCGTGGTCTCCTGGAACGACGCCGCACTCAGCCACGAGTCGGTGGCCAGCGACGCCTTCGTGATACCCATCAGGACCGGACGTCCGGCCGCGGGCTCGCCGCCCTCGGCCACCACCCGGCGGTTCTCCGCCTCGAACTCCGCGCGGTCGATCAGCGAGCCGGGCAGGAACTCCGTCGAGCCCGAGTCGATGATGGTGACGCGGCGCAGCATCTGGCGAACGATCACCTCGATGTGCTTGTCGTGGATCGACACACCCTGGGCGCGGTAGACCTCCTGGACCTCGCGGACCAGGTGGATCTGCACCTCGCGGGGGCCCTGCACGCGCAGCACCTCGTGCGGGTCGGCCGAGCCCTCCATCAGCTGCTGGCCCACCTCGACGTGGTCGCCGTCGGACAGCACCCGCTCGGAACCGTCTTCGTGCTTGAACACACGCAGCCGCTGCCGCTTGGAGAGCTTGTCGTACACGACCTCTTCGCTGCCGTCGTCGGGAACGATGGTGATCTTGTAGAACCGCTCACCGTCCTCGAGACGCACCCGACCGGTGACGTCGGCGATCGGCGCCTTGCCGCGCGGGATGCGGGCCTCGAACAGCTCCTGCACACGGGGCAGCCCGCCGGTGATGTCCTCACCGACACCACCCTGGTGGAAGGTACGCATGGTCAGCTGGGTACCGGGCTCACCGATGGACTGCGCCGCGACGATACCGACCGCCTCGCCGATGTCGACCAGCTTCCCGGTGGCCATGGACCGCCCGTAACAAGTCGCGCACACGCCGGTGCCGGTGGTGCACGTCAGCACCGAGCGCACCTTGATCTGCGTGATGCCCGCGGCCAGCAGGGCCTCGATCGACGGGTCGCCCAGATCCTCGCCGCGCGCGACGACGACATTGCCGGCCTCGTCGACCGCGTCGGCGCCCAGAGTCCGCGCGTACGCCGAGGTTTCGATGTACGGGTCGCGGATCAGGGTGCCGTCCGGCTGACGCTCGGCCAGCTCGACGATGATGCCCCGCTCGGTCTCGCAGTCGTGCTCGCGGACGATGACGTCCTGGCTGACGTCCACCAGACGACGGGTCAGGTAACCCGAGTCGGCGGTACGCAACGCGGTGTCCGCCAGGCCCTTTCGAGCGCCGTGCGTGTTGATGAAGTACTCCAGCACGGTCAGGCCCTCACGGAACGACGACTTGACCGGACGCGGGATGAACTCACCCTTCGGGTTGGTCACCAGACCCTTCATGCCGGCCAGCGTTCGCGTCTGGGTGAAGTTACCCGTGGCGCCCGAGTCCACGATCGTGATGATCGGGTTGTCGGCCGGGTAGTGCTCACGCAGCGCCTGACCGACCTCGTCGGTGGCTTCCTTCCAGATCTCGACTAGCGCCTCGTTGCGCTCGTCGTGGTTCAAAGCACCACGCTGGAACTGCTTTTCGACCTTTTCGGCGCGGTCCTCGTACTGGTCGAGGATCTCCTTCTTGCGCGGCGGGACGAGCACGTCGGCCATCGAGACCGTGACACCGCTGCGGGTCGCCCAGTAGAAGCCGGCGTCCTTGAGCTTGTCCACGGTCTGCGCGACGACGATCATCGGGTAGCGCTCGGCCAGATCGTTGATGATCGACGCCTGCACCTTCTTGTGCATCTGCTTGTTGACGAACGGGTAGCCCACCGGCAGCAGTTCGTTGAAAAGCACACGGCCCAAAGTGGTCTCGGCCATCCAGGCGTCGCCCGGCTGCCAGCCGTTGGCGCCGAACAGCTCGGCCTCGATCTCCGTGGGCGGGCGCAACTGGGTCAGCCGCACCTTGATCTTGGCCCGCACCGACAGCACGCCACGGTCGGCCGCCATGATCGCCTCGGCCGGCGAGGAGTAAACCCCGACCTCGGGCTCGTCCTTGGCGGCGGCCTTGAATTCGCCCTTGTCACCCTCGACCTCGGTGGTCAGGAAGTACAGACCGGTCACCATGTCCAGACGCGGCATGGCCAGCGGACGGCCGGACGCCGGAGACAGGATGTTGTTGCTCGACAGCATCAGGATGCGGGCCTCGGCCTGCGCCTCGGCGGAAAGCGGCAGGTGCACCGCCATCTGGTCACCGTCGAAGTCGGCGTTGAACGCCTCACACACCAGCGGGTGCAGCTGGATTGCCTTGCCTTCCACCAGCATTGGCTCGAAGGCCTGGATACCCAGCCGGTGCAGGGTGGGTGCGCGGTTCAGCAGCACCGGGTGCTCGGCGATGACCTCTTCGAGGACATCCCACACCTGGGGACGCTGACGCTCCACCATGCGCTTGGCGCTCTTGATGTTCTGCGCGTGGTTGAGGTCGACCAGTCGCTTCATCACGAACGGCTTGAACAGCTCCAGCGCCATCAGCTTGGGCAGACCGCACTGGTGCAGCTTGAGCTGCGGACCGACCACGATGACCGAACGGCCCGAGTAGTCGACACGCTTACCGAGCAGGTTCTGGCGGAACCGGCCCTGCTTACCCTTCAACAGATCCGACAGCGACTTCAGCGGGCGGTTACCCGGCCCGGTGACCGGGCGGCCGCGACGGCCGTTGTCGAACAGCGCGTCCACGGACTCCTGCAGCATCCGCTTCTCGTTGTTGACGATGATCTCGGGCGCGCCGAGGTCGATCAGCCTCTTGAGGCGGTTGTTGCGGTTGATCACGCGGCGGTACAGGTCATTCAGGTCCGACGTGGCGAACCGGCCACCGTCGAGCTGAACCATCGGGCGCAGCTCCGGCGGGATCACCGGAACGGCGTCGAGCACCATACCCATCGGCGAGTTGCCCGACTGCTGGAACGCGGCGACGACCTTCAGCCGCTTGAGGGCGCGAAGCTTCTTCTGCCCCTTGCCGTTCCGGATGACGTCACGCAGGATCTCGGCCTCGGCGTCGATGTCGAAGTTCTCGATCAGCTTCTGGATCGACTCCGCACCCATGGCGCCGGTGAAGTACTCACCGAAGCGGTCGATCAGCTCGCGGTAGAGGTTCTCGTCGACGATGAGCTGCTTGGGGGCCAGCTTGGTGAAGGTCGTCCAGATCTCCTCGAGCCGGTCCAGCTCACGCTGGGCCCGGTCGCGCAGCTGACGCATCTCGCGCTCGCCGCCGTCGCGGACCTTGCGGCGCGCGTCGGCCTTGGCGCCCTCGGCCTCCAGCTCGGCCAGGTCGGCCTCGAGCTTCTGGGCACGGGCCTCCAGGTCGGCATCGCGCTGGTCCTCAATGGCCTTGCGCTCCACCATCATTTCGGCCTCGAGCGTCGAGAGCTCGTTGTGGCGCATCTCGTCGTCGACCGAGGTGATCACGTAGGCGGCGAAGTAGATGATCTTCTCGAGATCCTTCGGCGCCAGGTCGAGCAGATATCCCAGCCGCGACGGCACGCCCTTGAAGTACCAGATGTGCGTGACGGGCGCGGCCAGCTCGATGTGGCCCATCCGCTCGCGACGCACCTTGGCGCGGGTCACCTCGACGCCGCAGCGCTCACAGATGATGCCCTTGAAGCGGACACGCTTGTACTTGCCGCAGTAGCACTCCCAGTCGCGAGTCGGTCCGAAGATCTTCTCGCAGAACAGGCCGTCCTTCTCGGGCTTCAGCGTGCGGTAGTTGATCGTCTCCGGCTTCTTGACCTCGCCGTAAGACCATTGCCTGATGTCCTCCGCGGTGGCCAGACCGATACGGAGTTCATCGAAGAAGTTGACGTCGAGCACGTAACTCCCTTTCCCCTTGCGGGTTTAGTTACCAATAAGAGGCTGGCTTGGCGTCACCGCTAAGCCAGATCCTCAACAGACGCAGATTCGTTGCGGGACAAGTTGATTCCCAGGTTGGCTGCTGCCCGCTCGAGGTCCTCGTCCTCGCCTTCGCGCAGCTCGATCGCCGCACCGTCGCTGGAGAGCACCTCGACGTTGAGGCAGAGCGACTGCAGCTCCTTGAGCAACACCTTGAAGGACTCGGGAATGCCCGGCTCCGGGATGTTCTCGCCCTTCACGATCGCCTCGTAGACCTTGACCCGGCCGACGGTGTCGTCGGACTTGATGGTCAACAGCTCCTGCAGCGTGTACGCCGCGCCGTAGGCCTGCATGGCCCAGCACTCCATCTCACCGAAGCGCTGGCCACCGAACTGCGCCTTACCACCCAGCGGCTGCTGCGTGATCATCGAGTACGGGCCGGTGGAACGGGCGTGGATCTTGTCGTCCACCAGGTGGTGCAGCTTCATGATGTACATGTAGCCGACGGTCACCGGGTACGGGAACGGCTCACCGCTGCGGCCGTCGAACAGCACCGCCTTGCCGTCGCCGTTGACCATGACCTCACCGTCGCGGTTGGGCAGCGTGCAGGACAGCATGCCGGCCAGCTCTTCCTCCTTGGCGCCATCGAACACCGGCGTCGACACGATCTGGTTCGGCTGCGCGTGCAGCAGCTGCTCGGGCAGGTTGACCGCCCAGTCGGGCGAACCGTCGATGTTCCAGCCGGACTTGGCCACCCACCCGAGGTGGGTCTCCAGGATCTGGCCGATGTTCATCCGTCGGGGCACACCGTGGGTGTTCAGGATGATGTCGACCGGGGTGCCGTCCGGCAGGAACGGCATGTCCTCCTGCGGCAGGATCTTGCCGATGACGCCCTTGTTGCCGTGGCGTCCGGCGAGCTTGTCGCCGTCGGAGATCTTGCGCTTCTGGGCCACGTAGACGCGCACCAGCTCGTTGACGCCGGCCGGCAGCTCGTCGTCGTCCTCGCGGGAGAACACGCGGATGCCGATGACCTTGCCCGACTCGCCGTGCGGCACCTTCAAGGAGGTGTCGCGAACCTCGCGGGCCTTCTCACCGAAGATCGCGCGCAGCAGCCGCTCCTCCGGGGTCAGCTCGGTTTCACCCTTCGGGGTGACCTTGCCGACCAGGATGTCGCCGTCGCGAACCTCGGCACCGATGCGCACGATGCCGCGCTCGTCCAGGTCGGCCAGCACCTCATCGGAGACGTTCGGGATGTCCCGGGTGATCTCCTCGGCGCCCAGCTTGGTGTCGCGGGCGTCGATCTCGTGCTCTTCGATGTGGATCGAGGTGAGCACGTCCTCCTCAACCAGCCGGTTGGAGAGGATGATCGCGTCCTCGTAGTTGTGGCCTTCCCACGGCATGATCGCCACGAGCAGGTTCTTGCCCAGCGCCATCTCACCGTTCTCGGTGCAGGGACCGTCGGCGATGACCTGGCCGGCCTCGACCCGCTCCCCCGCGTCGACGATCGGCGACTGGTTGGCGCAGGTTCCGTGGTTGGACCGCTCGAACTTGCGCATCCGGTAGGTGTGCCGGGTGCCGTCGTCGGCCATCACGGTGATGTAGTCAGCGGAGACCTCCTCGATCACCCCGGCCTTGTCGGCCACGACCACGTCGCCGGCGTCGATCGCCGCGCGCAGCTCCATGCCGGTACCCACCAGCGGCGCCTCGCTGCGCACCAGCGGAACCGCCTGGCGCTGCATGTTGGCACCCATCAGGGCACGGTTGGCGTCGTCGTGCTCGAGGAACGGGATCATGGCCGTGGCCACCGACACCATCTGGCGCGGCGACACGTCCATGTAGTCCACCTCGGACGAGGGCACGTACTCGACCTCGCCCGCCTTCCGGCGGACCAGGACGCGTGCCTCTTCGAACCGGCCCTTGGCGTCGATCGGCGAGTTGGCCTGCGCCACCACGTGGCGGTCCTCCTCGTCGGCGGTCAGGTAGTGGATCTCGTCGGAGACCACACCGTCGACCACCTTGCGGTACGGCGTCTCGATGAACCCGAACGGGTTGACCCGGGCGTACACCGACAGCGAGCCGATCAGACCGATGTTCGGGCCTTCCGGGGTCTCGATCGGGCACATGCGGCCGTAGTGCGACGGGTGGACGTCACGGACCTCCAGGCCGGCGCGCTCACGGGACAGACCACCGGGGCCCAGCGCCGACAGACGACGCTTGTGGGTCAGCCCCGACAGCGGGTTGTTCTGGTCCATGAACTGAGACAGCTGGCTGGTGCCGAAGAACTCCTTGATCGCGGCGACGACCGGCCGGATGTTGATCAGGGTCTGCGGCGTGATGGCCTCGACGTCCTGCGTCGTCATCCGCTCCCGGACCACGCGCTCCATGCGCGACATGCCGACCCGGATCTGGTTCTGGATCAGCTCGCCCACGGTGCGCAGCCGGCGGTTGCCGAAGTGGTCGATGTCGTCGGTCTCCACCGGCACCTCGATGCCGCCGGGGACGGTCATCGTGGCCTGGCCCTCGTGCAGGCGGACCAGGTATTCGATGGTGGCGACGACGTCTTCCTCGGTCAGCGTCGACGACGTGATCGGCTCGCCCGCGTGCAGGCCCAGCTTCTTGTTGACCTTGTAGCGGCCGACGCGGGCCAGGTCGTAGCGCTTCTCCTTGAAGAACAGGTTCTCCAGCAGGGTCTGCGCGGACTCCTTGGTCGGCGGCTCGCCCGGACGCAGCTTGCGGTAGATGTCCAGCAGCGCCTCGTCGGTGCCGGCGGTGTTGTCCTTCTCCAGCGTCGACATCATGATCTCGGAGAAACCGAATCGCTCCGTGATCTGTTCGCTGGTCCAGCCCAGCGCCTTGAGTAGCACGGTGACGGGCTGGCGACGCTTGCGGTCGATGCGGACGCCGACGGTGTCGCGCTTGTCGACGTCGAACTCCAGCCACGCGCCGCGGCTCGGGATCACCTTGACGCTGTGCAACAGCTTCTCGGTCGACTTGTCGATGCTCTCGTCGAAATACACACCGGGCGAGCGGACCAGCTGGCTGACCACCACACGCTCGGTGCCGTTGATGATGAAGGTGCCCTTCTCGGTCATCATCGGGAAGTCGCCCATGAACACCGTCTGGCTCTTGATCTCGCCGGTGTTGTTGTTGATGAACTCGGCCGTGACGAACAACGGGGCCGCGTACGTCATGTCCTTGTCTTTGCACTCGTCGACCGGCGCCTTGACCTCGTCGAATCGCGGGTCGGAGAACGACAGCGACATCGAGCCGGAGAAGTCCTCGATCGGCGAGAGCTCGTAGAGAACCTCTTCCAGGCCACCCACCGGGGTCACGTCCCCGCGTGCGGCGGCGGCCTCACGCCACCGCGGCGCGCCGATCAACCACTCGAAGGAGTCGATCTGCACGTCAAGCAGCCCCGGAACCTCGAGCGGTTCGCGGAGCTTGGCGAAGGAAACTCGGTTGGGGGCTCCAGGCACGGAGCCGTTTGAGGAACTTCCGTTAGAGGAACTTTGTGGGCGATCCGTCTTGCTCTGGCGGAAATCTGCCAAGATGCATCCTTCCAGCACCTCGTGCGACTCACAAAGACCGGGACCACCGGCCAGCTCGCCGCGAATTGTGTCGGTTCGGCCGGCGGACGATCTGTCCGGATCTCACGCGCAACTAGAACTAAGCCGGTTGAGGGGCTCAGGCTTAGACCACGGTGTCAGGTGGCGGGTGAGGTGGGCAGGAGGTAGCCAGCGCAACGTCCAACAATAGCGCAGGACGGCGCATTCCTCAACTGCCCAGCATTAGCAGTCCAGGGACATCGGCGCTGGCTGGCATCTCGACTTACCACTGGATACATGCTGCCCAACAGACTGGCCCGTTTACGGCCCGTCGTCAAGAGGGCGGGCCGGGAGTGTTACGCGGAGTTATCGCGGAACCCGGCGGACACCGGGCACTAGTCGCCGAACTCGTGCGACCGGAACTTGTGGGTCCCTTCGAGGTCGTCGAGGATGGCGGCCTGCGCGTTCTTGGGCAGGGTGTGCAGGATCTCGCGCACCCGGGCCTGGCGGCGGGCGACGGCCTTGCGCTCGGGCATGCCGGGGGTGGCGGTGATCTGCGGCGGGACGCCCTCGATCTCCTCGACACCACCGGCGTGGTGACCGGCGTCGAGCAGGGCCTGCTCCTCGGCCATGGTCGCCTCGTCCTTTTCCTCGGACATGCCGATCGGTCCGATCCGGCGGCCGTTGAGGAACTGCCGGACGACGGGCTCGTCGCTGGTCAGTAGCACCTCGCGCGGGCCGAACATGACCAGCTTGCGGCGGAACAGCATGCCCATGTTGTCCGGGACGGTGCGGGCGATGTTGATGTTGTGGGTAACGATCAGCACCGTGGCGTCGATCTGGGCGTTGATGTCGAGGATCAACTGGCTCAGGTAGGCGGTACGGACCGGGTCCAGACCGGAGTCGGGCTCGTCACAGAGGATGATCTGCGGGTCCATCACCAGGGCGCGGGCCAGGCTGGCGCGCTTGCGCATACCACCGGAGATCTCTCCGGGGAACTTCTTCTCGTCGCCGCCGAGACCGACCAGGGTCAGCTTCTCCATGACGATGTCACGGATCTCGCCTTCCTTCTTCTTGGTGTGCTCGCGCAGCGGGAACGCCGCGTTGTCGAACAGGTTCATCGAACCGAACAGGGCGCCGTCCTGGAACATGACGCCGAACAGCGTGCGGATCTCGTAGAGCTCCTTGGCCGAACACTGCAGGATGTCGGTGCCGTCGATGACGACCGACCCGCGCTCGGGTCGCAACAAACCGATCAGGGACTTCAGGAAAACCGATTTGCCGGTACCCGATGGCCCGAGTAGGACGCTGACCTCCCCGGCGGGGATTTCCAGCGTCACGTCTTCCCAAATCCTCGAGGAACCGAAGGACTTCGTGAGTCCATTCACCTCGATAGCGACGCCCATGGGGAATCCTTCCGTCGACAGTCGTGCCCGCCACCTGCCCTTTTATGTGGCATGAGTCACTGTAGCGCACGCCTGCCACACGGCATCAGGGATGCGAACGACAGCGGCAAAAATTGGCCGTCCTGAGATCACGCGGAAGCCCGTACGGCACGACTTATTTGACGCACGTGTTAGCCAGTGGGCGCCCAGTTGCCGTGAAAGCCCATCGGCACCCGCTGGGGCAAGTGGATGGTGGCCACCTGCTCGAGCGACTGCGCGTCCAGCAAAACCAGTTGGCCTTCGTCGTGGTCGCGGTGATAGCCGAACCCCATCAGGATGCCGTCGTCCTCAGCGCGGGCCGCGGGGTTGGGCACAAAGGACATCTCGCCGAGTAAAAGGCCGGCATCGAGCGCAGCAACCTCGCACGACCCGGTCTCATAGTCGTGCTTGTACAGCGCGGTGGACATCTCGGACGCCCCGTTCGAGAGGTAGCCGCCGTCGGTGCCGATGGCATAGCCGAATCGGTGCCGCCCGCCCAGCAGGCCCTCGTTGATGCGCGGAAACTCCTGCGGGCGATCGTCGCGGCGTTCGCTGGTCACCGCCCCGGTCGCGAGGTTGACGGTCCAGCGGTCCAGCGTCGGCCGGCTGTCGCCGGGGCCGCGCAGGTCGCGGTCGAACATCCGCGAGTAGCTGACCACATCGAGCACCAAAACCTCGGCGCCACCGCGCATCTCGGAGTAGGCGTTCAGCGGGTGATAGACGTAACACGGCTCGATGTCGAACCAGCGGATGTCCTTGTTGCCGCCCTCGCGCGGCATGACTCCGATGCGCGCCGGGTAGTCAGGATTCCAGCGGTAGGGCATCCGGCTGATCGGCTCGCGATTGTTGTTGATCATCGTGGTCACCGGACTGGGAACCCGGACGCGTCCGATCAATGACTGCATAACGAGCCGGGCCGGCAAACTCAACCAACGCGGCACGTTCGTCGGCATCACCTGCACGGGATCGAACGTCACCGGAAGGTCGTAGATCACCACGTATTTGTCGGTCAGGGAGAAATCGTGCATCATCGGCGACCCCGACACCTCGATGTCGACGGTCCGACGAGCCCGTCCCGAGGTGTCGATCACCGAGTACTGCACGGTCCGCCCGCGGGTGAACGCGTAAGACACCGCGTGCAATTCGCCGGTGCGGGGATCGCGGTGCGGATGGGCGGTGTAGCCCCCGGACAGGGTGCCGTCGAAGTCGCACGGCCCGTCGGTGTCCAGCTCCTCGGTCAGCCGGTAGTTCGCCCCGCCCCCCTCGACGAGCGCAAGCGTTTGACCGGCGTGTTCCAGCACGTTGGTGTTGGGGCCGACGGAGAGCATCCCGGCGCGCGGGTTCAGCCCTTGGGGCGCCGGCTCATGCAATGCTCTGCACACGTGCGCGGTGCGCACCCAGCGGTTGCGATACCAGAGGGCCTGCCCGTCGCGCAGCGCGACCCCGTGCACCATGCCGTCACCGCTGAACCAGTGGTAGACCGCCGGGTCCACCTCGGCGACGGGGTTCGGCCCGTTGCGCAGGTAGCGGCCGTCGAGGTGTTCGGGGATGCGTCCGGTGACGCGCAGATCGTGCGCGGTGACTTCCGCGCTCACCGGCGCCAGGAAGTCCTCGAGGTACGGATTGCCGGGCTTCGCGGCTGTCGTGGTCACCATGGCTGAGCTCCTATAACATTGTTATTTCGGCGTTATTGGCACGCTACGCTTCCGATGGGAAGATGGCAACGATGACTTCAGACGTTCAGCGCAGCGTTCGGGAAGAGATGCTGCACGCCGCGGTCGGCCTGCTCGATGAGCACGGGCCCGACGCCCTGCAGACACGCAAGGTGGCCGGCGCCGCAGGGACCTCCACGATGGCGGTGTACACCCACTTCGGCGGGATGCGCGGGCTGATCGCCGAGATGGCCGAGGAGGGACTGCGGCAGTTCGACGCCGCGCTGACGGTGCCGCAGACCGACGACCCGGTCGCCGATCTATTCGTCGTCGGTGCGGCCTACCGCCGCTACGCCATCCGGCGCCCGCACATGTACCGGCTGATGTTCGGCAGCACCAGCGCACACGGCATCAACGCGCCCGCCCATAACGTCCTGACACTGACGGTCGCCGAGATCGAGCGGCGCCACCCCAGCTTCGCCCACGTGGTGCGCGGGGTGCATCGGTGCATGCTGGCCGGCCGAATCACCGTGGGCGCCCCCGACGACGATGCGTCCGTCGTGGCCACCGCGGCCCAGTTCTGGGCGCTGATCCACGGGTTCGTCATGCTGGAGCTGGCCGGCTACTACGGTGACGACGACTCGGCGGTCCTACCGGTGCTTACCGCGATGACTACGAATCTGCTTGCCGCCCTTGGGGATTCACCCGAGCGAGTGGCGCAGTCGCTGCAGTCGGCCAGGCGCTGAACGCGCGAAACCCCCGGGACGGCGATCCCGGGGGTCTGCGCGCACTGACTTACTTGACGGTGACGGTGGCGCCGGCGGCCTCGAGCTTGGCCTTGGCCTCGTCGGCGGCCTCCTTGGCCACCTTCTCCAGCAGCGGCTTGGGCGCGCCGTCGACCAGGTCCTTGGCCTCCTTGAGGCCGAGGCCGGAGACGATCTCGCGGACCACCTTGATGACGCCGATCTTCTTGTCACCGGCGGCCTCGAGGATCACGTCGAACTCCGACTGCTCCTCGGCGGCCTCGGCGGGCGCACCACCGGCGGCGCCACCACCGGCGGCGGCAACGGCGACCGGGGCGGCCGCGGTGACCTCGAAGGTCTCCTCGAACTTCTTCACGAAGTCGGAGAGCTCCAGCAGGGTCATTTCCTTGAAGGCGTCGAGCAGGTCGTCGGTAGACATCTTTGCCATGGGTATGGGTCCTTCCTTGTTTTTTCCAGGTTCCGGGGGTGGTTTGTGTTATTCGGCTTCGGCCGGGGTTTCCGGCGCCTCAGTGGGTGTTTCCGACGCTGGTTCTCCGGTGGCCTCCGCGGCGGGCGCAGGCTCTGCCGGAGCTGCCGGCCCCTCTGCGGCCTTCTTCTCTTGCAGGGCGGCCGCGAGGCGGGCGACCCCGGACGCCGGAGCGTTGAACAGCCCGGCCGCCTTGGCCAGGTTGCCCTTCATCGCGCCCGCCAGCTTGGCCAGCAGCACCTCGCGCGACTCGAGGTCGGCGATGCGCTCGACTTCGGCGACCGTCAGCGCCCGGCCGTCCATGTAGCCGCCCTTGATGACCAGCGCCTTGTGGTCCTTGGCGAAGGTCTTGATGGCCTTGGCGGCGTCGACCGGTTCCCCGCTGACGAACGCGATGGCCGTCGGGCCGGCGAAGAGCTCGTCGAGCCCCTCGACCCCGGCCTCCGAGGCCGCGCGCTTGACCAGCGTGTTCTTGGCCACCGAGTAGGTGGCCGCCCCACCCAGCGAGCGCCGCAGCTCGGCCAGGTTGGCGACGGTCAGACCGCGGTACTCCGTGATCAGGGTCGCGGTCGCTTCCTTGAACTGCTCGGCAATGTCTGCAACGGCGGCGGCCTTGTCAGCCCTGGCCATGCCTACCTCCTGAAGTGAAAGTCAATGCGACGTGTCGTCTCGATTCCCCGAAGAACGACGAACGCCCCGGCGCAGAAGCGGCCGGGGCGTGAAAAGACGCCGGCGCGGGCCGGCGCTGATGCCTCGTCCTCCTGCGTGGGCCGCCGGGATGCTCCCGGACCTTCAACCGATTGCTCGGTGACCGACGGTCTTCGGTGGATCGGCTAACACAATAGCGTGGCCCCGCGCGATCAGCCAAAACGGCCGCCTCAGGTAACGGCGAGGGCCAGCAGGACGAACACCGCCAGCAGCAGGATCACCCGAGCGCGGTGCCGTCGATCCCAGCGGGCGGCGAGCTCGCGGGACAGCTCGCCGGTGCTCGGCCATTTCGCGATGCGGTTGTTGATCGGCACCAGCAGGGTCACCGTCAGCAGTATCACCGCGGCCATCAGGCCGGCGGCGATGCCGCACAACCAGTCGCGCTGCTCGCCGCGCTCCTGCACGGCGAGGGCGGCCACCACCAGCAGGACGACGGCGTACCAGAACGGCATCGTCGTGCCCAGCGCTCGCGCGGCACCGCCGCGGGCCGCGCGGAAGCCGTCGTCGGGCAGCCGCGCGATGAGCGGGTGGAAGAAGACCGCGACCCCCAGCTCCACGCCGACCAACAGTCCGGTGATCACAACCGCGAGCGCGTCGATGCTGTTGTTCATGGCAACGACACTGGCGGTTATGCTGACAAATATCAAGGTACTGACAAATTAGTCAGCGGAGGTGCTCGTGGCCGTATCCAAGAAGGAAGTCAGCGACTGCCCGATCGACGCGGCGCTGTCGGTGATCGACGGCCGCTGGAAGGGCACCATCCTGTGGCGGCTGTGCGACGGCCCCATGCGCACCGCCGAGCTGCGGCGCAGCATTCCCGGCATCACCGAGCGCATGCTCATCCGGCACCTGCATGAATTGGTCGACGCCGGGATCATCGAGCGCCACGACGCGCGCACGGTGCCGCCGTGTGTGCATTATTCGATTTCCGAATACGGCAGGACGCTGGGCCCGGTGCTGGCGAGCCTGTGCGACTGGGGCCGAAAGCACATGCAGCGGGTCAGCTGAGGCCCGCGAGCCGGGCCGCACCGATCAGCCCGGCGTCACCGCCGAGCTCGCCCGGCACCACGCGCAACCCGGACAAGAAGTCCAGGCCGGCGTATTCGGCGAGCTTCGCCCGCAGCGGGTCGAAGAGCAGCGGCCCGGATTTGGCGACGCCTCCCCCGATCACCACGAGATCCAGATCACACACCGCGCCGACCGAGGCGATCGTCGCGGCCAGCGCGTTGGCCCCATGGTGGAATGCCTGCTGGGCCAACGGGTCTCCGGCCACCGCCGCGGCGGCCAGGTCGCTGGCGCCGGCGCCGGGCGGCGCTGGCCAGCCGTTCTCTCGCGCCCGACGCACCATCCACGGCCCGGAGGCGACGGTCTCCACGCAACCGTGACCACCGCAGGCGCAGGGCCGGCCGTCCAGTTCGACCACCACGTGCCCGACGTGACCCGCGTTGCCGGTGCGCCCCGAGTATGGGACGCCGTCGAACACCAGTCCGCCGCCCACCCCGGTGGAGACCACCATGCCCAGCATGAATTGGGCGTCCGCGTCTCTCCCCGCTCCAATCCAGTGCTCAGCCAGGGCCATACAGACGCCGTCACCGGCCAGCACCACGGGTAGTCCGGGCACCGACGCGGCGACCCTGTCGCGCAACGGAAAACGGTCCCAGCTGTCGATGTTGATCGGACTGACGGCTCCGCCGCGCAGATCGATCGGCCCGGCCGACGCGATCCCGACGGCGCCGACCGGAGAGTCCGCGGCCTGCAGCGCGTCGGTGATCATCGCGTCGACGACGGCCCAGACGTCCTCGGCGGCGGGCGTGATCGGCGTGGGGCGGACGGCGGTGTACACCAGCTTTCCACCCGAATCCGCGAGCGCGACAGCGATTTTGGTGCCGCCGATGTCCAGGCTGAGGGTGAGCACGGCGCTCAGTGCCGGTGAGTGTTGTCGGGTTGGCGAGGGTCGCCGGGATGCTCGTAACCGGGTGCCAGCTCGACCAGCGCGGCGCGGCGCGCGTCCAGCCACAGCCGGAAGGCGCGCCGCCGTGCGGCGCCACGCAGATGCTCTTCGATAGCCGATCGCACCTCGTGCAGCGGTGCTGCCGCTAACGCCGTTGTGCGCCAGCCGTGTTCGCCCTGTTGCGGCGCGGCGAAGCGAAGCGGATTGCGGGCGTGATAGGCGGCCACATCGGTGTCGGAAACCCGCACCGCGTCGGTGACCTCGGCGAACAACGCACGGGCACGCGGGTCGGCCAGCGCCGCCGCGGCGACGCTGCCGATCTCCAGCCGGGCCGTCACGTCGGGCAGCAACTCGGCCTCCGACGGCGCGCCGCGTCCGCTCAGCCCGCGCGCGGCCACCTCGGCGGCGACCACCCGCTCGGTGACGATCAGTTGGGTCAGCCAGCGCCGCAGTTGGCGGCCCTCGCTGGTGCCGCTGACCGGCAGGCCGGCCGCGAAGCGCGAGGTGCGCAGGCGCGCTTCGGCGTCGTCGAGCACGCCCACCGCAACGGGCACCCCGGCAACGGTCGCTATCGGCTCGACGCTCATGTCACCGTCACTTTCACCGCCGGCGAGTAAACCAGTCGGCCGGCGCAGCCGATCCGCACCAGCGCCCACCACTGGCCGGGTTCCAGCCAGGCCGGCGGTGTCAGCTGGAAGCGTAGGTCGACGGTGGCGCGGGCGGGTAACACCGCGCCGAGCGCGCCGGGACCCATCCATTCCCAGGTGCCCCACGGGCCGATCAGATGCGCCTCCAGATTCAGGTCGGCGCAGGCGTGGCTGCCCACCGTGAGGGTCAGGGTGCCCGCTTCGCCGGCTTCGAGCCTGACCTCGGTGGGACCGTCGGCCAGGTAGACGAGCTCACCGGCTGCCGCGCCCACCGTCACCACGCAGACATCCTCGACGGGCTGGCGCCAGCAGGCCGGGACCTCGTCGCCGGTGAGGCGCAGTTCGGCGTGGACCGGGTACAGGCCGGGTTCGGCGCGCGCCGGGACAGACACCACCACGTCGGTGTGCAGGTGGTCGCCGCTGGGCAGGGCGAAGGGCAGCTCGGCGGGCGTGGCCGTCCAGCCGTCCGGACACCGCAGGGTGACCGTGCCGCGCAGCGTGGCGTCGGTGCTGTCGCTGGCCGCGGTGAGGCGCAACGTCACCGCGTCGCCGGCCTCCCCGGTCACCCGCGGCGGGTGCAGGTGGGCGACCGCCGGCAGCCCGCCAAGCGGCGCGGGGCCGCGATTGTGCAGCCAGTACCGCGCGTACAGCGGCTGCGCGGCCTCGGCGTGCTGGACCGGGTCGGGGGCGCCGGTCGCTGCCCGGGTCGCGCCGAAGCGGGCCAGCACGGTCGCCACCTGGTAGCCGTGCAGCTCGACCGAGGACACGGGTTCGGGATGCGTTTCCAGCAGATCGGCGCGCTGCAGGTCGCTTACCGCCGCGACGTCGGAGTCGATGACGACGCGGGCGCCCGCGCCGGTGGTTTCCACCAAGCGCAACGTGACCGCGTTCGGGTCCAGCGGCGCCCCGCTGCCCGCGGCCAGCGGGTTGCCCGCGGCCTTGAGCGCGGCCAGCTGAACCGATTCGGCGGGCTCCACGCGCAGCAGCGACCCCGCCGGCGGCAGCGATGCCCTTCGGCTGCCCGATGCGACGGCGAGCAGCGGTTGGGAGAACTGCGCACTGCGGGTGGGGATCTCGGCCCGCCGCCAGTCGCCGGCCCCGCTGACCAGCGCGTAATCGAACGTGTGGGTCCAGTGCTGCAGTTGGAAGTTGGACCCGTCCGGCGCGGTGCGGCGCGGGTCGTCGATCCAGATGCCCGACGGCCAGCCGGTGCAGGATCGCATCAGCGCGGTGTGCAGCGTGCCCTCGGTGTCGACGGCGAAGCTGGGCACCCCGCGGTTGAGCACGGCGACGGTGCGGTCCTCGAAGACGCCCGTCCCCGAGGGCGCTTGCTGCGACACGGTGATCTCGGCGTCGCCGAGGTCGTCGGCCACGGCGGCGATCGCGGCCCGTAGGCCGGCCTCGTCGTGGCCGTCGATGACCAGCACCGGCAGCGCGCGGAGCGCACGCAGGTCGGCGTCGGGCAGCCACACGTCGTCCAGCGGTGTGGCGGCCGGCACCCATACCCGGGCCCGGCCGGTCGCCACCAACTGGCGCTTCAGTTCTGCGGCGTACGCCGGGGCGTCGGCCAGCACGGCCGCGGCGAAGGCGTTGCGGGCGGGCCCGCCCAGCGCGATGCGGACGTCGGGCAGATTGGAATCGACCTCGAGGTTGCCGTAGCGCGGCTTGTCCGCGGAGCTGCAGGTGGCCGTGACGCCGGCGCGGACCAGCGCGACCATCAGCTCCCGGGCCAGCGGACCGGACACCGCCTCGGCCGGCGAAACCACCTCGGCAACGGACATCGCCCGCACGCCGGTGTCCGAAAAACGGACCCGGGCCGCCGAGGACAGGCCGAACCAGCCGTACGCCGGGTTGTCCAGGGTCCACAGGTGCTCGGCGGTGTCCACCGAGCGGGGGCCGTCGTGCAGCAGCGCAAACCCGCGGCCGACGACGGCGTCACCCACCTCGCTGACCGGCATGGCGCCCGGCACCGGGCACGGCCAGCGCAGCCGCACCAGCTGATCGGCGCCGCTGAACTCGTCGATCGTGGTGCGGCAATCCACCCGTGCGATGCCGTGCCACAGTGTCAGGGTCTGGGTGTAGCGCAGCAGCCCGCCGATCCGGCCGTGCACCACCACCCGCTGACCGAGCGGCCCATGGAAAGCCTGCACCCGCGCGGGACCCTCGGACGAGCACACCACCGGCCCCTTGGGCAGCAGATGCCACGGGCCCTCGCCCTGGTTCGGGTGCGCCGGATACTCCTCGTAGACGGCCAGCTCGTTGCCCACCCGCCCGTCGGCGATCAGCTCGCGTCCGTCCTGGGTCAGCGAGGCGACTCCCCCGCCGCGCGCCGGGTCGACCTGGGCGCGGTAGTGCTCGTTAGCGATCACAGATCCCGCCACCGGTTCCCAGCCGGCCGGCCGGCCTCCTGCGCCGGGCACCAGCCGAAACGCCCGCCAGCCCAGCGACGGCACCTCGCGCGCCAGCCAGCTCACCGACCTGCCGTCGTGCTCGACGTGCGCCGCCAGCTCGACACCGTCGGCGCCGAGCACCCGAACCCGGGCGCCCAGCGGCGGGTCGAGGCGCACGGTCACGACGTCGGTGCGCGGGCAAGTCAACGGATTCCACACGACCACGTCGCCGTCAATCGCGCCGGACAGCGATGCCAGCGAGTTGTCGCGGGCCGCGCGGCCCAGCTCCCAGGCGTCACGCCATCCGGTCAGCAGGTCGAGGTACACCTGGTCGGATTCCGAGCCGGTTATGGCGTCGTGGTGTGCGCCGTAGACCAGCTGCACCCAAGCCTTGGCCAGGGCGGCCTGTGGATACTGGGCGCCCGTCAGCAGCCCGGCGAACACCGCGAAGCGCTCGGCCTGCAGCACGGCGTTCTCCGCGGACCGGTTGGCCTGCTTGGTGTCGATGTAGGACACGTCCTTGCCGGTGTAGATCGGGTTCATGTCCCGGGTCTGGGGCGATGGTTCTCGAGGCGCGTAGCGCCCATCCGCGAGTTCGGCGCGCACCGCCGCGAAGAACTCGCACGGCAGCGCGCACACGAACCGCGGCCAGGTGTAGCGCGCGGCCCAGTCCCGGTGGATCTCGGTGACCCACTTGTTGGGCGGGGTGTAGTCGGTGCCGACGGGCAGCAGCACATTGCGCGTCAGTGCAACCTTTTTGAGCTGATCGAAGAGTTCGTACGTGGCGCTCTCGGCCTCGCCCAGTGACGGCGCGGAATCCATCCACCAGCCCGCCGAATAGTGCGCGGGCATGTAGTGGGTGAGCAGGCCGCGGCCCGACGGCGAGATCCACTCGAACTCGCTGCAGAACTGCATCCGCTCGACGCCGCGCGGTTCCGGGCCGCTGTCGGGGCCGCCGTGGACGGGACCCCACTGGTGGTGCGGTCCCCTGGCCCATGAACTCGACGTCAGCCCCGCGTCGGCGGCCATCCCGGGGAATTGCGGATCGTGGCCGAACGCGTCCAGCTGCCACGCGGTGGCCGGGTTCGCTCCCACGACATGCCGCTGAAATCCCATGCCGTGCACCAGGTTTCGAATGGTCGTCTCGGGGCTGGTGAGGTTGGTGTTGGGTTCGTTGTAGGTGCCGCCCATCACCTCGACGCGGCCCTGGTCGATGAACCGGCGCAGATCGGCCCGGTCCTCGGGGCGGGTGTCCCAGTACGGCTTGAGGTAATCGACCTCGGCCAGCACGAACTTGTACTCGGGGTCGCGGCGCGCCATCTCCAGATGCGCATGCACCAGGTCGAAGCCATTGGTCTGGCGGGCCCGCCCCGGCGGGTCCTCGGCCCACTCGCTGGTATAGGCGCCCTGGGTGTTCCACCACACCGGGTCGTAGTGAAAGTGGCTGACCATGAACATGGTCCAGCCCGGTTCCGCCACGGTGAACTCGAACGGCAGCCGCTGACCGCCGGCGTGCGCTCGCGCGGGCCGGACCTGCCCGGCGACCGGGTCCTCGACGGCCACCGCGATCTCGACGAGCTCGTCGCCAATGTCGGCGACCGCCTCCCCGGTCAGACCGTCCCCGTCGATGCGGACCCGCGTCGGTTTGGTACACCCGACAAGACCGAGGCGCACCAGTTGCAGCGGCGTCTCGGGCGGTCCGACGAACAGCTCGGTCGAGGCCACCGAAGTCACCTGCATGCCCGCACCTTACGGCGACGCAGGATGGCTGGAAAGGTGACCGTTATGGCGGATCTGACGACCCAACTGGCTGACCAACTCGACTGGCACTGGCGCAATCAACTGCGCCGACGCGTGGACGGCCTGACCGACGACGAGTACTTCTGGCAACCGGTGCCCGACTGCTGGACCGTGCATCCGGACGGGTCAATCGACTTCGCGTTCCCGACGCCCACCCCCGCGCCGTTCACCACAATCGCGTGGCGCATGGCGCACATCATCGTCGGCGTCTTCGCGATGCGCGCCCATCACCATTTCGGCGGACCGGCCGCCGATTACCAGAGCTGGGACTATGCGACCGACGCCGCCACCGCGCTGCACCAACTCGACCAGGCGTATGCGGCGTGGATCAACGGCGTGCGGTCGCTGTCCGCCGGGGACCTGACCCGCCGCTGCGGTGCGGCCGAAGGACCCTACGCCGACTACCCGCTGAGCGAGCTGGTCTTGCACATCAATAGAGAAGCGATCCACCATGGTGCCGAAATCGCTTGCTTGCGCGACCTTTACGTCCACAGCAGAAGGGATTGAAGATGCCCGCCCTCGCCCCGCCGGTGGCCGACGAACGCAGCGCCCTGCGCGAATTCCTGGCGTACCACCAGAGCGCGTATTTCGCGGTCAGCCACGGCCTCACCGACGACCAGGCCCGTTCCACGCCCTCGGTCAGCGCCCTGTCGATCGGCGGGCTGGTCAAGCACGCCACCGGAATGCAACGCAGCTGGATGGCGCGCGTGGCCGCCGCGCCGGACGCGCCGCCGAAAGACCCCCGCCCGTTCGAGCAGATCGCCGCAGAGTTCGCCGATCAGCACGTGATGCGGCCCGACGAGACGCTGGCCGGGCTGCTGGCGGCGTTCGAGGCGCAGAACGCGACATCGCTGCGGCTGGTGGAGACCGCCGACCTGGACGCGGCGGTGCCGGTTCCGCACGACATCCCATGGTTTCCCAAGGATCAGCAGGCCTGGTCGGTGCGCTGGGCGATCCTGCACGTGATCAACGAGCTGGCCAGGCATGCCGGGCACGCCGACATCATCCGGGAGACGATCGACGGCGCCACCATGTACGAGCTGATCGCCGCGCGGGAGGGCTGGGCGATCGAGGGCTGGGTGCAGCCCTGGAACAGTGAGGAAAGCAGTCGGCGCCCGAGTTGACGATTGGGATTCATCCGTGCGGGTTTGGCACACTGCACTGATGAGCTCTACCAAACATCGAGAGGGGGCCAAGCTCGACCGGGTGCCGTTGCCGGTCGAAGCGGCCCGGGTAGCCGTGACGGGTTGGCAGGTCACCCGCACGGGCGCTCGCATCCTCACCAAGCTGCCGGGTAGGGGTCCGTGGCAGCAGAAGGTGATCAAGCAGCTGCCGCAGACCTTCGCCGACCTGGGACCGACGTACGTCAAGTTCGGGCAGATCATCGCGTCCAGTCCCGGGGCGTTCGGCGAGTCCTTGTCCCGGGAGTTCCGCGGCCTGCTCGACCGGGTGCCGCCCGCCGATTCCGGCGAAGTGCACAAGCTCATCGTCGAAGACCTCGGCGGCGACCCGTCGGAGTTGTTCGCCAAATGGGACGAGACGCCGTTCGCGTCGGCGTCCATCGCGCAGGTGCACTACGCCACCCTGCACACCGGCGAGGAGGTGGTCGTCAAGATCCAGCGGCCGGGCATCCGGCGCCGGGTCGCGGCCGACCTGCAGATCCTCAAGCGTTTCGCACAGGCCGTCGAACTGGCCAAGCTGGGCCGCCGGCTTTCGGCGCAAGACGTGGTCGCCGACTTCTCCGACAACCTGGCCGAGGAGTTGAACTTCCGGCTGGAGGCCCAGTCGATGGAGGCCTGGGTGTCGCACCTGCACGCCTCCCCGCTGGGCAAGAACATCCGGGTGCCGCAGGTGTTCTGGGATTTCACCAGCGACCGGGTGCTGACCATGGAGCGGGTGCAGGGCATCCGGATCGACGACGTCGCGGCCATCCGTAAGGCCGGGTTCGACGGCGTCGAGCTGGTCAAGGCGCTGCTGTTCTCGCTGTTCGAGGGTGGGCTGCGGCACGGGCTGTTCCACGGCGACCTGCACGCCGGCAACCTCTACGTCGACGACCAGGGCCGCATCGTCTTCTTCGATTTCGGCATCATGGGCCGCATCGATCCCCGCACCCGCTGGCTGCTGCGCGAGCTGGTGTACGCGCTGCTGGTCAAGAAGGACCACGCCGCGGCGGGCAAGATCGTGGTGCTGATGGGCGCCGTCGGCACCATGAAGCCCGAGGCCGAGGCCGCCAAGGACCTGGAGAAGTTCGCGACCCCGCTGACCATGCAGACGCTGGGCGACATGTCCTACGCCGACATCGGCCGGCAGTTGTCGACGCTGGCCGACGCCTACGACGTCAAGCTCCCCCGCGAGCTGGTGCTGATCGGCAAGCAGTTCCTTTACGTCGAGCGGTACATGAAGCTGCTGGCGCCCAGGTGGCAGATGATGTCGGATCCGCAACTGACGGGCTATTTCGCGAACTTCATGGTCGAAGTCAGCCGCGAGCACTCCTCCGACGTCGAGGTCTGATGGAGGTCCGCACCGGGAACGCCACGTCAGGCGACTTGAAGCTGTACTACGAGGACATGGGCGACATCGACGACCCGCCCGTGCTGCTCATCATGGGGCTGGGCGCCCAGCTGCTGCTGTGGCGAACGGCGTTCTGCGAGAAGCTGGTCGGCCAAGGCCTGCGCGTCATCCGGTACGACAACCGCGACGTCGGCCTCTCGAGTAAGACCCAGCGTCGCGGCGCCGGGCAGCCGCTGGTGACGCGGTTGGCCCGCTCCTTTGTGGGTCTGCCGAGCAAAGCGGCGTACAAGCTAGAGGACATGGCCGACGACGCTGCGGCCGTGCTCGATCACCTGGGCATCGAGCAGGCGCACATCGTGGGCGCTTCGATGGGCGGCATGATCGCCCAGATTTTCGCCGGGCGATTCCAGCAGCGGACGAAATCACTCGCAATCATCTTCTCCAGCAACAATTCGGCGTTCCTGCCGCCCCCCGGGCCTCGCCAATTGCTGGCGCTCATCAAGGGACCGGCGCCGAGCTCCCCGCGCGACGTGATCATCGACAACGCCATTCGCGTCAGCAAGATCATCGGCAGCCCGCGATATCTGGCTTCCGAGGAGCAACTGCGGGCGGAGGCCATCGAAAGCTACGAGCGGAGCTACTACCCGTGGGGCGTCGCCCGGCACTTCGACGCCGTGCTGGGCAGCGGCAGCCTGCGTCGCTACAACCGCCAGACCACCGCACCCACCGTGGTGATCCACGGCCGGGCCGACAAGCTGATGCGCCCGTCCGGCGGGCGCGCCGTGGCGCGGGCGATCGATGGGGCCCGACTGGTGACATACGACGGCATGGGTCATGATCTTCCACAGCAGTTGTGGGATCAGGTGATCGGCGTGCTAGCGAAAAACTTCAATGAGGCGCGCTAGCCAAAAACATTTGATGCAAAACGCATCCCCGTGATTTTCGGTACATGTCGCAGGGTTGTACGGTTGGCACAGAAGGGTGGGTGTCGCAAATGGCCAAGCTGAGGCCGTATTACGAAGAGTCGCAGGCGACCTACGACATTTCGGACGACTTCTTCGCGCTGTTCCTCGACCCGAACATGGTGTACACCTGCGCCTACTTCAAGAACGACGACATGACCCTGGAAGAGGCGCAGCTCGCCAAGATTGATCTGGCGCTGGACAAGATGCAACTCGAGCCGGGAATGACCGTGCTCGACGTCGGATGCGGCTGGGGCGGCGCCGTGGTCCGGGCGGTGGAGAAGTACGACGTGAATGTCATTGGCATCACGCTGAGCCGCAACCACTACGCGCGCACCAAGGCGCGGCTGGCGGCGATCCCGACGACACGGCGCACCGAGGCCCGGTTGCAGGGCTGGGAAGAATTCGACGAGCAAGTCGATCGAATCGTCAGCTTCGAGGCCTTCGACGCATTCAAAAAAGAACGTTGGCCCGCGTTCTGGGATTGGGCTTATAAGACCCTTCCCGACGGGAGCCGAATGCTGATGCACAGCATTTTCACGCACCCGCAGAACTACTGGCACGAGCACGGCATCACGATCACGATGTCGGATCTGCGATTCTTGCGCTTCCTCGGCAAGGAAATCTTCCCCGGGGGGAACATGTGCGGCGAGCCCGATATCGTCGACAATTCCCGAGCCAGCGGATTCACGCTCGAGCACACCCAATATCTGCAACCGCATTACGCGCGCACGCTCGACATGTGGGCGGCCAATCTCGCGGCAAATCGCGAACGCGCCATCGCGATCCAGTCCGAAGAGGTCTACGAGCGGTTCATGCGCTATCTGACCGGCTGCGCGGAGCTTTTCCGCAAAGGCATCTCCAACGTGGCCCAGTACACGCTCACCAAATAGCGCCAGGCCAGGCCGCGCCGACACGTCCCCGTCGGGGTGGGTCGGCGTGAGTCAGTTCACCCTGGAAAAGTAGACTTCATGTCTGCGGCCGGGACCGCGACGCGCACGTGCACCCTTTCGGATTCACGTCTCGACGTTGGGTATCGTTGCTGGTCACACGCGACCCCCGCCGGTGCGTGCGCGGATCGCAGGAAGTGCACCTCATCGGAGGAGAACAGGACGAAAATGGCTGAGCAACCGACTAGCCCGACGAAGACGCGGACGCGTTCGGAGGACATCCAGGCGCATTACGACGTCTCCGACGACTTCTTCGGTCTGTTCCAGGACCCGTCCCGGATCTACAGCTGCGCCTACTTCGAGCGCGACGACATGACCCTGGAAGAGGCCCAGTACGCCAAGATCGATCTCAACCTGGACAAATTGGACCTCAAGCCGGGCATGACGCTGCTCGACATCGGCTGCGGGTGGGGCACCACCATGAAGCGCGCGGTCGAGCGATTCGACGTCAACGTCATCGGCCTGACGCTGTCCAAGAACCAGCACGCCCGCGCCGAGGCGTTGCTCGGTTCGATCGACAGCGAGCGCTCGCGCCAGGTTCGCCTGCAGAACTGGGAGGACTTCAACGAGCCCGTCGACCGCATCGTGTCGATCGAGGCCTTCGAGCACTTCGGTCACGAGAACTACGACGACTTCTTCAAGCGGACGTTCGACATCATGCCCGACGACGGCCGGATGACCGTGCAAAGCAGCGTCAGCTACCACCCGTACGACCTGGCGGCGCGCGGCAAGAAGCTGAGCTTCGAGACGGCGCGGTTCATCAAGTTCATTGTCACCGAGATCTTCCCGGGCGGCCGGTTACCGTCCACCCAGATGATGGTCGACCACGGCGAGAAGGCGGGATTTGTTGTGCCCGAACCGCTTTCACTGCGGCCGCACTACATCAAGACGCTGCACATCTGGGGCGACACGCTCGAGTCGAACCGGGACAAGGCCATCGAGGTCACCTCGGAAGAGGTTTACAACCGCTACATCAAGTATCTGCGCGGCTGCGAGCACTACTTCACCGAGGAGATGCTCGATGTCAGCCTGGTGACCTACCTCAAGCCGGGAGCCGCCGCCTGATTCACTGTCGGATCGGCGCTGCGGCGTTCGTCGAATGGGTAGAGAGTGGAGCACGGGGCTTCGCTCACAACCGGAGGTGACGAACATGCAGTACTTCGCGCTGTTGATCAGCCAAGAGCAAGACCGCACACCCGACGATGCGGCCGCCGCGATGGCGGAATGGGAGAACTTCCACGCCAAAGCCGGCCCCGCGATCAAGTCTGGAGATGCACTGGCTCCCGCCGCCGCAGCGGCGGTCATCACCGGCGGCCCGGACGCGCCGGTGGTCACCGACGGGCCCTTTGCCGAGACCGCGGAGGTGGCCTGCGGCTACTACTTGTTCGAGGCGGAAAACCTCGACGAGGCGCTGGCGCTGGCGCGCGACGTCCCGCTCGCCGCGTTCGGGGCCGTGGAAGTGTGGCCTACGGTCCACTCAGTTGAGCTGTCCCGCAAGCTCACCGGCAACGACTGGCTCGCGCTGCTGCTGGAGCCGCCCGCCTCCGCCCACACGCCGGGCACACCGGAGTGGGAGGCGGTGGCAGCCAAGCACGCCGACCTCCACGCGGCCGCGGGCGATCACATCATCGGCGGTGCCGCGTTGCACGATCGATCCACGGCGACGACCGTGCGCGTGCGCAACGGCGAGGTGCTGATCACCGACGGGCCATACGTGGAGGGCGCCGAAATCGCTACCGGGATCTACCTGCTGGGCGCCGCAGACCGCGACGAGGCCGTCAAGATCGCGTCGATGATCCCCGCCTCGACGGTGCAGTTGCGGCAGCTGGCTGGAGTCTCGGCCCTCTAAGAGCATGGCGAACCTGGACGGCGTCTTCCGCCGGGAATGGGGACCCGCCGTGGCCGCCCTCGCTCGGTGGTCCGGTGACCTCACCGTCGCCGAAGACGCCGTCCAGGAGGCCTGCGCCGAAGCGCTGCGCACCTGGCCGCACGATGGGGTGCCCGCCAACCCGGGCGGCTGGCTGGTAACAGTCGGCCGTAACCGGGCGCGGGACCGGCTGCGCCGCGAGTCCGCGCGTCCCGGAAAGGAATTGGCGGCTGTGCTGGACGACGTCAGGGCGCGTACCGATCGCACCGACCCGCATCCGGTTCGCGACGACGAGTTGCGGATGATGTTCACCTGCGCCCACCCGGCGCTGGACCGGCAGTCGCAATTGGCCCTGACGCTGCGGCTGGTCTCCGGTTTGACCGTCGGCGAGATCGCGCGTGCGCTGCTGCAGACCGAGGCGGCCATCGGTCAGCGAATCACGCGCGCCAAGAACAAGATTCGGCACGCCAACATCCCGCTGCGGGTGCCACCGCCGGAGTTGCTGCCCGAACGCACCCCGCACGTGTTCGGTTGCGTCTATTCGGTGTTCACCGAGGGCTACTGGTCGACCGCGGGACCGTCGGCCATCCGGGACGACCTGTGTGACGAAGGGATCCGGCTGGGCGCGGAGTTGTGCGCGCTGCTGCCCGACGAGCCGGAGGCGCACGCCTTATCCGCCCTGATGCTGCTGCATGATTCGCGGCGCGCGACCCGGGTGGACGATACCGGGATGCTGGTGCCGCTCGAGGACCAGGACCGGCGCCGGTGGGACCGCGGGCGCATTTCGCGCGGGCTCGACCGGTTGCGGCGCGCCCAGGGGTCGACGGGCGCCTATCTGCCCCAGGCGGTGATCGCCGCGCTGCATGCCACGGCGCCGTCCTGGGAGCAGACCGACTGGGTGAGGATCTGCGCCGCCTACGACCGGCTGTTCAGACTGACCGAATCGCCGGTAGTGGCCGCCAATAGGGCGCTGGCGATCGGATTCCGCGACGGCCCCGACGCCGGCTTGGCCGCCCTGGACAAGGTGGCACACGACCCGCGGCTAACCCGCTCCAATCTCGTCGCGACTGTGCGCGCGGACCTGCTGCGGCGCGCGGGGAGAACCGCCGCAGCCCTCGACTGGTATCGAGTGGCGTTCCAGGCCAATGGATCCGACCCCGGCCGCGCGTTTCTGCGGCGCCGCATCGTCGAGTGCGGGGGTTAGCCCTCCGAGAAGTTGCGGGTGACGGCCGGGTCGACCGGGATGCCCGGTCCGGTGGTCGTCGAGACCACGATCTTGCGCAGGTAGCGGCCCTTGGAGGCGGACGGCTTGAGCCGCAGCACCTCGTCCAGCGCGGCGCCGTAGTTCTCGGCCAAGGCCTTCTCGTCGAACGAGGCCTTGCCGATCACGAAGTGCAGGTTGGCCTGCTTGTCGATGCGGAAGTTGATCTTGCCGCCCTTGATGTCGGCGACGGCCTTGGCGACGTCGGGAGTCACAGTGCCCGTCTTGGGGTTCGGCATCAGGCCGCGGGGACCGAGCACGCGAGCGATGCGACCCACCTTGGCCATCTGGTCCGGGGTGGCGATCGCGGCGTCGAATTCCAGCCAGCCGCCCTGGATCTTCTCGATCAGGTCGTCGCTGCCCACGATGTCGGCGCCGGCGGCCTGGGCCTGCTCGGCCTTGTCGCCCACCGCGAACACCGCGACGCGGGCCGTCTTGCCGGTGCCGTGCGGGAGGTTGACCGTGCCACGGACCATCTGGTCGGCCTTGCGCGGGTCGACGCCGAGCCGGATCGCCACCTCGACGGTCGAGTCCTGCTTGCTCGACGACGTCTCCTTGGCGAGCTTGGCCGCCTCCAGCGGGGTGTAGAGGTTGTCGCGGTCCACCTTCTCGGCGGCGGCGCGGTATGCCTTGCTGTTCTTGCTCATTGATTCATCCAATCGTGTTGGGTCGTGGTTGGAAGCGGGCCGAAGCTGGCCCTCCCACGGTGGTGATGCGGGTATTACTCGACGGTGATACCCATCGACCGGGCGGTACCGGCGATGATCTTGGCCGCCGCGTCGATGTCGTTGGCGTTCAGATCGGCCTTCTTGGTCTCGGCGATCTCCTTGACCTGATCCCAGCTGACCTTGGCGACCTTCGTCTTGTGCGGCTCGGCCGATCCCTTGCCCACACCGGCGGCCTTGAGCAGCAGCTTGGCGGCGGGCGGCGTCAACATCATGGAGTTCTGCAAGGCATACAACGCTGCCACGGAGAACCAGCGCGGCAACGTCATCCCGGTGGAGATCACGGTCTACGAGGACCGCAGCTTCACCTTCGCGCTCAAGACGCCGCCCGCCGCCAAGCTGCTGCTCAAGGCCGCCGGTGTGGGCAAGGGATCGGCCGAGCCGCACAAGACGAAGG
>NZ_LZMB01000054.1 GCF_001673555.1 Mycobacterium sp. 1165178.9 | reverse complement strand
GTGATGGCCTGGCGGTAGGTGCGATCCACCAGGTCCCCGGACGCGAACACCCCATCAATCGAAGTACTCGTGGTGCGGCCCTGCACCAGCACATAACCATCGGGGTCGGTCTCGAGCACCTCGCGCACCAACTCCGAGCGCGGATCATGGCCGATGGCCACAAACACCCCGGTCACCGCCAACGTCGAGACCTCACCGGTGCCGGTATCACGCAGCCGCACCCCCGTCACCGTGGACTCACCCTCGACGGCCTCGACCGCCTTGTTCGTCAAGATGGCGATCTTGTCATTGGCCTTCGCGCGCTCCAGCATGATCCGCGACGCCCGAAACTCCTCTCGCCGGTGCACCAACGTCACACTGCGGGCAAACCGGGTCAAAAACGTCGCCTCCTCCATCGCCGAGTCCCCACCCCCGATCACCGCGATGTCTTGATCTTTGAAAAAGAACCCATCACAAGTCGCACACGAGGACACCCCACGCCCCAGCAACTCCTGCTCGCCGGGCACCCCCAAATACCGCGCCGCGGCCCCCATCGCCAAGATCACCGACCGCGCCCGCACCGTCTGCCCCTCGGCCGTGGTCACCGACTTGACCGGCCCCTGCAGCGACACCGACTCGACGTCTTCCATCCGCAAATCCGCACCAAAGCGCAACGCCTGCTCACGCATCTGATCCATCAACTCCGGACCGGTGATCCCATCCCGAAAACCCGGGAAATTCTCCACCTCGGTGGTCGTCATCAACGCCCCACCAAACGACGTCCCCTCAAACACCACCGGCGCCAACTGCGCCCGCGCCGCATACAACGCCGCGGTATACCCAGCAGGACCCGAACCAATAACGATCAC
>NZ_LZMB01000053.1 GCF_001673555.1 Mycobacterium sp. 1165178.9 | reverse complement strand
CGAGCCCGCCGCCCGCCGCGACGCCCGGTTCATCGTCAGGCCGGGCTCTTCAAACTTCGCATAGGCATCGACGATCTCCGAGACCAGCCGGTGGCGGACCACATCCACGCTGGTCAGCTCCGCGACGTGGATGTCTTCCACGCTGTCCAGGATCTCCATCGCCGAGCGCAGGCCGGATTTGGCCCCGCCCGGAAGGTCGACCTGCGTGATGTCGCCGGTGACAACGATCTTGGATCCGAAGCCGAGTCGGGTGAGGAACATCTTCATCTGCTCGGCGGTCGTGTTCTGCGCCTCGTCGAGAACGATGAACGCGGAGTTCAGGGTGCGTCCTCGCATGTACGCCAGCGGCGCCACCTCGATGACTCCGGCGGTCATCAGTTTGGGGATCAGCTCGGGATCCATCATGTCGTACAGCGCGTCGTACAACGGCCGCAGATACGGATCGATCTTCTCGCTGAGGGTGCCTGGCAAAAAGCCAAGGCGCTCACCGGCTTCCACGGCCGGGCGGGTCAAGATGATGC
>NZ_LZMB01000052.1 GCF_001673555.1 Mycobacterium sp. 1165178.9 | reverse complement strand
CGACGGTAGCTAACCTGCCGCGGTCATCTCACCAGCAGAAGGGTGTGACCGATGAGGACAAAGAGCGCCAAGAAGATTCTGAAAGCTGTTGCTGCGGCCGCAGTGCTGACCGGAGGCGTGATGCTGGGGTCATCTGGTGCCATAACGATCGACCTCGGGGCAATCAGAGTGGAATAGTCCGCGGCGTCGGGGTGGTCGCTGCCTTCCGTGTGGCCGGCGACCACGTGTTCCGGTCAATACGGGTCGCGTTGGCACGGGCGGAGGCCCGCTGCGGCGTGCAATGCCGCCGAGCGCGACTACCGGCGGAGTGGCTACCGGCACCAGCATGGCTTCCGGCGACCCGCCAGCAATAAGTGAGTGTGATTGACCCTCAGCCAGTTTCGTCACCTGACGGTTGTATGGTCGCGGCCCCAGCGCTGGCCGAACGTCCAGGCCTGACCGCGCGATCGCCCGGGATGGCGGCCATCCTCGACTCTCTCGACACGTGGCAGTCCAGTTCGCAGCCGCGTGTCAACTCGTCGCGATTCCGGGCGCGCTAGTGAAGCGGATGCACCGCCGCGGGAAGCGGACGATCGCTAAGTCAACGAACCAGCGGAGCTAATTCGCGTAGACGGGAGCGTGGGGAATGTCAATCGTTATGCAGCCCGACGACCCCAGCGTGACGCCGGCCAGCACTGCGGCCGCAGCAACAGCTTTCAGAATCTTCTTGGCGCTCTTTGTCCTCATCGGTCACACCCTTCTGCTGGTGAGATGACCGCGGCAGGTTAGCTACCGTCG
>NZ_LZMB01000051.1 GCF_001673555.1 Mycobacterium sp. 1165178.9 | reverse complement strand
CGCTCGGTGCGGGCGGCGGTTATCGAACCCGCAAACGCGAGGTCATCACCACGACGGCAGGCACCGCGGCCGCCGAGGTGAGTATGGTTCCGCCGCTCTACGTTTCGCGGACGCTTGCCGCGCAGCGCAGGGCCGCACCGCTTCCGGTCGCCCAGCGCGCGGCCGCGCTGGGCGGGGCCGCCGAGATATTTGTCGACGGTGTGATCGCCGGCCTGGATTTCGAAGCCTACGTCGGGCTGGCCGGCCGCATTTCGGGCATGCCGATCGCGATCACCCGGGCCGGGGCGCGCGGTGTGGCCGACGCCGTCGCGGCCGCTTTCGGTGCGGTACTGCCCGCTCAGCCGGTGGGGGCGACGCTGGACTGGCGCGAGGAGCGCACCCGCGCTGGTGGGGCGTTGTGGGTGCGCCGGGGCGAGGTGTTCGCCGTGCACGCGGCCGGAAACGGCCCGGGTGTCCACGGGCTCTGGCCCCAGGCGCTGGCGCTGGGCTATCGGGTCGCGGTGCGCCCGTCGCGGCGCGAGCCGCTGACGGCGCACCGGCTGGTGTGCGCGCTGCGCCAGGCCGGGTTTCGCGCCGAGGACGCCGCCTATCTGCCCACCGACCATGCCGGTGCGGACGAAATCATCCGCTGCGCAGACCTCGCGATGGTGTACGGCGGTCAGGAGGTGGTCGACAAGTACGCCGGCGATCCGGCGGTAATCGTGAACGGGCCCGGGCGCGCCAAGATCGTGATCACCGCCGAGCAGGACTGGCGCGCCTATCTCGACGTCATCGTCGACTCGATCGCCCACCACGGCGGCATGGCATGCGTCAACACCACCGCGGTGCTCTACGAGGGCGATCCCACGGCGCTGGCCCGGGCGATCGCCGAACGACTGGCGACGATCGAGCCGCGGCCCACCGACGACGAGCGGGCGAGCCTGCCAACGCAGCCCGTAGAGAAGGCGCGCGCACTGGCAAACTTCCTGGCGGTTAAGGCCGCTGGATCAACCCCACTGCTCGGCGCCGACCAGGTGGTCGCCGACCTCGGCGACGGCTATGCCGCGCTGCGCCCGGCCGTCCATGTGATGACCGAACCCGACGTGGACAAACTCAACCTCGAGCTGCCCTTCCCGTGTGTATGGGTGTCGGCCTGGTCGCGCGAGGCCGGGTTGGGGCCGTTGCGCGATTCGCTCGTCGTCACCGCGATCACGGGCGACGAGACGCTGATCGACGAGCTGGTGGCCGAGCCGACTGTCGGCAACGTCTACTGCGGGCACCGACCGACGTGGTTCCATGCCCCGCAGATTCCCCACGACGGCTTCCTGGCCGACGCCCTGATGCGCAACAAGGGCTTCATCAGGGATTAACCGGCGATACCGGTCGGCCGGCTACTCTCCGAAGCCGCCGTGCGGCGCGGCGACCGGACCTGGTCCGCCCATTGCCAGGTGGCTGGAGGCGAAGGTGACGCCTTTGTCGATCATGGCGTCTCGTCGGCGTA
>NZ_LZMB01000050.1 GCF_001673555.1 Mycobacterium sp. 1165178.9 | reverse complement strand
TCGGTGCCCTGCTACACGGGGGCCGGCTGGTGGTGGTGCCCGAACAAGTGGCCGCTTCCCCCGAGGATTTCCATGACCTGCTGATCCGCGAACACATCAGCGTGTTAACCCAGACCCCTTCGGCGGCGGCGATGCTGTCCGAGGTGGGGTTGGAGTCGGTGACCTTGGTGGTGGCCGGCGAGCCCTGCCCGGTGGAGTTGGTGCAGCGGTGGGCGCGCGGGGCGGTGATGCGCAACGCCTATGGCCCCACCGAGACCACCGTGTATGCGGCCATCAGCGCACCGCTGAGCGCGGGAGCCGAGGTGGTGCCCATCGGTGGCCCGGTGCCCGGGGCGGCGCTGCTGGTCCTGGATGGGTGGTTGCGCCCGGTGCCGGTGGGGGTGGTCGGGGAGTTGTATGTGGCCGGGCCCGCGGTCGGGGTGGGTTATTGGCGGCGTGCGGGGTTGACCGGGTCACGGTTTGTGGCGTGTCCGTTCGCTGCTGGGGGCGCCCGGATGTATCGCACCGGGGATTTGGTGTGTTGGGGGGCTGATGGGCAGCTGCATTATCGGGGCCGCGCCGATGAGCAAGTCAAAATCCGTGGGTATCGCATCGAACTGGGTGAAGTGCGCGCCGCGTTGGCCGGCCTTGAGGGAGTCCACGCCGCCGCGGTGATCACCCGCGAAGACCGTCCCGGCGATAAACGCCTGATCGGGTATGTGACCGGCACCGCCGAAGCGCCCGGGTTGCGCGCCGAGCTGGCCGGGCGCCTACCCGCTTATCTGCTGCCCGCAGCGATCGTGGTCCTCGAGGCGTTACCGCTGACCGCTAACGGCAAACTCGACACCGCCGCGCTACCAGCCCCTGACTACACCGACACCGATCACTACCGGGCCCCGACCACCCCCACCGAAGAAGTCCTGGCCGCGATTTATGCCCACGTCCTTGGACTCGAACGAGTCGGCATCGATGACTCATTTTTCGAGTTGGGTGGGGACTCGCTCTCCGCGATGCGCCTCATCGCTGCGATCAACACCAGCCTGGACAGCGCGCTGACGGTGCGCGCGGTGTTCGAAGCGCCCACGGTGGCCCAGTTAACGCCGCGACTGGGCGGGTCGGGCTCGGCGCTGGCCCCGCTGACCGTCATGACCCGCCCGGCGGCGGTGCCGGTGTCGTTCGCCCAGAACCGGTTGTGGTTTTTAGAGCAGCTGCAAGGACCCTCCCCGGTCTACAACATGGCCGCCGCGTTGCGGCTGCGGGGGCCCCTCGATGTCGAGGCGTTACGGGCCGCGCTGGCCGATGTGGTGGCCCGCCACGAAACCCTGCGCACCTTGATCCAGGCCCCCCAGGGCATCCCCCACCAGGTGGTGCTGGCCCCCGACCACGCCGAGGTGGGCTGGCAGGTAGTGGCCGCCGACGGCTGGTCGGACACCGACCTCGAACACGCCATCGAGACCACCACCGCGCACACCTTTGACCTGGCCCACGAAATCCCGTTCCACGCCCGGCTTTTCGCGCTAAGCGCCCAAGAGCACGTGTTCGTGGCCGTGGCCCACCACATCGCCGTGGATGGCTGGTCGCTGCGCCCGCTGATGCGTGATCTGAGCGCGGCTTATGCCAGCCGCGCGGGCGGGCGGGCCCCCGACTGGGCGCCCTTAGCGGTGCAGTATGTCGATTACACCCTGTGGCAGCGCGCCCAGCTCGGCGATCTCGATGACCCCCAGAGCCCGATCGCTGCGCAGCTGGCCTACTGGCAACAGGCCCTGGCCGGGATGCCCGAACGGGTGCTGTTGCCCACCGATCGGCCCTATCCCCTCATCGCTGATCAACGGGGGGCCACCATCACGCTGAGCTGGCCCGCGGGCCTGCACCACCAAATCGCTGGGCTGGCCCGCGAACACAACGCGACCAGCTTCATGGTGGTCCACGCCGCCCTGGCGATCCTGCTGGCCAAACTGAGCACCAGCACCGATGTGGCCGTGGGATTCCCCATCGCCGGGCGGCGCGACCCCGCCCTTGATGAACTGGTCGGGTTTTTCGTCAACACCTTGGTTCTACGAGTCGACCTGCACGGGGATCCCACCCCAGCCGAGCTGCTCACCCAAATACGCGCCCGCGCCCTGGCCGGCTATGAACACCAAGACGTGCCCTTCGAGGTCCTCGTCGAACGACTCAACCCCACCCGAAGCCTGACTCATCACCCCCTGGTGCAAGTCATGCTGGCCTGGCAGAACTGGCAACACCACCCCAGCGGCCCAACCCTGACCGACCTCGACGTCACCCAACTGCCCCTGAACACCCACACCGCGCGCATGGACCTAACCGTGTCGCTGGCCGAACACTGGAACCCCACCGGTCAACCCGCCGGGATCAGCGGCACCGTGGAATTTCGCACCGACGTGTTCGACACCGACACCATCCACACCCTGATCACCCGGCTGCACCGAGTCCTCGACACCATCACCACCGAGCCCGACCGGCCATTGTCGACCATCGATGTCCTTGAGGCCGCCGAACACACCCACCTACACACCTGGGGCAACCACGCTGCCCTGACCACAGCGACACCCGCGGGTGAGTCGGTGTCGGTGCCGGTGTTATTCGAACGCCAGGTCACCGCCACCCCGACCGCGGTCGCGATCAGCGACGCGGGTCAATCAATGACCTATGGCGATCTTGAGCGGGCCGCTACCGGGCTGGCTTATCGGCTGGCCGGTCACGGCGCACGCCCGGGAGGCTGTGTGGCACTGCTGATGTCACGCTCAGCCGAGGCGATCACCGCGATGCTGGCCATCCTCAAAACCGGGGCGGCCTACCTCGCGATCGACCCCGCCCTACCCGATGCGCGGATCGATTTCATGCTCACCGACGCCGCTCCCCTGGCGGTCATCACCACCACCGAACTCACCGACCGCCTCCACGGCCACACCCTGCCCGTCCTGCATATCGATGACCCCCACACCGATATCGATCCCGTCACCGATATCGATCCGGCCACCGCTCAGCCCGTCACCGTGCTGGTCTCACCCGCCCCCGAAGATGTGGCGTATCTGATCTACACCTCGGGCACTACCGGGGCGCCCAAAGGGGTGGCCATCACCCACCACAACATCACCCAGCTGCTGGGCTGCCTGGGCGCCCAGATGCAGTTGGCGGGGCAGGTGTGGTCGCAGTGGCATTCCTATAGCTTCGATGTCTCGGTGTGGGAGATCTTCGGTGCCCTGCTGCACGGGGGCCGGCTGGTGGTGGTGCCCGAACAAGTGGCCCGTTCCCCCGAGGATTTCCATGAC
>NZ_LZMB01000049.1 GCF_001673555.1 Mycobacterium sp. 1165178.9 | reverse complement strand
GATGGTGACGCACGAGTTGATGGCCACCCGCTCGGTGGCGCCGGCGATGAAGGCCTGCGCGGTCGTCGAGTGCAGATAGTGCGGCCCGGACAACTCGACATGGTCGATGGGGATGACGAGATGCTCGGGCACCGCGATTCGAAGGCCGGTATGTGTCGTTCGCCGACATCGCCTTTGAGCCCAAACCCGTTCAGAAGCCCCATCTTCCGATCTGGATCGGCGGTGACGCGGATGCGGCGCTGCGCCGGGCGGCCACCTTCGGGTCCGGGTGGTGGCCCTTTCTCACACCGCCCGAACAGATCGCTCAGAAACTCGACTTCATCAAGTCCCAACCCGCTTACGACGGCCGCGAATTCGAGGTGATGCACGGGCTCGGCACCAACCGGGTCGGCGAAGGCCACGTCACTCGCCGCGCGACCGACCGGCCGGGCATGAGCGCCGCGCAGATCGTTGACCGGTTGAATTGGCTAGCCGAGCAGGGTGTGACCGTGACCGCGGTTCCCGTCCCCGCCGTGGGCGGCGTGGACGAATATCTCGATTATGCGCAGTGGGTGATCGAAGAGATCAAACCCCAAGTGTCCTAGCGGATCTGCAACCCGCGCCTGCGCACCCAATAAACCGCGGCGACGCTGCCGGCGATCCACACGCTCACGGCGATTGCGAAGTGGACGAAACTTTTCGTTTCACGCCCCAACACCGGCCAGATCAGGGCGGGCGCCTGCTTCCACAACACGCGGTGCTCCACGCCGTTCATCGGATCGGCCACGTAGTACAGCGCATAGGGCAATGTCAGGGCCAGCACCCAGCTGCGGGTGCGGCGCGGGTCGCCGCGCCGGCGCCAGCGCCGGATCAGCGGCTCGGCGCTGACCGGGTGCAGCACCGAGATGAGGTTGCCGACGCCCAGCCAGGACACGATGGGCACCGCGACGGTGGGAATCGTAATGCCCAGCCGCCCCGGCGTTTCCAGCCACAGCGTCAACGCGACCGCGGCGGCCAGCGTGGGCAGCCCGACGATCGCAAGCAGGGCGAGGTTCTTGATCAACAGGATGCGCCAGAAAGGCACCCCGTCCGCTAAACCTTGAAGGATGCGGTAATGGTCGGCGCCCAGACAATTGGTGGTGGTGACATCGGCCAGGACCCACGAGGAGAAGTAGGTGCCCACCAGGATCACCCAATCGTGGTGACGGCCAAGAGTCAGCGGCTGAACCAGCAGCCAGGCGGTGGCGAAGATGACGTTGGCCACCACACCCATCAGCCAGGTGCGCGGCGGGGTGAATGACCACCGGATTTCGGCGATGACCGCCGGAAACAGGCCCCTATCGAAGTCCTTGGCTGCGCGCCGGGCCGCGGCGGGCCGCGGCGCCGACGCCCGCACCGCGGCGCGCAGCGCGGCGCTCAACCGTGGACGCGCCGGGGCCTCCGACTCCCCCGGTCGCTGCGGATTACCGATCCGGCGCGAGACGATCAACTGATGTGCCCCCTCGCTCTCGGGTCGGTCGACGGCTCGCCGGTGAAGCTATGCAGGGCAGGATAACGGGATGAACCGTAAGCGTGTCATCGTCGCCGGGCTCGGGGACGCGGGCGTCCTCGCGGCGATCCGGCTGTCCCGGCATGCCGATGTCGTCGGCATCTCGGCCAAACCCGCGCTGGTGAGCGGCCAGG
>NZ_LZMB01000048.1 GCF_001673555.1 Mycobacterium sp. 1165178.9 | reverse complement strand
GAGGTGCTCGCCTATCCCGGAGTTGCCCAGTACGACAATCGTTTTGACGTGCTGGCCAACGATGTCGCGGTGCGCCTGTATCCGACGAGCGACCTGGGCGACCTGCAATACCCGAAGGGCAAGGCCCCGGCGCAGCTCAGCACCACCATCGAGGCGCACGGCGACCCCGGTAACTGGCCGTTCGACTCCTACCAGACCGAGCCGATCGCGGCCGACGCGTTCGTCGGGACCGGCGACAACCGCAAGAAGGTGCCGGCCCGCGTCGAGGTGACCGGCGCGCTGGACGGCTGGGACATCAGCGTCAACCGGGTGCACGACCCGAGCGCGCTGCCCACCTCCCGCGCGACCGACAACGGCAACGTGGTGATCACGCTGAAGCGAGCCAAGGGCCCGCTGATCTTCGACCTCGGGATCTGCCTGGTGCTGATCAGTCTGCCCACGCTGGCACTGCTGGTCGCCATTCCCATGGCGCTGGGCCGGAGGAAGTTTTTGCCGCCGTTCGCCACCTGGTACGCCGCGAACCTGTTTGCGATCGTCCCGCTGCGCAACATCCTGCCCGGGGCGCCGCCCCCGGGTTCGTGGATCGATCAGGCGATCGTGCAGTGGGTGCTGATCGCGTTGGTCACGGCCATGAGCCTGTACATCGTGGCGTGGATTCGGCAGGGCGACTGATTGTCGTAGGCCGCTGGCATAATCGAACGCATGTTCGAGTGGTGGTATGCGTCCCAGGAGACGCCCGAGTCGGCGGCGTTGCTGGAACGCGTGCGCGAGGCCGGGCGCGCGGAGGCGCGGGCGGCCGCTGAGCGGCTGGTGGCCGCCGGTGAGTTGCTGGTGCTGCGTTGTCGGCAGTCGGGGGAGTGCGCGGACTGGTCTGCTGATGCGTGGGACGCGGTGGCCGCGCAGGTGGGTGCGGCGCTGGGCTGCAGCGTGGCGATGGGGCATAGCTACTTGCGCTATGCGATGGCGATGCGGGACCGATTACCGCAGGTCGGTAAGGCATTTCAGGCGGGCGATATCGATTATCGGGCGTTTCAGACGATCGTGTTTCGCACCGACTTGATCACGGATGCCGAGGTACTGGCCCGCGTCGATGCGCAGGTTGCGGGGCTGGTGTCGCGGCGCCCCTCGCTGACCCGCGGTGGCTTAGCCTCCGCGGTGGACCGGGTGGTGGCCGTCGTCGATGCCGACGCGGTGCGCCGCGCCAAGGACGCGGTCGCCGATCGCTATGTGGATGTGTTGTCCAATGATTCGGGAATGGCGTATCTGACCGGCAGCATTTTTGCCACCGACGGCAAAGCCCTCGACCGCCGCCTCGATGCGGTGGCAGCCACGGTGTGCGACGCCGATCCACGCACGGCCACGCAGCGGCGCGCCGATGCGTTGGGGGCGTTGGCCGCCGGCGGCTCGCGGCTGGTGTGCGGCTGCGGGCGTAGTGATTGTGCTGCGGGCGCGCCGGCGCCCAAGAGCAACGTCGTGATCCACGTGATCGCCGACCAGGCCAGCCTCGAGGGCCGTGGGTTTACCCCGGCCGTCTCGCCCGGCGTTGAGGGGCTTATCCCGGCCGAGGTGGTCGTCGAGCTGGGCCGCTCGGCGCGACTGGTGCCGCTGGCGACACCGGGGGGTGCTGAAACCCGCTACACACCCTCGACCGCGCTGGCCGACTTCGTGCGCTGCCGGGATTTGACCTGTCGGGCCCCAGGATGCGACCGTCCGGCCACCGAGTGCGATCTCGACCATACGATCCCGTACGCCGACGGCGGCCCCACACACGCCTCGAACCTCAAGGCGCTGTGCCGTCTTCACCATTTGATGAAGACGTTCTGGGGTTGGCGCGACCGACAGTTACCGGATGGGACCGTGATTTGGACGCTGCCTGACGGACACACCTACGTAACCACCCCGGGCAGCGCACTGCTGTTTCCCAGTTTGTGCGTTCCCACCGGCGACGTGCCTGGAGTCGCCACTCCCAGGCCCGAACGCTGCGCCGACCGCACCGCGATGATGCCCAAACGTCGCACCACCCGGGCCCAAAACCGCGCCGCGCGCATCGCCACCGAACGGCGCCACAACCGCGAGGCACGGCAAGCGAAAGGTCGAGAACGCGAGGCCGCCTACGTCGGTCCCGCGCCACCGCCCGATGGCGACGACGATCCACCGCCATTTTGATTGACGGGCAACGGTTTACGCAGAGGCGACGGCGAACAGACGCCACTCGCCGGGCACGCCCTTGAGCTCGTGCGCACCGCGGTCTTCGAATTCGAGCCCTGACCCGATCACGAGGTCGCGCAGCGTGCTGGACACCAGTACGTCGTTCGGCCCGGCGAGGGCGCTCACCCGCGCGCCGATGTGCACGCCGATCCCGCCGATGTCGTCGCCGCGCACCTCGCACTCACCGGTGTGCAGCCCGGCGCGCACCTGGATGCCCAGCGCCTGCACCGCGTCACGAATTGCCATGGCGCAGCGGATCGCTCGCTGCGGGCCGTCGAACATCGCCAGGAAGCCGTCACCGGAGGTGTTCACCTCGCGGCCCCGGAAGCGGGACAGCTGCGAACGCACGATTGCGTCGTGCGAGTCGAGCAACGCACGCCAGTCCCGATCACCCATCGCCGCGGCCCGGTGCGTCGAGTCCACGATGTCGGTGAACAACACGGTGGCGAGAACACGGTCCTCAGGCACGTTCGGCTGCTCGCCGGTCAGAAACTTCGCGATCTCCCGGAACGAATCGCGCCATGGTTCGACGAAGTGATACGAGTTGCGCCCCGGCAGCTCAACGTATTTCGCGCCCGATATGCGATCGGCGACGTCCTTCCCTAAAACTGGCAGGGCGATTGGGTCGTCGGCGTGGTGGAGGACGAGGGTGGGCACGCGGATTGTCGGAAGCACCGCTCGCACGTCCACTTCGGACAGGAGCGGCTGCATGAGGGCGACGGTCGCTGGGCTCGCCGCCAAGCGTTCGTATCGAGCCCAAGCTGCGCGGATCTCCTCGTTCCACGGCATGTCCGGATTCAAGACATGCTCTAACTCGCCCGTGCCCCACATGGCGACCACGGCGGCAATGATTTCTTCCGACGCGGGCGCTTCAGTCGTCATTTCAGCCTGCGGAATGGCGTAGCCCTCAAGCACGACGAGCGCCGCAGTGCGGGATGGATGTGTTGCCGCGAACAGCGCCCCTGTCGCGAACGAGCCATCAAACGCGACGAGGACCGCTTCGCGACTTCCTAGATGGTCAAGCACCGCGGTGATGCTGTCGGCCCACTGCTCCAAGGTCGGCAGAGCCTCCGGCGTGACCGGATCCGAGGCTCCCGTGCCCGGCTGGTCGAAAAAGATCAGTCGCCCGAGCGACCTCATGGCCTCGACCCACCCTTGAACGGACGGTAGCTCCGGAAGAAGCTCGCAGCACGTGAACCAGTTCGGAACGAAAACGATGTCGCGAGAACCTCTGGGCGACGCGCGATACGCGATGCGCAGATCGCCGTTCATCGCATACCGCGTCTCCGAGAACATTGCGGAAGTCTAGTTCTCAGCGAGCGGCCCAGCAGGCGTTTTCCCACGTCAAGGACGTGCAGTCGACATATTGATCGCCGATTCGATGCCCTCGTATGACGACGGCGTTCCCGATCCCGGTCGCCTTCGCGCAGAATTTGGCTCTGAGCTGGTCGTCCCCTAGACTCTAGGGGTTGCCTTGGGCAGACCTCGGCCGGTGCGAATCGGCCCCGCGTGCCCTTCGGTGACAAAGACCGCGCACGTCAGGTTTTTGGTGGGTCATGCCCGCCGAATGCTCATCCAGGTGGGTTCTCCTGCCGTGCACACGCAACCAGGTCAGGAGATCGAGTGATTCAGCAGGAATCGCGACTGAAGGTCGCCGACAACACCGGCGCCAAGGAGATCTTGTGCATCCGTGTGCTCGGCGGTTCGTCGCGACGCTACGCCGGCATCGGTGATGTCATCGTCGCCACCGTCAAGGACGCCATCCCCGGCGGCAACGTCAAGCGTGGGGATGTCGTCAAGGCGGTCGTGGTGCGCACGGTCAAGGAGCGCCGACGTCCCGACGGCAGCTACATCAAGTTCGACGAGAACGCCGCGGTGATCATCAAGCCCGACAACGACCCGCGCGGGACGCGCATCTTCGGGCCGGTGGGCCGCGAACTGCGCGAGAAGCGGTTCATGAAGATCATCTCGCTTGCCCCGGAGGTTTTGTAATGAAGGTCCGTAAAGGCGACACCGTGCTGGTCATCGCCGGCAAGGACAAGGGCGCCAAAGGCAAGGTGCTGCAGGCTTACCCGGAACGCGACCGAGTGCTGGTCGAGGGCGTCAACCGGATCAAGAAGCACACCGCGATTTCGACCAACCAGCGCGGAGCGCAGTCGGGCGGCATCGTCACCCAGGAAGCCCCCATCCACGTCTCCAACGTGATGGTCGTCGACTCGGACGGTAAACCCGCCCGCGTCGGTTACCGGGTCGACGAGGAGACCGGCAAGCGTGTTCGTATCTCCAAGCGCAACGGCAAGGACATCTGATGAGTACTGCAGAGAAAGTTCAGCCGCGCCTGAAAGAGCGCTACCGCAGCGAGATTCGTGATTCGCTGCAGCAGCAGTTCGGCTACGCCAACGTCATGCAGATCCCGACGGTGACCAAGGTCGTCGTCAACATGGGTGTCGGCGATGCGGCGCGGGACGCGAAGTTGATCAACGGCGCGGTCAGCGACCTGAGTCTGATCACCGGGCAGCGCCCGGAGATCCGTCGCGCGCGCAAGTCCATCGCGCAGTTTGAACTGCGCGAGGGCATGCCGATCGGTGCGCGGGTCACCCTGCGCGGGGACCGGATGTGGGAGTTCCTGGACCGGCTCACCTCGATCGCGCTGCCTCGTATCCGCGACTTCCGCGGGCTTTCGCCCAGGCAGTTCGACGGCGTCGGCAACTACACCTTCGGTCTCGCCGAGCAGTCGGTGTTCCACGAGATCGACGTGGACAAGATCGACCGGGTCCGCGGCATGGACATCAACGTCGTCACCTCGGCGACGAATGACGACGAAGGGCGAGCGCTGTTGCGGGCTCTCGGCTTTCCGTTCAAGGAGAACTGAGTAGATGGCAAAGAAGGCACTGGTCAACAAGGCCGCACGCAAGCCTAAGTTCGCGGTGCGCGGCTACACGCGTTGCAACAGGTGCGGCCGCCCGCGCGCGGTCTTCCGCAAGTTCGGCCTGTGCCGGATCTGCCTGCGCGAGATGGCGCACGCGGGCGAACTGCCCGGCGTGCAGAAGAGCAGCTGGTAACAGCCCTAACCCCCACGACCAACTCAGAAAAGGTGCGCGACAGGCCCGGACCGGGAACCACCGCGAGGAAGGTACCAACGCTGTCATGACGATGACGGACCCGATCGCAGACTTCTTGACACGTCTGCGCAACGCCAATTCGGCGTATCACGACGAGGTGACGCTGCCCCACTCCAAGATCAAGGCGAACATCGCCCAGATCCTGAAGAGCGAGGGTTACATCACCGATTACCGGACCGAGGATGCTCGGGTCGGCAAGTCGCTGGTCGTTCAGCTCAAGTACGGGCCGAGCCGGGAGCGCAGCATCGCCGGCCTGCGCCGCGTGTCCAAGCCCGGTTTGCGGGTGTACGCGAAATCCACCAATCTGCCGCGCGTGCTCGGCGGCCTGGGTGTGGCGATCATCTCCACCTCCTCGGGCCTGCTGACCGACCGCCAGGCAGCCCGACAGGGCGTGGGCGGCGAAGTCCTCGCGTACGTCTGGTAAGGGCGGGGAGGGAACGAAACACTATGTCTCGCATTGGTAAGCAGCCGGTTCCGGTTCCGTCCGGAGTCGACGTGACGATCGATGGCCAGAAGGTGTCGGTGAAGGGGCCCAAGGGCGTCCTGGATTTGACGGTGGCCGAGCCGATCACCGTGTCGCGCAACGACGATGGCGCGATCGTGGTCACCCGTCCGAACGACGAGCGGCGCAACCGCTCGTTGCACGGACTGTCGCGCACCCTGGTGTCCAACCTGGTCACCGGCGTGACGCAGGGATACACCACCAAGATGGAGATCTTCGGCGTCGGTTACCGCGTTCAGCTCAAGGGCTCCAACCTCGAGTTCGCGCTGGGCTACAGCCACCCCGTGGTGATCGAGGCTCCGGACGGCATCACGTTCGCCGTACAGTCGCCGACGAAGTTCTCCATCACCGGGATCGACAAGCAGAAGGTCGGCCAGATCTCGGCGAACATCCGCCGTCTGCGCCGCCCCGACCCGTACAAGGGCAAGGGTGTGCGCTACGAGGGTGAGCAGATCCGCCGCAAGGTCGGAAAGACAGGTAAGTAATCATGGCGCAAACAAAAGCTGACACCGCCGCGCGAAAGCCGTTGGGGCAGAGCGTTTCCGCGACTCGGCGCGTCTCTCGGCTGCGCAGGCACGCGCGGCTGCGCAAGAAGGTAGCCGGTACCCCGCAGCGTCCGCGGCTGGTGATCAACCGGTCCTCGCGACACATTCACGTGCAACTGGTCAACGACGAGAACGGGACCACGGTCGCCGCCGCGTCGTCGATCGAGGACGACGTGCGCAGCCTGCAGGGAGACAAGAAAGCCCGCAGCGTGCGGGTGGGCCAGCTGATCGCCGAGCGCGCCAAGGCCGCCGGCATCGACACCGTGGTCTTCGACCGTGGCGGATACACCTACGGCGGACGGATCGCGGCGCTGGCCGATGCCGCACGCGAGAACGGATTGCAATTCTGATGGACAGCGGAATGACGAAGAGCTTGAACACGACTGGAAGGACCGCATAATGGCGGAGCAGCCGACCGGCGGACAGGGCGCCGGCGACAGCCGTGACTCGCGCGGGGACCGCGACAGCCGCGGTCGCCGCGGCGACGGCGGTCGTGGCGGCCGCGACCGCGACGGCGACAAGAGCAACTACCTGGAGCGGGTCGTCGCGATCAACCGTGTCTCCAAGGTGGTCAAGGGTGGTCGCCGATTCAGCTTCACCGCGTTGGTGATCGTCGGCGACGGCCACGGCATGGTCGGCGTCGGCTACGGCAAGGCCAAGGAGGTTCCCGCGGCCATCGCCAAGGGCGTCGAGGAGGCCCGCAAGGGCTTCTTCCGGGTGCCACTGATCCGCGGGACCATCACCCACCCGGTGCAGGGTGAGGCGGCCGCCGGAGTGGTGCTGCTGCGCCCGGCCAGCCCCGGTACCGGTGTGATCGCCGGTGGCGCGGCTCGCGCGGTGCTGGAATGCGCCGGCGTGCACGACATCCTGGCGAAGTCGCTGGGTAGTGACAACGCGATCAACGTGGTGCACGCGACCGTCGCGGCGCTGAAGCTGCTGCAGCGTCCCGAGGAGGTGGCCGCTCGCCGCGGCCTGCCCATCGAGGACGTTGCGCCGGCCGGAATGCTCAAGGCGCGCCGCGAAAGTGACGCGATGGCCAGTGCGGCGGCACGAGAGGCCCAGACTTCGGGGGCACAACCATGAGCAGTCAACTGAAGATCACCCAGGTGCGCAGCACCATCGGGGCCCGCTGGAAGCAGCGTGAGTCCCTGCGCACCCTGGGTCTGCGGCGGATTCGCCACTCGGTGATCCGCGAGGACAACGCGCAGACCCGCGGCCTGATCGCGGTGGTCAGCCACCTCGTCGAGGTGGAGCCGGCCGAGGCGACGGCCAAGGGCACCGGAGGTAGCAAGAAATGACGATCAAGCTGCACGATCTCAAGCCCGCGCGCGGTTCGAAGACCGCCCGCACCCGGGTCGGTCGCGGTGAGGGCTCCAAGGGCAAGACCGCCGGTCGCGGTACCAAGGGCACCAAGGCACGCAAGAACGTGCCGGCGACCTTCGAGGGTGGCCAGATGCCGATCCACATGCGGCTGCCCAAGCTGAAGGGCTTCCGCAACCGGTTCCGCACCGAGTACGAGATCGTCAACGTCGGCGACCTCAATCGGCTTTTTCCGCAGGGCGGTTCGATCGGCGTGGACGAGTTGGTGGCCAAGGGTGCGGTTCGGCGCAACTCGCTGGTCAAGGTCCTCGGCGACGGCAAGCTGACGGTCAAGGTCGAGGTGACCGCGCACAAGTTCAGCGGCAGCGCCCGCGAGAAGATCACCGCCGCAGGCGGTTCGGCGACCGAGCTGTCCTAGCTAGGACAGCTGCGGAATCACTTCCGCAGCAAGGCGTTCCATCTGCTCGCGGTTCTCGGCGGCATCCGTGCCGACGGGATTCAGTAGCACCATCTGCGCCCCGGCGTCGATGACCGCACGCAACCCGCGGACCACGTCGTCGGGTGTGCCGGACACCGGGACGTCCTGCACGCCCGGCATCCGTCCGTAGATGCGGTCCAGCCCGTCGAGCACCCGTTCCCGGGCCCTGGCGGCGTCGTCGTCGACCATCAGGTAGACCCGTTTGCCGATGGTGAAATTCGCGGGGTCCTTCTGTTGCTCGTCGAGCTCGCGGCGCACGACGGTCACCGCCCCGGCGAACGCCTCGGTGGTCGACGATCCGGCGCCCAGGAATGAGTCGCCGTGCCGCACCGCGCGGGCCAGCGCCTTGGGCGCGAGGCCCCCGAACCAGATCGGCGGATGGGGCCGCTGCACCGGCTTGGGCTGAATCGGCAAATCGTCGACGTCGCGAAATCGACCGTGAAACGTCACCCTCGGCTCGTCGGACCACGCCGCCTTCATCAGTTCCAGGCCCTCGGTGAAGTACGAGATGAAGGTGTCCTTGTCGACGCCGAACGCGGCGAATTGTCGCCTACCGCCGCCGGGTGCGACACCGAGGTCGAGCCGGCCGTGGCTCAGGCGGTCGACTGCGGTCGCGGCCGCGGCCAACTGCAGCGGGTCGTGCAACGACGTCACCAAAACCGCGACGCCCAGTCGCAGCCGTTCGGTACAGGCCGCGCAATACGCCAGCAGCTCCAGCGGTGCCAGCAGCGGTGCCGGCCCGATGATCTGCTCGAGCAGCCAGCCGCCCTCGAATCCGAGCTCTTCGGCTCGTGTGAGGAAAGCGCGCAGCCCCGCTCCATCAAAGCCGTCGTAATCGAACTGCGGGATAGCGATGGCAAAGCTCACCCGACCACCGTACGGCCGCTCATCGGTAGTCTGCAGACATGTTCGCTTTCCTGCCTTCGGTCCCCGGCGTCGATGAGGTTCGGGCCCTCGCCGGACGGGTCGACACCGCCCGTCATCATGGCGTGCCCAACGGCTGCGTGCTCGAATTGGATCTGCGCGCGATGCCGCCGGAGACGTCAGGCTTTGATCCCCTGGCCATCATCAGCGGGGGGAGCCGGCCGACAGCGCTGCGCGACATTGTGGCGGCCATCTACCGGGCGGCCGAGGATCCGCGGGTCGCTGGGCTGATTGCGCGTGTGCAACTCACGGCGTCGCCCTCGGCCTCGGTGCAGGAGCTGCGCGAGGCAGTCGTCGCTTTCACCGCCGCCAAGCCGTCACTGGCGTGGGCCGAGACCTACCCCGGCACGCTGTCGTACTACCTGGCTTCGGCGTTTGGTGAGGTCTGGATGCAGCCCGCCGGGAGCGTCGGACTGATCGGCTTCGCCAGCAATGCCACCTTCCTGCGCCACGCGTTCGACAAGGCCGGCATCGAACCCCAATTCGTCGCGCGCGGCGAATACAAGTCGGCGGTAAACCGTTACACCGAGCACGGATTCACCGAGGCCCACCGCGAGGCCGTCACGCGGATGTTGCAGAGCGTTCAAGAGCAGGTGTGGGAGGCGGTCGCGGAATCACGCAAGCTCGATGCCGCCAGGCTCGACGCGCTGGCCGATCGTGCCCCGCTGTTGCGCGAGGAGGCGGTGGCGTCAGGCCTGGTCGACCGGATCGGATTCCGGGACGAAGCCTATGAGCGGATCGCGGAAATGGTTGGGGTGGAGGATGTTTCCGACACAACACCACCGCGGCTGTACGTGTCACGCTACGCGGGTGCGGTCCGGTCACGGCTGACCCCGCCCGTTCCTTCGGTTCCCGGCCTCCGCGCCAAGCCGACAGTGGCCGTCATCAACGTCGACGGCGAGATCGTCGACGGGCGTGGTGGTCCCCAGTTCCTGCCGTTCGGCAATTCCACCGTCGGGGGCGACACCATCGCCGCGGCCCTGCGGGAAGCCGCCGCCGACGACTCGGTGTCGGCGATCGTGCTGCGGGTGAACAGCCCAGGAGGCTCGGTCACCGCATCGGAAACCCTGTGGCGAGAAGTGAAACGGGCTCGCAAACGGGGCAAGCCGGTGGTGGCGTCGATGGGTGCGGTCGCCGCATCCGGCGGCTACTACGTCGCGGTGGCCGCCGACGCGATCGTGGCAAGCCCCGCAACCATCACGGGTTCCATCGGCGTGTTCACCGGCAAGCTGGTGTTACGTGATCTGCTGGAGCGGTTGGGCGTCGGGCTGGAAACCGTGCGTACCAACGCCAATGCCGATGCCTGGTCGATCGAGGCCCCGTTTACCCCCGAACAGCGCGCCCGCCAAGAGGCCGAAGCCGACTTGGTGTACGCGGACTTCCTGGAGCGGGTCGCCGATGGCCGCAATCTGACCACCGAGGCCGTCGACCGCGTCGCCCGGGGCCGGGTGTGGACCGGCGCCGACGCGCGCGAGCGGGGCTTGGTCGACGAACTGGGCGGCTTCCGAACCGCGCTGCGCCGGGCGAAAATCCTTGCCGGACTGGACGAGGACACCGAGGTGCGGATAGTGACCTACCCGGGCGGATCGCTGTTGGACATGCTGAGGCCGCGGGCCTCCTCGCAACCGGCCGCGGCGTCGCTGCCCGATGCTCTCGGCGCGCTGCTCGGTCGCACCATCGGCGGCATCCTGGACAACGTCGAACGGTCCTACAGCGGGACCAGCGCGCTGTGGGAGGGACCCCGGCGACTCTAGTCCGATGGGGGCGAGCCGGTCAGCTTGGCGCTGATGAAGACGATTTCGCCGAGCGGATCGTCGTTCTCCGGTGCGGGCACCTCGATGCCGTTGCGCCCAAAGAGTTCCGTACGCGTTACGCCCTCGGCCTGCCATCCGATGCTCGACAGATAGTCGATGACGTGGTTGCGTTCGCCCGCGTAGACCAGCGACGCCATGTCGATGTCGACGCCGTGTTCCCGAAACGAACCGGACATCTCGCGCACCCGTTCCGCGTCGAAATCCACGATGCCGGGCACGAATTCGGTGGCGATGGTGCTGCCGGCCGCACTGAGCGCGGTGATGTTGTCGAACAGCCGATCCTGGGCCTCCGGCGGCAGATAGATCAGCAGGCCCTCGGCCAGCCAGGCCGTCGGCGCCGCCGGACTGAATCCCGCCGCCTTCAGCGCCGCGGGCCAGTCCGCGCGCAGATCGATGGGAATGGTGCGACGCGATGCCGTCGGTTCGGCGCCCACATCGGCCAGGGTTGCGGTCTTGAACTCGATCACTCGCGGCTGATCGATCTCGTAGACCACCGTGCCGGGCGGCCAGGGCAACCGGTAGGCGCGCGAGTCCAGCCCGGAAGCCAGGATCACCACCTGGCGCGCCCCGCCGCCGGTGGCACCGATGAAGTAATCGTCGAAGTACTTGGTGCGCACGGCCATTCCGTCGGCCATCGATTGGATCCGCACCGGCGAGGCATTCTCGACGGCATCCAGATCGAGATCGCCGTCCATCATCTTGGTGAAGAACTCCACCCCGACCGCGCGCACCAGCGGCTCGGCGAACGGATCGTTGATCAAACCGCGGGGATCCTTGGTCGCCATCGCACGCCCGGCCGCGACCATCGTCGCGGTCGCGCCGACGCTGGACGCCAGATCCCACTCATCGTCGTGACTGCGTGACATAGTTGGAACCCTAACCCGAGCCCTACTTGAGGGTCGCGGCGACATAACTCAGGTCGCCGAAGGCCGCAACCAGTTCTTCCGGGAATTCGAAGCCGTTGTGCGCGTACAGTTCCCTGACGGCGTAGGCCGTCGCATCCCAGCCGTGCCCGGTCAGGTAGTCGACCACGACGCTGCGCTCACCCCGGTAGAACAGGTCACCCGCGTCGAGGTTGAACCCGGCGCGCCGCCACCGCTCGGTGATGCGCTGCATGCGCTCGTCGGTGAAGGAATTGGGGTCAGGAACGTGTTCGGTGGCCAGTCGGCTCCCCGGCGCGCTGAGCGCGGTGATGTTGTCGAACAGCCGATCTTGGGCCTCGGGCGGCAGGTAGGGTAGCAGCCCTTCGGCGCTCCATGCGGTCGGCTGGGTGACGTCGAATCCGCCCTCACGCAAGGCAGTTGGCCAGTCCTCGCGCAGGTCGATGCTGATGGTGCGGCGCTCGGCGGTCGGAGTGGCACCGAGGCCGGCCAGCGTTTTGGTCTTGAACGCGATGACCTGCGGTTGGTCGATCTCGTAAACCACCGCGCCCGCGGGCCACGACAAGCGGTAGGCCCTGGTGTCCAGGCCGGAAGCCAAGATCACCGCTTGGCGGACACCGGAATTGATGAAGAAGTCATCGAAAAACCTGGTGCGCACGGTGATCTGCTCGGCCCTGGTCTTGCGGTTCATCAGCGGGTCGTCGGCGAAATCGATCTCACCGTCGATGATCCGGATGAAGGGGTCCAGCCCGACGGCGCGGACCAGGGGATCGGCCAGTTGATCGTCAAGCAGTGGGTTGGGTCCCTGCGACGCCACGGCGCGGGATGCGGCGACCATCGTGGCCGTCGCTCCCACGCTGGACGCGAGGTCCCAGCTGTCGCCCTCGGTGCGTCCCTCACTCATAGATCCCCCAGGTGTACAGCATCTCGCCCATCCGCATGTCGTCGTCGGTGAGCGGGTCAAGTCCGTTGGCCGCGAACAGCTCTCGGATGCTGGCGCTGTTCAGCCGCCACCCGCGATCCGCCAGGTATCCAGCCGCCTCGTTGCGCTCGCCGAAGTAGACCAGCCCCGCCATGTCCAGCTCGAACCCGTGCGCGCGCCAGCGCTCGGAGATCGTCTGCATGCGCTCCCTCATCTTCTCCTCAGCGCCGGGCTCGGGGTTGGGTGCGCTCTCGGTGGCCAGCCGGCTGCCCGGGGCGCTGAGCTCGGTGATGGTGTCCAGCAGGCGGTCCTGCGCCTCGGGCGGCAGGTAGCCGAGCAGGCCCTCGGCGCTCCACGCTGTGGGCTGGGACGGGTCGAAGCCGGCGTTGCGCAGCGCGGTGGGCCAGTCGTCGCGCAGATCGACGGCCACCACGCGCCGCTCGGCGGTGGGGGTAGCGCCCAGATCGGCAAGGGAGCGGGTCTTGAATTCGATGACCTGCGGCTGGTCCACCTCGTAGACGACCGTCCCGGCCGGCCACGCCAACCGGTAGGGGCGCGCGTCCAGCCCGGAGGCCAGGATCACCGCCTGCTTGATACCCGCGTTGGTCGCGGCCAGGAAGAACTCGTCGAAGAACTTGGTGCGGACCGCCATGTTGTCGGCCATCCGCGACATCGCCCCGGCGGACCCCGCGGCGCCGTCGTGCACGTCGTTCAGCTCGGCGGGATCCAGCTCGCCGCTGGCCAGCCGGGAGAGCAGATCCACGCCGACCAGCTTGACCAGCGGCTCGGCGAACGGGTCGTCGATCAGCGGTTTGTCGGCGCGGGTGGCCATCGCGCGGGCCGCCGCGACCATCGTCGCGGTCACGCCGACGCTGGACGCCAGGTCCCAGGTGTCGCCTTCGTACCTGGTGGAGGTCATGTTTGTGCCCCTATCGGAGGTAGTCAATCTAATATTTAGCCGATATAACAAGCTTCTCTCACTGTACGCTTCCCGCGATTCGCGGCAACCTTGACTGATGGCGTACGCGGCGGCTGGTAAACGGGTGCTCATCACGGGCGCCTCGTCGGGATTGGGGGCGGCACTGGCGCGACAGCTGGCCGCCCGGGGCGCGGTGGTGGGGCTGATGGCGCGCCGGTGGCATCGGCTGGGCGAGGTGCTGGCCGACTGCCGGCACACCTCACCCGCATCGGCCATGTTCGTGGCCGACCTGGCCGACACGTCGGGGTTGGGTGACTTGGCGCTGCGGGCCTGGGATGAGCTCGGCGGCATCGACGTGTTGATCAACAACGCCGCGATACCCAAGCGGCGCAGCGTCGTCGCACTGGACCCGGGCGAGGCCGAAGACGTCATGCGGGTCAACTTCTTCGCCCCGATGCGCCTGACGCTGGCGCTGTTGCCGCGGATGCTGACACGCGGATCGGGCATGATCGTCAACGTGTCCAGCGTCGGCGGCCGGCTCGGAATAGTCCACGAAACCGCCTACTGTGCAAGCAAATTCGCGCTGTGCGGCTGGAGCGAGGCGATGGCCGTCGACCTGCACGACACGCCGATCTCGGTGAAGCTGATCGAGCCGGGCCCGGTCGACACCGAGATCTGGGACCACCCGGGCAGCGAGGAACCGCTCTACCAGGGACCCAAGGTGGCCCCGGACATGGTGGCCGACGGCATCATCGAGGCTCTGGGCAGTGAGCGCTTCGAGCACTACCTGCCCGACATGAAGGCCGTCGTTGACGCCAAGAACGCCGACCTGGATGCGTTCATCGCCGGGGCGGCGGGGATGGCATCCCGATGAAGGCACTGGTCTACGGCGTGCCGCCGGAGCCTTTCGAGGTTCCCGTCTATGCCAACCCGTTGACCCAGAACCTGGCGCAAACCCCGACCGCCCTGCGCGATCTACCGGATCCAGAACTGCCGCATGAGGACTGGGTGATCACCCGGCCGCGGCTGACCGGAATCTGCGGGTCGGATTCCAAGCAGATCCTGATGGATTTCGGCGAGGGCGACACCGACAACGCCATGGCGGCATTCTGTTCGTTCCCGCAAGTCATGGGCCACGAGGTGGTCGCCGATGTGGTGGCGCTGGGCCCCAAGGCCCGGGGGCTGCAGGTGGGGGAGCGGGTGGTGCTCAATCCGTGGCTGTCCTGCGGGCCGCGTGGCATCCAACCGCCCTGTCCCGCATGCGAAGCCGGTGACTACACCCTGTGCTGGAGTTTCGCCGACGGCGACATCAAGCCCGGCATTCACACCGGGGTCTCGGCCGACGTGACGGGAGGCTACGCCGAGCTGATGCCCGCCCACGACAGCATGCTGTTCGCCGTGCCGGACTCGATTCCCGACGAGCTGGCCGTGCTCGCCGACCCGTTCTCGGTGTCGCTGCACGCGGTCACCCGCCATCCGCCGCCCGAGGCCGGTGCCGCGTTGGTGTACGGGGCCGGCTCGCTGGGGTTGTGTGCGGTCGCCATCCTGCGGGCGCTCTATCCCGGCGTGGCCGTCGCTGTGGTGGCGCGCTTCGCCGCGCAGGCCGAACTGGCCCGCCGGTTCGGCGCCGCGAAAGTTCTTTCGCACGAACCGCGGCTGGCCGTCATCGAGGATCTGGTCGCCTGGGGTGGTGGCCGGCTGCGCCAGCCGCTGCAGGGTCTGCCGATGGCACACCCGGGCGCCGTCGACGTCGTCTACGACACCATCGGCAAGCCCGAAACTTTCGAAGTCGGCGTCCGGGTCCTGCGGTCGCGGGGGACGTTGGTGAAGGCCGGTGTTCATGCCCCCGGGCGCTGGGAGGACAGCCCGCTCTACTTCAAGGAGATCTCGTACGTCGGCTCCAACGCCTTCGGCGTCGAAGAGGTGGACGGGCAGCGCAAGCACGCCATCGCCCACTACCTCGACCTGGTTGCGGCCGGCCGAATTGATCTGCGCCCCATGCTGACTCACACCTTCCGGCTGGAGCAATGGCGAGACGCCTTCTTGGCCATCGCCAACCAGGGCGAAAGCGGCGCGGTGAAGGTGGGGATCGACCAGCGTTAGGCGAGTGCCCCCCGGGATCCGGTGATCGGCAGGTCGATCGGGGTAATGACGCCGGGTTGCGCGTCACAGAGAAACGGGATGGCGTTGACCGCCGCGACCGCGGTGCTGTCCATAAGTACCGTCATCACGTCCTGCCCGGGGTGGCCGAACCGGATCGTCGCGTCGACGTACGGTTCGCCGTCGATCACCACGCTGAAGCCTTTCGGGTCGTTCCATTTCGGTTCGAGCGCGTCGTCGCTCATGGTCCAGCAGATGGCCAGCTCGACCACGGGGCGGCCACCACGATAGCCGCGATAGGTGCGACGCTGCCCCCCGGCGGTTCCGGCCGCATAGTCCACCCAGCCCAGATTGAGATCCCTTGTCAGCACCGCGGGCTCGACGAATGCCTCCTTGGAGTCGAGCTCGGTGCCCAGCATTGTGGCAATCATGTCCAGCGTCTCGAAGTAGCCGAAGCCGTATCGCTGCGTCTCCGGATCCAGGTGCGTCACCGGCTCACGGGGTGGTTTGCCAAATCCCAGCACCTTCCACACGTCCTGTACGGGATAGGTTGTGCAGTCCAATGTTTCGACGAGCGTGACGCTGTCGATCCGTCGGCAGGCACCGGTGAGGAACCCGGCGACGACGTTGATGAAGCCCGGCTCGAATCCGGTGCCCAGGAATGTCGCGCCCCCCTGCCGCGCCGCCTCCTCGAGCGCCGGGAGTTCGGCCGGGTGATGGGTACCGGTCAGGAAATCTCCCGTCGTCACGACGTTGATGCCGGAGCGCAGCATCCTGATCACCAGCTCGTAGTCGATGACGCGGGGCATGTAGTTCACGCAGTCCGGCCGCAGCTCGATCAAAGCGTCGACGTCGGCGGTCGCGGCCACGCCGATCGGGGCGCGGCCGGCAAGCGCGCCCGCGTCGCGGCCCACCTTGTCCGAGCCGAAGGCATGAACGCCGACCACGTCGAGGTCGTCACGGTCCAGCAGGATGCCGAGCGCTCGGCTGCCAATGTTGCCGGTTGACCACTGGACTACGCGGTATGGCGCCATGTTTGACATCGTAGGCGTCTACGAATCACCACCAGTCCGCCTCGAGCGGCCGCTAGGCGGGGCGCGTCGCGCGATAGTAGGTGAGTCGTCCAACCATGCGCTGCCGATGCGTGGCGACCTCAGTGCAGTCGAAACCGGCCCCGCACAGCAGGCGCGGAATCGCGTCGCCGAAGTTGCCTGCGGCGTGCCGGTTGCGCCTGATCAGCCGCGCCGCCAGGCCGTGTTCGGTGGTCGTGTCGCCGCCGATGTCGACCAGGTGCAGCCTGCCGCCGGGGCGCAGGACGCGGAACACCTCGGCCGCCGCGGCGGGTTTCGCGTCATCGGCGATGTGGTGCAGCATCATCGAAGACAGCACCCGGTCGAAACCGCCGTCGGCGTACGGTAGCTGCTCGGCGTAGCCCTGTTCGAACCGAATACCGTTGCACCCGTGCCCTTTCCGCTGGGCCCGATCCAGCGCGCGGGGGTCAGGGTCGCATCCGATCACCTCCACGGCGGGATGTGACCGTTTGACCCGGGTCGTGAGATTGCCCGTGCCGCAGCCTATTTCCAGGACGCGCTGGCCTTCGGCTAGCTCCGCCTGCTCGATCAAAGTCTCATAGACCCGGTTCATGCCCAACAAGCGGCTGATCACGTCGTAGCAGGGGAGTAGCGCATCGTGGCCGGCGGCCGGCAGGTAATCATGTGGATGATGTTTGGTCACAGAGTCCATGGTGAACCGCTGCATCCCCACAGAATTGGGTGATCCTTGGTGAAAATGGGACTATCTTTGGTGTATGACGCGGCCCGCTAGGTTGGTTCGGCAGCGCGCGGGCGTGCCGATTTACGAGTACCGCACCGATCCGGAAACGCCCCCGGTATCGGTGGTGCGGTCGGGTCCCGAGGATTTCATCGAGCGCGGTCGCCACATTCACGACTTCCCCGCGCTCTGGTACCTGCCCGCGGCTGGGCTGGTCTACGTGGCGGCCGCGGGCCAGGTGCTCGACCCCGAGCGCCTGGATCGTTGTGACGCCGGGGTGGCTGTGTTCTTCGACCCGGCCGCGCTCGGGGAGGACGCGCGATCGCCGTGGCCGGCGTGGCGGGCGCACCCGCTGCTGTTCCCATTCCTGCACGGACAGGTCGGCGGCATCCTGCGCCTCGACGTGCCCGCGGTGCGGCGGACGGCGTGGGACGCCGCGATCGGTTCGATCGAAATGGAACTGCGCGAGCGCCAGGATGGTTATCGACAGGCGACGCTGGCGCACCTGACCCTGTTGTTGATCGACCTTGCGCGGTTGGCGGGGCCGGTGGTGGCCCAGCTGCGACGCAGCGGGGAACCGCTGCTGGCCGATGTCTTCGAAGTGATCGACCGGCGTCACGCCGGGCCGTTGTCGCTGCGCGACGTGGCCGGCGAGCTCGGAATGACCTCGGGCCACCTCACGACGGTGGTACGCCGCCGCACCGGACGCACTGTCGGGGAGTGGATCACCGACCGCCGGATGACCGCCGCCCGCGTGCTGCTGGCCGAAACCGACCTGTCGGTCGCGGAAGTGGCCAGGCGGGTCGGGATATCCGATCCCGGCTATTTCAGCCGGCTGTTCGCCCGCGCGCACCGGGCCTCGCCCCGTGAATGGCGTCAGAGAGATTCGATGTCCAGCCACTGGGCAACGTCGAACCGGTCGGAGACCGCGCGGATCGTTGCGCCACCGTGACCCGGGTAGTGCGCGGGGATCAAGGCGGCCTTCGCTTGGACGGCCTCGGTGAATATCCGCCGGCGCGTGAGCGCGGCGGCGGGCGCGTCGACGTCGAAGGCGCACGCGTCGGCCGGCCGGCGCAGCTGCAGTGGGCTGTGGGTGAGATCGCCGACGAAGACCGCCGGCTGCCCGGCGTCCAGCCACAGCACGGAGGAGCCCGGCGTGTGTCCGGGCGCGGGCCGCAGTCGCAGCGACGGACTGATCTGGTAGTCGTCCGACCATTGGACGAGCTGGCCCGCCGCGTCGATGGGTAGCACGCTGTCGGCGAACACGAGCCTGTCACCGGGCTGTTCGCCCGCGGGCCCATCGGGTGCGAAGTGGCGGTAGTCGGCGGCCGGCACCAGGTATCGGGCATTGGGAAAGGTTGGGACCCATGCATCTTTCTCGAGCATCGTGTTCCACCCGACATGGTCGGAGTGGACGTGGGTGTTGACCACCACGTCCACGGCGGTGCGGTCGATGCCAGCGGTACGCAGCGCGGCCAGGAAGCCCGTGTTCAGGTGGTCCAGAGGCGGCATGTGCGGGCGTTGGCGATCGTTGCCGACACCGGTGTCCACGACGACCGTCAACCCGTCGACTTCGATGACCCAACTTTGGACCGCGATGTGCCACACGTCGGTCGAGGGATCGAAGAAGTCCGGCACCAGCAGATCGGCATTGTCCCGCCAGCCGGACGGCGGCGTCTGCAGGAAATAGCTTGTTTTCAGGTCGAATTGGAGTTCCAGGATTCGCGTCACGCTGGCGCGGCCCAACCGGATCGGGCGCATCAGGTGTTGGCGCGCAGGTAGCCGTAGACCGATGCGAAGTTGCGGTTGACGTCGTCTGGTATTGGCACGGGGCCACCGAGTGCGCGTGCGCCCCAAACGATTTGGGCGGTCCGCTCGACCAGGGCGGTGATGTGCAAGACCTTGTCGGGCCGCGGTCCCACCGCCACCAGGCCATGGTTGGCGATCAGCGCCGCGCCGCGGCCCTCCAGCGCCTTCACGGCGTTGATGCCGACGTCGGGCGTGCCCGATGCGGCATAGTCGGCGCACCGGACGTCGCCGCCGCAGTACACCGCGAACTCGTCGATGCACGCCGGGATCGATTCGTGGGCGATGGCGAACATGGTCGCCCACACCGGATGACTGTGAATGACGCTGCCGATGTCGTCGAAGGCCCGATAACAGGCCAGGTGCAGTTGCATCTCCGACGACGGCGACCTGCCCTCGGCCGCCTGCAGCACCGAGCCGTCCGCGTCGATCACCACCAGATCGTCGAGCTGCATATCGCGGTAGTCCACCGACGACGGGGTGATGACGACGTTGCCGTCGGCGCGCCGGGCCGAGATGTTTCCGGCTGTCCCCTCGACCAGGCCGCGGCGCAGCATGTCCTTGGCGGCGTCCAGCACCGCGGCTTCCGGGTTGTCGACGTGCTTCATGGCCCCAACACCTCCGGGTTGACGATATGAACGGGCGCCCTGCCGGCCAGCAGCGCCTCCAGGTCATCGGCCACCATCTGCGCCTGCCGCGCCTCGGTGTCGAAGGTGGCGCCCCCGATGTGTGGCGTCAGCACCACGTTGGGCATCCTCACCAGCGGGTGATCGACCGGCAGCCATTCGCCGGCGAAGTGGTCGAGCCCCGCTGCGCCCACCTTGCCCGCGGCCAGCGCGTCGACCAGGGCATCGGTGTCGTGCAGCTGGGCGCGCGCCGTGTTGAGGAAGACCACGCCGTCGTGCATGGCGGCGAACTCCCGCGCGCCGATCATGCCGGCGGTGGCGTCGGTGACCGGGGCGTGCAGCGAGACCACGTCGGCCTCGCTCAGCAGCTCGTCGAGGCTGTGCCGGGCATCGGGGTTGTAGGGGTCGTGCGCGATGACTCGCAGGCCTAATCCGGACAACCGCCATTGCGTCGCCCGGCCGACGGCGCCGAGGCCCACCAGGCCCGCGGTGAGTCCTGCGATCTCGGCCGCTCGAAATCGCTGATACGGGATGCTGCCGTCGCGAAAGATGTTGCCGCTGCGTACATCCGCGTCCGCGGCAAGCACGTGACGGGTGGCGGCCAGCAGCAGGGCCACCGTCATCTCGGCGACGGCATCGGCGTTGCGGGCCGGGGTATTGAGCACCGGGATGCCGGCCGCGGTTGCGCCCGCGATGTCGACGTTGTTGGGGTCGCCGCGGGTGGACGCGATCACCCGCACGCCCTGCTCGAACACCGGGCCGCGCACCGAATCACCTTCCACCACCACGATTTCGGCGGACTCGGCGGTGATCCGATCGGCCAGCTGCTCGGGACTGTAGATGCGCAGCGGCGTCTGCTCGAGCCAAGGGTCGTACACCACGTCGGCCAGCTCGCGCAGTTTGGCGAAGCCCGCTCCCCGCATCGGGGCGGTCACCAAGGCGCGCGGTTTGGACGTCACGAGTGCCAATGCTGGCGTACGGTGACGCCCGTGTCACGCAAAGACGTCACAATCGGCATCGACGTCGGCAGCACCGCGGTCAAAGCGATAGCCGCCGACGCCGACGGCAACGTGACCGGCCGCGTGCGCATCCCGCACGAGCTGCGGGTCCCGGCACCCGACCGCCTGGAGCACGACGCCGAGGCGGCGTGGCGGCGTGGACCGTCGGCAGCGCTGGGCGAGCTGATCCACCAACCCGGCATCGCGGCGGCGGCCGTCTCGGCGATGGTGCCGTCGATGACCGCGGTCGACGACAGCGGCACGCCCATCACGCCGGGACTCCTCTACGGGGACGGCAGGGGCCGCACGCCCGACGGCGACGCGCAGCCGTTGCCCGCGCTCGGCGAGGCCGCGGAGTTCCTGCGCTGGACGGCCGCCCACGCGCCGGGCGCCGCCGGATATTGGCCCGCGCCCGCGGTGGCCAACCACGCGCTGGCGGGCCAGCCCGTGATCGACATCGCCACCGCCGCCACGGCGTTCCCGTTGTTCGACGGGACCGGCTGGAATCCCGAAGCCTGCGCCGAGCGCGGCGCGGCCGTCGAGCAGATGCCCCGGGTCGAGAGCATGGGGGCCGTAGTCGGGCAGGTGCGCGGCACCGATGCCGCGCTGGCCACCGGCGCCATCGACGCGCTGTGCGAACAGATCGTCGCCGGCACCGATCGCGACGGCGACGTGCTGGTGATGTGCGGCACCACGCTGATCGTGTGGACCACCATCTCGGAGGCCCGGCAGATGCCCGGATTGTGGACCATTCCGCACACCACGCCCGGCAAGAGCCAGATCGGCGGGGCCAGCAATGCGGGCGGGCTGTTCCTGGGTTGGGTGGATCGCGTTGTGGCAGCGGCGGACCCGACCGCCGTCGAACCCGGGCGCGTTCCGGTCTGGGCACCCTATCTGCGCGGTGAGCGCACCCCGTTTCACGATCGGGACCGGCGGGGCGTGCTCGAGGCCCTGGATCTGACTCACGACGCCGCCGCGCTACGGCGGGCCGCCTATGAGGCGTCCGGCTTCGTGGTCCGCAGGCTCATCGAACTCGGCGGTGCGCCGGTCTCGCGCATCGTAGCCACCGGCGGCGGCACCCGAGTCGGGCCATGGCTGCAGGCCATCGCCGATGCCACCGGGCGCCCCGTCGAGGTGTCCGGAGTCGCGGAAGGGGCCGCGCTGGGAGCGGCCTTCCTGGCGCGCATGGCGGTCGGCCTGGAAACGACCATCGCCGATGCCGCCCGATGGGCGCGCATCGAGCGCACCGTCGAGCCCGACCCCGCCTGGGCGAGCGCTGTGGAGGATCGCTATCAGCGCTTCGGCGAGCTGGGAAGCCGTCGATGTAGCGCGGTGACACCACCGGCGTTCTAGGCTGGTGCAATGACCGACCAGGACCGCAAAGCCGCCCGCCGCGAAATCGCGGACGCATTGTTGAAAGCCCTTGAACGACGGCACGAAATCGCCGACGTCGTCGTGGAATCGGAGAACAAGGCGGCCGCGGTGGAGGCGATCGTTCGCTTGCTCGACACGTCGCACGTCGCCGCAGAAGCGGTGATGGGCATGTCGTTCGATCAGCTCACCATCGATTCGCGGCGCAAGATCCTCGCCGAGCTCGAAGACCTGAACAAACAGCTGAGCTTCACCCTGGGCGAGCGTCCGGCGAGCCTGGGCGAGACGCTGGAGTTGCGGCCCTTCTCCGCCGCGACCGACCGCGACATCTTCGCCGTGCGCACCGAGGACATCGGCTTTGCCGGCGACGGCTCCGGTGGACCCGCCGGCAACGTGGACGACGAGATCAGGGCCGCGCTCGGCCGTGTCGCCGACGAAGAGGCTGCATGGTTCGTGGCCGTGGACTCCGGCGAGAAAGTCGGCATGGTGTTCGGCGAGCTGGTCCGGGGCGAAGTCGACGTCCGGATCTGGATCCACCCCGATCACCGTAAGCGGGGCTACGGCACCGCCGCGCTGCGCTGAAAGCTCAGCGGGGGTTGGCCGCCGGTGCGCGCACGACCATGGGCACCGCGGGGAAACACCACGCCA
>NZ_LZMB01000047.1 GCF_001673555.1 Mycobacterium sp. 1165178.9 | reverse complement strand
ACGAATTCCTTTGCCTTGATCAAGAATTCGAGCTGCTCGCCCACCTGGTGTAGCGGGCCCGCATTGCGTGTGGAGCGGGAGAGCACGATGGCGCCCTCCAGCGCGGCGATCGACATCACGGCCAGCGACGCGGAGTCGGCATGGTCGAAGCCGTCGTTGACGAACGCGCGGGTAAGCGCGGTGCACCAGCGGCCCAAAATAGCGCCGGCCTCGGTGGAGAGCTTGGGCCCGTCGTCGTCCGAACAGCCGATCGCCGCCGCCACGACCGGACAGCCGGCGGTGAATCCGCCCTCGGTTAGCAGCCGCTCCCAGAATTTCACGAATTCCTGCAATAACACTCGGGCGCCCCGCCCGGCGGCGTCGTCGATCATGGCCGTGATCGAGTCGCCGGAGTAGCGCAGCGCCTCCGTCAGGATCTGGTTGCGCCCGTCGGGAAAGTGGTAGTAAACCGAGCCCCGTGGGGCGCCGCTGCGGGCGAGGACGGCGTCGATGGTGACGCCCGCCGCTCCGCGTTCGCGCATCACCTCGGCGGCGCTGGCCAACATTTTCGTTCGGGTGCCCCCGCGCTTTGTGGGGGATTGTTCCCGCGCGGACTTACCGATAGTCGGCACTGACGCACCTCCTGTGGCCGGGGTCATGCAGCGTGCGAGTGCCGCAACGCCGGCCAGTGCATATGACGCGGGCTAAAGCGGAATGTGCGGCGCCGCAAGTCCGGCATCTCGCGGGTGAATTGATAGCCGGCGACGTTGAGCTCGATGATCCACATGATGTTCTCCCGGCCTGTGTACGGCCCTTGATTATGCTATGAACCATATAAGACATCCGTAAATTAATCTATTTCTCCGGCTCAGTGTGACGTATATCGCAGAAAATACGCACGACGGCGTCGCGACGTCGCGCTGACGGCTCCGTAAAACCTCGAAAATTATGCTTTTTTGCATAATCTCTGGATTTCGATTCACTGGGCCGGTGGGGGCAACCCCGAGCCCTCGCCCCTATCGGATCTGAACCCCGTGGCGCTGCAGCGCGAGGGGCATGTCCTACTCATCGGCCTGAACCGGCCGCACAAACGCGATGCAGTCGACCGCGCGATGCTCGCCGACCTTTCCCGCGCCTACGGCGTGTTGGAGTCGGATCCGTCGGTGCGGGCCGGCGTGTTGTACGCGCAGGGCAAGCACTTCACCGCGGGTCTGGATCTCATCGACGTCGGCCCCGGGATCGCCAGCGGGGAGCTGTGTCGGGCGCTAGGCAGTGCGAATGTGCGGCTGGCCGCACGCTCGGGCGCGAATGTGTGGCTAGCCGCACGCTCGGCGTATAGGCGCTAACTCTCGACGGTGTAGCCCATCGGCATCAGCACGCTCTTCTGCTGCGTGAAGTGCTCGACGCCCTCGGGTCCGTTCTCGCGACCGATGCCGGAGTTCTTGTACCCGCCGAACGGGCAGCACGGGTCGAACGCATACCAGTTGATGGCGTAGGTCCCGGTGCGGATCTTCTCCGAGATCTCGATGCCCTTGGGAATGTCGGTGGTCCACACGCTGCCGGCCAGGCCGTAGGCCGAGTCGTTGGCGATCTTGATCGCGTCCTCTTCGGTGTCGAACGGGATGATGCTCAGCACCGGCCCGAAGATCTCCTCCTGGGCGATCGTCATCTTGTTGTCGACGTCGGCGAAGACGGTGGGCTGCACGAAGAAACCGTTGTCCAGGCCCT
>NZ_LZMB01000046.1 GCF_001673555.1 Mycobacterium sp. 1165178.9 | reverse complement strand
CGCCGACGCCCTGTTCACCTTGCACGGGTCGCTCGAGGTGGGCCAACGCTACTACGCGGACGTGAAGAGCCGTGCCGCGGTCTACGGGCGGGACCCCAACCAGCTCAAGGTGCTGCCCGGCGCGACGTTCGCGCTGGGTGACTCCCCCGCCGAGGCCCAGGACAACGCCCGTTACATCCGCGAGCAGCAGGTCAGCGGCCCCACCGCGATCGCGTTCCTCGAACAGGTATGGGGCGTGGACCTTTCGGCCTACGACCCCGACGGGCCGCTGCCCGACGTTGAGCCCGTCGAGAACCCGAACATCACCCGAGGGCGGGTACGGCACGGCGACCCCAGGACGGTCGCCCAAACCTGGCGCGCCCGAGCCGAAGCCGAGCACCTGTCGATCCGCCAGCTGATCATCGAAGTGACAAGCCGCCAGCAGTTCGTCGGGACTCCGGCGCAGGTGGCCGAGGAGATCGATCGCTATGTGCAGTCGGATGCCTGCGACGGCTTCATCCTGGTGCCCCACCTGACGCCGCACGGCCTCGACGAGTTCGTCGACAAGGTGGTCCCGCTGCTGCAGGAGCGGGGCAGCTTCCGTACCGAATACCGCGGCCACACGTTGCGCGAGCATCTGGGCTTGTTGCCCACCCCGGGGCAGACGGCACATCAGGCCGCCGTCGGCTAAGAAATGCTCCCCCGCCTGGACTCGAACCAGGAACCCTTCGGTTAACAGCCGAATGCTCTGCCAATTGAGCTACAGGGGACTAACCCGATCGCGGGACGACTCTAGCGTACTGGCGCGACCGCACCCAACTAGCGTGGACCGCCCCGATCGCCAGCGCGGCGCAGCGGGCCGCCGGCCGGTGAGGCAGGATGGAAGCCATCGATCGTCGGGAGGAACGCTTTGATCCGGTATGTCGTGGTGCTTGGACTGGGTTACGTGCTGGGCTCGAAGGCCGGCCGTCGCCGGTACGAGCAGCTCGTCGGCACTTATCGCGCGCTGACCAGCAGTCCGATGGCCAAGTCGATGATCGAGGGGGGACGCCGCAAGGTCGCGAATCGGATCTCCCCCGACGCCGGTTTCGTCACGCTGACGGAGATCGACGACCAGACGGCCATCATGGAACGCGACGTCGAGGACTCAACCGACGACGCGCTGGCGCCGTCTAATCGCCGCCGCTAGCCTGCTCCAACAGACTGCGCCGGTAGGACTCCATCGCCACCAGGTCGCCGAATAGGGCGTGGTACTCGTCGCCCTGGTCGATCGGCGACATGCGCTGCAGCTTCGACTTCACTTCGGCGATCTGCCGGCCCATCCACACCTCTTGCAGCCGGGCCAGCACGCCGCCGATGTAGCGCGGCAGCTTCTCCTCGTCGACCTGGATGACCTCCACACCCAGCTCGCTGGCAAGGCCGGCCGTCAGAGGCGAGGAGGCCTGATCACGCACCGCCTCGATCCACTGCGCGCCGGTGATCCCGCTCGACGTACCGCCCGCGGTCTCGATGGCCGCACGGATGGCCGCGTATCCGGGATGGGTGAAGCTTTCGACGGTCAGCGTGTCGAACACCGGCCCCGCGAACGCCGGGTACTGCAGGGCCGCTTTGAGCGCCTCCCGTTGTGGCCACAGGGTGGGGTCACGCGGGTCCGGACGGCCGGCGGCGGCGTGGGCCGCATCCGGGGCCGGCTCGGCCGCGCGGCGGGAAGCCCTGGGCGCCGAACCGCCGCGCGCCTGCATGTTGGTGGTTTTGGCCTGGCTGCGTACCCGGTCGATGACCTGCGCGACGTCGTCCCAGCCGACCCACCCCGCCAGCTGACGGGCGTACTCGTCGCGCAGGGTGGGGTCCTTGATCTGGCTCACCATCGGCACGCAGCGGCGCAGCGCCGCAACCCGGCCCTCGGCACTGTCCAGATCCATCTCGGCGAGCGCCGAGCGAATCGCGAATTCGAACAGCGGCGTCCGCCGCGCCACCAGATCGCGCAGCGCGCCGTCGCCGGATTGCAGCCGCAGATCGCAGGGATCCATGCCGTCGGGCGCGACGGCCACAAACGACTGGCCCGCCAGATTCTGCTCGCCGCCGAACGCCTTGAGCGCGGCGGCCCGCCCGGCGGCATCACCGTCGAAAACGTAGATCAGTTCGCCGCGAAAGAAGCTGTCGTCCATCATCAGTCGGCGCAGCATCGACAGATGCTCGTCGCCGAACGCGGTGCCGCACGAGGCGACCGCGGTGGTGACCCCGCTCAGATGCATCGCCATCACGTCGGTGTAGCCCTCGACGACGACGGCCTGGTGGCCCTTGGCGATGTCGCGTTTGGCCAAGTCGATGCCGAACATCACGTTCGACTTCTTGTACAGCAGCGTCTCGGGCGTGTTGATGTACTTGGCTTCCATCGGGTCGTCGTCGAACAGCCGCCGGGCACCGAAACCGATCACCTCGCCGGCCGAGCTCCGGATGGGCCACAACAACCGGCGGTGGAAGCGGTCCATCGGTCCGCGGCGCCCCTGCCGCGACAGTCCGGCCGCTTCCAGTTCTTTGAACTCAAACCCCTTGCGCACCAGATGCTTCGTCAGCGAATCCCAGCCCGATGGCGCAAAGCCGCAACCGAAGTGACGGGCCGCGTCGGCGTCGAAGTTTCGCTCGGTCAGGTACTGCCGGGCCGGGGCGGCCTCGTCGGATTCCAGCGCGGCCGCATAGAACTCCGCCGCCGCCGCGTTGGCCGCGACGAGCCTGCTGCGGCTACCGCGGTCGCGTTGCACGCTGGTGGCCGAGCCGGAGTAATTGATGGTGTGGCCGATCCGGTCGGCCAGCAGTTCGACGGCTTCGACGAAGCTGGCGTGTTCGATCTTCTGGATGAACGCGTAGACGTCGCCGCCCTCGCCACAGCCGAAGCAGTGAAAGTGGCCGTGGTTGGGGCGGACGTGAAACGACGGCGACTTTTCGTCGTGGAATGGGCACAGGCCTTTGAGCGAATCGGCGCCGGCACGCCGCAACTGGACGTAGTCGCCGATGACTTCATCGATGCGCACCCGTTCGCGGATGGCCGCGATATCGCGGTCGGGGATCCGGCCGCGACCCCGGGCGCGGCCATCGCCCTCCGCGCGCGAACCTGCCGGGCTTGACATCGGCTCAGTCTAAGGTGCGACGCCGAAAGCTAGCCGGTACCGATGACACCGCAGGCGACCCGATCCATCGCGTTCTCGGTGTCCTGGGCGCCGTGCAGCATCAAGGCGGTCTTGTTGCCCGCCAGCAGATCGTCCCGGTTGAACGAATCGGTGGTGGTGACCAGATACGCGGAGCCATCCTGGCGGACCTCGAGCGACGCCAGATCGCCGCTTTCCGGCTTACCGGTGTGGCCGGGGGCCTGGTAATGACCGCCGGCGGACAGGAAGTTCCCGGGTGCACCGCCGGTGGGAGCCACCGAGTTCGGCTCGCACTTGCCGATCTCGTGCACGTGCAGGCCGTGGATGCCGGGCGTCAGGATGCCGGGCGCCGCCGTCTTCACGGTGACGGTCACATAGCCGCCGGTGAAGTCGAAGGTCGCGGTGGCCGCCGAGCGACCGTCGGGCGTCTTCAGCTCCGCACTGAGCGAGCCGCCGGCGGGTGCCGGGGTGGTCGACTCACCAGACGATGTCGGAGCGCCACTTTTCACCGGAGGCGTGGTGCCCGGCTGGGTGCTCGCGTGCTGCGGTGAACTGCAGGCAGTCATGGCGATGACGGGAAGCCCCATCAAGATGGAGGCCACAAAGGGCGAGCCGCTGAATTTCTTCATGTCGGGGAGCCTAACTCGCGGCGGCTCCGCTGATTCCCGGACCGGACGACTTGATGCCCACGGGCGACTACGGCCGCACCTGGCGGACGTCGATCCGTTCGAGCCGGCCCTCGGTGTACGACGCGATCTGATCGACGATGACCCGCCACCGGCCGGCGTCGTCGGGAGCGGTGTTGAAGGCCGCAGCAAAGACCGGGTCGAGCGTTCGGGGCGCCCCGGCGTACAGCCAGTGCGCCACGCGATGGATGCGTTCACGCTGTCCGGCTTGGGTTTCCTGATGCCGCGGATCAGACATGATGAATTGCAGCGCCAGGATTTTCAGCACGGCGACCTCGGCACGTACCAGGTCGGGAACCTGCAACTCGGCCCGGTAACGCACCAGGGGTCCGGGACCGGCCGCAGCGCGGGTGGTGGCGATGGCCGCGGAGGCGAACCTGCCGACCAACTCACTGGTCAATCGCTTCAGCGCGACCGAAGCCGCCAGCGTGGCGTCGTACTTGCCGACGGCCGCGACCACCGGCAGGGCCGAGAGCCGCCGCGCGGCCGCCATGAAGTCGTCGGCGCGCACCCGGGAAAATTCGGTCGCGCCCAGCGCGGCCAAAGCAGCGGCCTCGTCATCGTCGGCAAGCACCCGCAGGTCGATGCGTTGCGACACCACGCCGTCCTCGACATCGTGCACCGAATACGCCACATCGTCGGCCCAGTCCATGACCTGGGCCTCCAGGCACATCCGGCCCTCGGGCGCACCCGCCCGAACCCAGGCGGCCGGCTCGCGGTCGTCGTCGTAAAACCCGAACTTGCGTTGCCCGTCGCCACGGGGCCACGGATACTTGGTGACCGCGTCCAGCGACGCGCGAGTCAAATTCAGCCCCGCACTATTGCCTTGAGCATCAAGGACTTTGGGCTCAAGGCTGGTCAGGATTCGAAAATTCTGCGCATTGCCCTCAAAGCCGCCATAGTCCGTTGCGACCTCGTCGAGCGCGCTTTCACCGTTGTGGCCGTAGGGCGGGTGGCCGATGTCGTGCGCCAGTCCCGCCAGCTCGACCAGGTCGAGGTCGCAGCCCAGCCCGATCGCCATCCCGCGCCCGATCTGGGCCACTTCGAGCGAGTGCGTCAACCGGGTGCGCGGTGTGTCACCCTCTCGGGGCCCCACCACCTGAGTTTTGTCGGCCAATCGGCGCAACGCGGCGCTGTGCAGAACCCGCGCGCGATCGCGGGCGAAGTCGGTGCGGTGCTGACCCTCGGTACCCGGCAGGCCCGCAGTCTTCGGCGCTTCGGCCACCCGTCGCTGACGGTCGAAGTCGTCGTATGGATCGTGCTGATTCCCGGCCACCGTCGCACAGTCTGCCAGGGATTGCCCGCCGAAGTCCGGCCCGACTCAGAGCCTGCTGGCGTGTGTCGTGGCGGGGCTGCGCCTAGCTGCCCCCTCCCCATCAGACCTACTGGCCTGCGTCGTCGCGGGGCTAGATTGGCCCTATGCGCACCGCTCGCCTGATCGCCGTGATCGCGACGATCCTCACGGTCGGCTTCAACGGCGCGTTGCTGCTGGCGCCGTCCGCCGGCGCGCAGCCACCATTCCGGTTGGCCGACTACATCACTGACAACGCGGGAGCGCTGTCGGATTCCGGGCGCAGCGCGGTCAACTCCGCCCTGGACAAGCTGTACACCGACCGCCACATCCGGCTGTGGGTGGTCTACGTCGACAACTTCTCCGGGCAGCCCGCGGCCGAATGGGCACGACGCGCCGTGAGCAGCAGCAACCTCGGCGACTACGACGCGCTGCTCGCCGTCGGCACCACCAGCCGTGAGTATGCCTTCCTGGTGCCGTCCACGATCAAGAGCGTCAACGCAAATCAGGTCGACAAGTTGCGGCGCAACAGGATCGAGCCCGCCCTGCACAACGGCGACTGGAGCGGCGCCGCCGCGGCGGCGGCCGACGGGCTGGACACCTCGCCGGGCTCGTCGGGCCGAGTGGCGCTGCTGGCCGTGTTGGCGGGCATTCTCATCGCGCTGGCAGTCCTGTTGCTGGTCATGCGTTATCGGGGCGGGCGCCGCCGCGCGGCTGCGTTGGCCGCGGCACGCCGAGTCGATCCCACCGACGCCAACGCGCTGGCGCAGGTGCCGCCGCAGGCACTCGACGATCTCTCCCGCGCACTGGTGGTGGACGTCGACAACGCGATACGCACCAGCGCCAACGAATTGGATCTGGCTGTCGCCGAATTCGGCGAAGACCGCACCCAGCCCTTCACCCAGGCAGTGACGAACGCCAAAGCGGCTCTGTCCCAGGCATTCACGATCCGGCAGCAACTCGACGACGCGCTGCCCGAGACACCGGCGCAGCGCCGTGACCTGCTCACCCGGGTGGTCGTCTCGGCGGCGCGCGCCGACCGCGAACTGGAGTCCCAAACCGAGGCGTTCGAGAAGCTGCGCGATTTGGTGATCAATGCCCCTGCCCGCCTTGACTCACTGACACAGCAGTACGTGGAACTCACCACCCGCCTCGGGCCGGCCGAACAACGACTTGCCGCACTGCACAAGGACTTCAGCGCTGCCGCGCTGACGTCGGTGTCCGGCAATGTCACGACCGCCAAGGAACGGTTGGCGTTCGCCGACCGCAACATCGGCACTGCCCGTGAGCTTGCCGCCCAGGCCGTCAGCGGACAGCAATCCCGTCTGGTCGACGGCGTCCGGGCCGCCGAGTCAGCGCTGGGCCAAGCGCGCGCGTTGCTCGACGCGGTCGACCACGCGGCCGTCGACATTCAGCACGCCATCGACCGGCTGCCGTCGGCGATGACCGACATCCAGAACGACATCACGCGCGCAGACGAACTGCTGCAGAAGACCTCGAACGTCAAAACTGCGCACGCCGGTGATCTGGTCGCGGCGCGCGACGCGGCCATCAGGGCCGTCGAAAGCGCACGAGCCGGTGCTTCCGACGATCCGCTGGGCGAGTTCGGACAGCTGACCAAGGCGGATGCCGGCCTCAATGGACTACTCGCCACCCTGGCCCAGGAGCAGGCCGCTGCCGAACAGCTGAACCGGTCATTGGAGCAGGCGTTGTTCACCGCGCAGTCGCGGGTGCGTGCGGCATCGGACTACGTCGACACGCGCCGGGGCAGCATCGGTCCCGAGGCGCGCACCCGGCTGGCCGAAGCCAAGCGGCATCTCCAAGCGGCGCAGGACAAACGATCAACACTCCCGACCGAGGCGATCGCGCACGCGAATGCGGCATCGACGCTGGCTGCCACGGCGCAGTCCCTGGCCAACGACGACGTGCAACTGGCCCAGCGCTCCTACGTGGGCCGCGGCGGCAGCGACATGGGTGCGATGCTCGGCGGGATCATCATCGGCAACGTCCTGGGCGGAGGCATGCGGGGCGGATTCGGCGGCTGGAGCCCGACCTCGTTCGGCGGCAGCCCAAGTGCGTCCGGCGGCGGTTTCATGGGTGGCGGCGGCCGATTCTGAGCAGCGGCTAACGCCGGTGATCGCAGCGGCTTTGGGCTTTGCCCGGCCTCAACCGGCCGCCGGGGAATGCGGTATCACGCCCGGGGTTCGTGGCGCGGCATCGCCTTCCCACCCGCTACGCGCACCATCCGTAGCCGTTGCCGGACGGGAACCGTCGACCGCCTCGTCGAGAGCTTCGGCGTTGACTTCCGGCTTGGGCGCCCAATGGTCGTAGTCATCTGGCGGGACGACCACGCCCCACCTGAGCGGAACGGACAGGCCGCCGAGCATGCCGGACTCACCTCGAACTGCCGACACCGTGTCATCCGGCAACGGCGAACGGAGAGGCAAAAGCATGCTCGCCCCCTTCCACAGCCGATTAGAACGTTCGGGCGCTGTGGCGAATCGAAATCACACCAACCGATTCACATCGTAAGACAAAATGAAGAAAATATGCGGACGTTGCCGGCATTTATCTTTGTCGAGCACATGCTCCAACGGTGCGCGACACCGTCTCGCGCCGCGCGACCGCAGGCGGGCCGGCGCCGTCACCCGCATGGACGACGCCGGGTGTCCGACGTCTGATTCGAAGGTTTGTGCGATAGGTCGCCGATCCGAAATCTGTTCAGGCACAACAAATTAAGGATGCAACAGAGGGCCGACTTCGATACGGGGGGAGGTTGTTCCCTGTGTCGCGGTAGTCGCTTCTCGTCCGGCTCTTCCGGTGAACGAGTGGACCGGGCACATCAGATGAATTCCGCGTCGCGACACCACGCTTGTTGCCGCGCATGTCGACAAATCCAAAAGTTTGAATTCTCGCCGCTTGCACAATATCCACGTCTGCAACAGCAGCACCGTCGCGTTATCCCGGCCGGCCGCGCGGAACCACTTTGGGACGAGACCTGACCACCTGCGCCCTCGTCCCGCGGTCCTCGCCCTCGGGGCTCTTCTCGTCCACCGGCACCGCCGCCATCGGCACGCCACTGCCCGGACCGGTTGCCGCCGCAACCGGCGCTTCAGGGCCCACACCCGACATCGCCGGAGCGGCGATGTAAGCCGGCATCGACCCTTCCCACGCGGCCGGCACGGACATCGATCCGACGAAGCGCGCACTACCTAGACCCGCCGTCGCCACACTCAGGGCGCCCAGCCCCCCACCGGCCAACGGCTGAAGGTCGGTTAGCGCGCTACCCGCGCTATGCGGCGCGTTGAGCGGCGCGCTGGTCGCACCGGGCGACGCCGGTGCCAGCGACGACGCCGATGCGGGTGACGCCGCCGGGCCGGCACTTTGGGCGAGCGTCACCATGGGCGTCATCAACGCGGTTGCCGGGTACGCTCCCGCCTGCGCGGCGGTCGTCAATGCGGCCGCCGGCGTCGACGAAATCAGCGAGGTCAACGACGAGACGGCCGGCGGGAGCGCGGAAAACACCGATTGCAGCTGGGTGGCGAACGCGGTGCCCAGAGAGGACAAGCCCTGGAAGAACTGAGACGCAAAACTCAGGGGTGCGGTCACCATTCCGGCCAGGTCCGCCACATCCGCCGATGGTGCGCCATCCCCGAGAACCGCGGGCGGCACGCCGAAATTCGGCAATGCCTGTGCCATCGTTTGAGCCCCGGTCTGATAGCCCAACATCGCCGCCACGTCCTGCGCCCACATCTCGACGTACTCGAGCTCGGTCTGTGCGATCGCCGCGGTGTTCAGGCCCAAAAAGTTCGTCGCGATCAAGACGAGCAGCCTGGCCCGATTCGCCAGCACCTCCGGCAGCGGCACCGTCGCCACCAAAGCCCCCTCGAAGGCCAGGGCCGCCATCCGGGCCTGCAAGGCCGCCACCTCTGCCTGTGCCGCAGCGAGCAGCAGCCATTCCACGTAGGGCGCCGCGGCCGCGGTCATCGATGTCGACGACGGCCCCAGCCAGGGACCACTGGCCAAATCCGAAACCACGGTGTTGAAAGACGATGCCGAGGACGACAGCTCGGCCGCGAGCCCATCCCAGGCCGAGGCCGCCTCGAACAGAGGCCCGGATCCCGGGCCGCCAAATATCAAGGCCGAGTTGATCTCCGGAGGGAAGAACACAAACGCGGGAATCAATCGCAACCCCAACCGACCGAGTCAACGGCTACAGCCCCGGACGGCTCGACATCCGCCCGCAGCCATTAGCTACCTACTTATGCCCCAGAAGTGGATCTTAAGGCACCCTCATGGGAAAGGCCGAATTTTCCACAGCCCATATTTCGCAAACCCCGGCGTCAGTGACGACGCATCGCCACCCGGGCGCGCGGACCGGATGTGCCGGTCAGAGAAATGACGGGACGCGGGTGGGCGATTAAGCGCCCTTGAGGCGCACCGCCAAATACTCGGAGACGGCATTCATCGCGACCCGCTCCTGGGACATGTCGTCGCGCTGGCGCACCGTCACGGCGTCGTCCTCGAGCGAGTCGAAATCGACCGTCACGCAGAACGGTGTGCCAATCTCGTCCTGGCGCCGATAACGTCGCCCGATCGCGCCGGCGTCGTCGAAATCGATATTCCAGAATTTGCGCAATTCGGCGGCTAAGTCTCGCGCCTTGGGACTCAAGTCGGCGTGGCGGGACAACGGAAGCACCGCAGCCTTGACCGGAGACAGGCGCGGGTCGAGGCGCAGAACCGTGCGTTTCTCCATCTTGCCCTTGGCATTCGGGGCTTCGTCCTCTACGTACGCGTCGATCAAGAACGCCATGAACGACCGCGTCAGGCCGGCCGCCGGCTCGATGACATACGGCGTGTACCGGGTGTCCGTGACCTGGTCGTAGAACGACAGGTCGACGCCGGAATGCTTCGCATGCGTCGACAGGTCGAAATCGGTGCGGTTGGCTACACCTTCCAACTCACCCCACGGGTTGCCGGCGAAACCGAACTTGTACTCGATATCGACGGTGCGATCGGAGTAGTGCGACAGCTTGTCGGCCGGATGTTCAAATAACCGCAAGTTCTCGGGGTCGATGCCCAGCTCGACATACCATTGCAGCCGGCTGTCGATCCAGTACTGATGCCATTCCTTCGCGGTCGACGGCTCGACGAAGAACTCCATTTCCATTTGTTCGAACTCGCGGGTCCGGAAAATGAAGTTGCCCGGGGTGATCTCGTTGCGAAAACTCTTGCCGATCTGGCCGATACCGAAAGGCGGCTTCTTGCGGGCGGTCGTCACCACGTTGGCGAAGTTGACGAAGATGCCCTGCGCGGTCTCCGGGCGCAGATAGTGCAGGCCCTCCTCGGTCTCGATCGGACCCAGGTAGGTCTTGAGCATCATGTTGAATTCACGCGGCTCGGTCCACTGGCCCGGCTCGCCGGTCTCCGGGTCGCGGATATCGGCCAGACCGTTGGGCGGCGGGTGCCCGTGTTTGGCTTCGTACGCCTCGATGAGATGGTCGGCGCGGTAGCGCTTGTGGGTGATCAACGACTCGACCAGCGGGTCATGGAAGACGTCGACATGGCCGGAGGCAACCCACACTTGCCGCGGCAAGATGATCGATGAATCCAGGCCCACGACGTCGTCGCGACCGCTGACCACCGAGCGCCACCACTGCCGTTTGATGTTCTCTTTGAACTCCACGCCGAGCGGGCCGTAGTCCCACGCCGACCGGGTGCCGCCGTAGATCTCTCCCGAGGGGAAGACGAAGCCGCGCCGTTTGGCCAGGTTCACTACGGTGTCGATGACGGACGCCACGGGGCGGTGCACTCCCTTTCCGGGTTCGGGCGGGCACGCGCGGGATCAACCGCGGTGCGCAGAGCATCAGTCATGGTAGCGATCGACGCCGCGGTCTTTGACATGCGTCATCATGCATGTGACAGTGGATGGCAGCCGACAACGATATCCAATGGCGATACTTTTCCCACTACCTGGCACTTTTCGAGGTGATGCCGCTCCCATGATGACGTCCCCGTCAGCTTCTGCCTCGATGCCGGCCGCCAGCGACGGCGACGCGGACCTGGGGGTGGTCGGCCACGATCCAGCCGCGCTGGGCGCCGGTGGGCACTCCGGTTCGGCCGCATACCCCGTCCCGCCGCCGCGGGAGATCCTCGATGCCGCCGGTGAATTGTTGCGCGCGCTGGCCGCGCCCGTGCGAATCGCCATCGTGTTGCAGTTACGCGAGTCCCATCGCTGCGTGCACGAGCTAGTGGATGCGCTCGGCGTGCCCCAGCCCCTGGTCAGCCAGCACCTGAAGATTTTGAAGGCGGCCGGGGTGGTCACCGGGGAGCGATCGGGTCGCGAAGTGCTGTACCGGCTCGCCGATCATCACCTCGCGCACATTGTGGTGGACGCCGTCGCGCACGCCAGTGAGGAGCCGCGTCAATGACCGGAACCAGCGTCCGTTCCACCCGACAGCGTGCGGCGATCTCCACGCTGCTGGAGACGCTCGACGAGTTCCGCTCGGCCCAAGAGCTGCATGACGAGCTGCGCCGCCGCGGCGAGAACATCGGCTTGACCACCGTTTACCGGACGCTGCAGTCGATGGCCGCGGCCGGGATGATCGACACGCTGCGCACCGACACCGGTGAGTCGGTCTACCGCAGGTGTTCCGAGCACCATCACCACCACCTGGTCTGCCGCAGCTGCGGCGCCACCATCGAGGTCGGCGATCACGAGGTCGAGGAATGGGCGTCGCAAGTGGCCGCCAAGCATGGCTTCTCCGACGTCAGTCACACCATCGAAATCTTCGGTACCTGTTCGGATTGCAACGGCCGATAGCCGACTACGCCATCAGCTTCCGGCGTATCCCGGCGCCGGTATCCAGCACCAACAGGATCAGCGTCCTGAGGGCTTCGTCGGTCAGGCCGCCACCGGGAAAGTTGTAGCGCAGCATCACGTCGGCGGTCTTGGACGCGCCCTTCCCCGAATTACGTTGCACGGCCTTATCACTGAGTTTCTCGATCAGGCTCACACTGCCGAAATTGCTGTCGCGGGCCTGCGCGGCGACCTGCTCGCTGACCTTCTTGGTCAGCGGCAGATCCCACGCCAAGATCTGGGTGAGCGACACCAAATCGAGGCCCTCGGCGATGTTCACCACCCGCAACGAGGCGATGGTGCCGTCGTGGCGCACCGTGACCGCGCCGTCGGGCTCCTCCTCGAGCGGAAGGACGTCGCCGAGTATCGACGCCAGCCGTTCCTGTAACGACGGCATTAGGCGCTCCCGAATCTACGGTTGCGAGAAGCGTATTCCTCACACGCCGCCCATAGGTCGCGGCGGTCGTAGTCGGGCCACAGCTTGTCCTGAAAAACGTACTCGGCGTACGCGGCCTGCCACAGCATGAAATTGCTGGATCGATGCTCCCCCGAGGTCCGCAGGAACAAATCCACGTCGGGAATGTCGGGCCGCTGCAGGTGGTGTGACACGGTCGACTCGCTGATGCGCTCCGGGTTCAGCCGGCCTGCGGCGGCCAGGCGCGCGATTTCCTTTGTGGCCTCCGCGATTTCGGCGCGCCCACCGTAGTTGACGCAGTAGTTCACGGTGATGACGTCGTTGTCCTTGGTCATCTCCTCCGCGATCGCCAATTCATTGATCACGCTGCGCCACAGGCGTGGCCGCGATCCCACCCACCGGATCTTGACTCCGATGGTCTTCAGGTTCACCCGGCGCATGCGCACCACGTCGCGGTTGAACCCCATCAGGAAGCGGACCTCCTCGGGGGAACGCTTCCAGTTTTCCGTGGAGAAGGCGTAGAGGCTGAGCCATTTGATGCCGAGTTCGATTGCACCGCAGACGATATCGATAACTACCGCCTCGCCAGCCTTGTGGCCGTCGGTGCGGGTAAGCCCCTGTTGGGTGGCCCAGCGGCCGTTGCCGTCCATCACGATGGCCACATGATTGGGCAGTCGGGCGGCCTCGATTCTGGGCGGGGCCGCCTTGGAGATGTGCTGTGGGGGGCGGCACGGCCCCCCGTCGGGCGAGGGCGGCAGCTCCGGAAAGACGACCGGCCAGGTCGACGTGTCGGGAAACACCGGATAGTCGTCGGGAGCGGGGGGCAGCTGCGGGAAATCGGCTGACGCCGTGAGGAGCTCGGCCTTTCGACCAGAGCCGCCGGCCCAGAGTTTAGCCACAGTCCATATCCTGCCCGATCAGCGCCGCGCGCTGTTCGGCGATGGTGCGATCGACGTGATATGTCCGTTCCACGAGTGGCAACGTCTTGAGCTGGCGCTCCAAATGCCACTGCAGGTGCGCGGCCACCAGACCGCTGACGTAGTTGCGATGCGATTGCGGCGTTTTTTCGGCGAAGTCCCAATCGCCGTCGTGGAGCGCGGACATCAGGTCCAGCACCCCCGGGGGTGGCGTCGTCGAACCGGCCGGGCGGCAGTGTGCGCATACGCTGCCGCCGGCGCCGACGTGGAACGCCCGATGCGGGCCGGGCGTGGCGCAACGGGCGCACTCGCCCAGCGCCGGCGCCCATCCGGCGATGCCCATCGCGCGCAGCAGATAGGCATCCAGCAGGAGGTCCCTGGACCGTCGGCCGTCGGCCACCGCCCGCAATGCGCTCACCGTGAGCCCGTGCAGGGACGGGGCGGGCGCCCGCTCCTCGCCGGCGAGGCGTTCAGCGGTTTCCAGCATGGCGCAGGCGCAGGTGTAACGGCCGTAGTCGTTGACGATGTCGGTGGCGAACGCGTCGATGGAGACGACCTGGGTGACGATGTCGAGGTTGCGGCCGGGGTGTAGTTGCGCATCTATGTGCGCAAACGGCTCCAGCCGGGCACCGAATTTGCTGCGGGTCCGGCGCACACCCTTGGCGACCGCGCGAACCAGCCCGTGATCCCGAGTAAGCAAGGTGACGATCCGGTCGGCTTCGCCGAGCTTGTGCTGGCGCAACACAACAGCTCGGTCTCGGTATAGCCGCATCACAATAGTTTTGCACCCCGCCGCGACATTACGGGTATCCGCGCCGTTAGTCTCGTACCCCGTGATTGGCGCTTCTGGGTTGGGTCCTGGGTCCATTGCCGGATCCGGCCACCGACGCCTGCCCACACTCACTGACCTGCTCTATCAGCTGGCCAGCCGCTCGGTGACGTCCACCACACTGGTCGGTCGCTCCCTGCACGCCATCCATGCCAGCCAGCCCACGCTGAACGCCTTCCGGGTGGTGCTCACCGAGTCGGCACTGGCCGACGCGGCGGAGGCCGACCGGCGGCGCGCGGCAGGGGACACCGCCCCCCTGCTGGGAATCCCGATCGCGGTGAAAGACGACGTCGACGTCGCCGGGGTGCCCACCGCCTTCGGGACCGAGGGATCGGTCGCGCCGGCCACGCACGACGCCGAGGTGGTGCGCCGACTCAAGGCGGCCGGCGCCGTGATCGTCGGCAAGACGAACACCTGCGAGCTCGGCCAATGGCCGTTCACCAGCGGGCCCGGTTTCGGGCATACCCGCAACCCCTGGTCGCGCCGGCACACCCCCGGCGGATCGTCGGGCGGCAGCGCCGCGGCGGTGGCGGCCGGCTTGGTCACCGCCGCGATCGGCTCGGAGGGCGCCGGCAGTATCCGCATCCCGGCGGCGTGGACGCACCTGGTGGGCATCAAGCCGCAGCGTGGACGCATCTCGACCTGGCCGCTGCCGGAGGCGTTCAACGGCATCACGGTCAACGGCGTGCTGGCCCGGACCGTGGCTGACGCGGCGTTGGTGCTCGACGCCGCATCCGGCAACGTCGAGGGCGATCGGCACAAGCCGCCCCCGATTACCGCGTCCGATTATGTGGGCAAAGCGCCCGGCCCGCTGAACATCGCGCTGTCCACCCGGTTCCCGTACACCGGCTTCCGGCCGAAGCTGCACCCGGAGATCCTGGCCGCGACGCGAGCCGTCGGCAAGCAACTCGAACTGCTCGGCCACACCGTGGTGCCCGGCAACCCGGACTACGGGATGCGGCTGTCCTGGGACTTCCTCGCCCGATCCACCTCGGGCCTCCGGGATTGGGAGGAAAGGCTGGGCGACGGCGTCGTGCTGGACCCCCGCACCCTGTCCAACCTCCGCTTGGGTGCCGTGCTGGGGCAGGCGATTTTGCGTAGCGCGCGCCGCCACGAAGCGGAAGACCAGCGACGGGTCGGCTCGATCTTCGACATCGTCGACGTCGTGTTGGCGCCGACCACGGCCCAACCGCCGCCACTGGCGCGCGCCTTCGACCGGTTGAGTGGGTTTGGCACCGACCGCGCCATGATCGCGGCGTGTCCGCTGACATTCCCGTGGAACGTCCTGGGCTGGCCGTCGATCAACGTCCCGGCCGGCTTCACGTCCGACGGCTTGCCGATCGGTGTGCAGCTGATGGGTCCGGCGAACAGCGAGGGCATGCTGATTTCGCTGGCCGCCGAGCTGGAGGCCGTCTGCGGATGGGCCAGCGAACAGCCCCAGTCGTGGTGGGACCAGACCACCGACGCGTCCGGCGCCTCCGGGAATTAGCCGCTGACAACTCGGGTACTCGTCGGCGATGGACCAATCGACCGCTCCCCCTGCTCGATGCGCTGGCCGATTATCGGGCCAAGAACCGCTACGGATTCACGCCACCGGGCCACCGACAGGGTCGCGGCACCGACGACCGCGTCCTGGAGGTTCTGGGCCGCGAACCATTCCTCGATGACGTGCTGGCCAGCGGCGGGCTCGATGACCGCAGAACCAGCAACCAATATTTGAAGCACGCCGAGGACCTGATGACCGAAGCGGTGGGCGCCAAGATGGCCTGGTTTTCCACCTGTGGCAGCTGACTCTCGGTCAGGGCGGCGATGATGGCCGTCGCCGGCGGTGACGGCACCCTGCTGGTAAGCCGTGACAGCCATAAGTCGATTGTGGCCGGGGCTGATCTTCTCCGGTGTGCAGCCGAGCTGGATCACTCCCCAATGGGATGCCGAGCACCACTTTTCGCATCCGCCCTCGCCGCACAGGTCGAAGAAGCCTGGGATAAGCATCCGGACGCACCCGCCGTTGAAAACTATTCGGGTGCTGGCCTGACGTGGCCATGCGCAACGACATTCACATGCGCCACATGCTTAGCGTGCGCCTGGCATACGGTCCTTTCCAATTGCGCTAGCACCGGCGCTAGCACGAATGAAACTCGCCTCATGGTCGTGGGCGCGCCGCGGACGGGCGACGGTCGGACGCCGGCCGCGGTGTGTTCGGGCGCCGGCCGGGCGGTGCCGTTAAAACCCGAGTCGGCCAAGCTGTTTCGGGTCACTTTGCCAGTTCTTGGCGACCTTGACGCGCAGGTCGAGGTACACCTTGGTGCCCAACAATTTTTCGATCTGGGCGCGCGCGGCGGTACCCACCTCGCGCAGCCGGGCGCCGCCCTTGCCGATGACGATCCCCTTTTGGCTGTCGCGTTCGACGTAAAGCAGAGCGTGGACGTCGATCAGGTCGTCACGGTCCGCACGCGGATTGACTTCGTCGATGACCACCGCCAACGAGTGGGGCAGCTCGTCGCGAACACCCTCGAGGGCGGCCTCCCGGATGAGCTCGGCCATCAGGACCTCTTCGGGCTCGTCGGTCAGCTCACCGTCGGGGTAGTACGCCGGCCCGGGCGGCAGTGCGGCGGCCAGCACGTCGATCAAGACGTCGACCTGCGCCCCGGTCGCCGCCGACACCGGGACGATTTCGGCCGAGCCACCGACCAGCTCGCTGACCGCCACCAGCTGTGCGGCTACCCGATCTCTGGGCGTCTTGTCGATCTTGGTGACGATCGCGACCAGAGTCGTCTTCGGCGCGGTCGAGCGGATCTGTTCGACGATCCACCGGTCCCCCGGGCCGATCGCTTCGTCGGCCGGAATGCATAGCCCGATCACATCGACCTCGGAATACGTATCGCGCACAAGGTCGTTCAGACGCTGGCCCAACAGGGTGCGCGGGCGGTGCAGACCCGGCGTGTCGACCAGGATGATCTGGAAGTCGTCTCGATGCACGATGCCGCGGATGGTGTGCCGAGTGGTCTGTGGCCGCATCGAGGTGATCGCGACCTTGCTCCCGACGAGCGCGTTCGTCAGCGTCGATTTCCCGGTGTTGGGGCGGCCGACCAAACACACGAAGCCGGAACGAAATTCAGTCATGCTGCGCCGAATCCTCGCCATCGGATGATGCGTCGGATTCGACCGGGCTGAGCAGGACGGTGTTGATCCGCACCCGACCGCGGTGATCAGTGCCGCCTTCGGCCCGTAGTCGCAGACCGTGTGAAACCACCTCGGCGCCCGGCAGCGGCACCCGCCCCAATTCCAGTGCGAGCAGGCCGCCCACGGTGTCGACGTCGAGATCGTCGTCGAATTCCACGTCATACAGCTCGCCCAGGTCTTCGATCGGCAACCGCGCCGACACCCGGAAGTGCTTGTCGCCCAATTCTTCGACCGGCGCCGTCTCCGCCTCGTCGTACTCGTCGGCGATCTCACCGACGATTTCTTCCAGCACGTCTTCGATGCTGACCAGGCCGGCGATCGCGCCGTACTCGTCGACGAGAAGAGCCATGTGGTTGCGGTCGCGCTGCATTTCCCGCATCCCCGTGATCGGCGAGAACGTCGACGACATCGTCGGCGTCGTGTATTTGAAAGACCTTGTCCAGCAGACGGTCTTGTCTGGCGACGGCGGCCGGACCCCGCCGGTGTCGAAAGTGATGCGCCCGGCGGTCTTCGTGCCAGACTCCAAACCGCTGGACTCGTTGCTGCGGGAAATGCAGCGCGACCGCAACCACATGGCTCTTCTCGTCGACGAGTACGGCGCGATCGCCGGCCTGGTCAGC
>NZ_LZMB01000045.1 GCF_001673555.1 Mycobacterium sp. 1165178.9 | reverse complement strand
GTCTCGCCCATGCACGCGCCGCCGGTCTCGTGGATGGCTCCCCCAGGCCATAAGGCGCCAGATTCCGTGAGGACCAGGGACCGCAGCAGCCGGTAGGGGATGTTCCACCGAGCGGCGTCGAGGTTATTGGCGGCCCGCAGGCCGCCAGCCGCTGCGATCTCGGGAAGTGTCCGCTTCATATGCGCGACCATATTGACATCACTCTCCGAATGTTTGCACTCGATTCTGGCCACAGGAATCCCCCACGCGTCTTTGACTCTCGGGTCGAGCGAAACGTGATTCTCGTACCGGGGCTGCATTTCGCCATGTGCGCTCATAACCCAAACCGGCACATCCCGGCCAATCGCGACCTGAATGCCGTATCCGCCCGGAAAGTCGTTCGATGAGTCCTTTTCGCAGAAGCTGGGAATGTAAAGGCCGGTTCCGCCAAAGTCGAAACCGTCCTCGTTGAGACCGATCTCGACATCCTCCTTAGACACCGCACCAACCTGCGTGTATGAGACGTGGTCGCACAGATAGCGGCCCAGGTGGCCCGATGATCCGCCCACGCCCGAGGGATGTTGCGCGGACTTCGAATTCAGCATGATCCGCACGCTTTCGATTGCCGACGCACACAGCACGACGACCTTTGCCTCAACTGTCTGCGCCTGCTTGGTCAATCGATCGATGTATTCAACGCCCGTCGCCTTTCCCGATCGCGAATCGATCAACAACCTGCTCACGACGGCGTCGGTCCGAATCTCGAGCCGACCAGTCGCCAGAGCGAGCCGGACGGGAAGCGGAACCCTATGGTTGTCGTACTTGGTCTTCCTGGCGTATGTCACGCGGACGTTCGGGAGTTTTTTCTCGACATTGGTGAGGAAAGCTGCTTCCATCTTGGTCGTCTTCGCGGGTCCTATGAACTCTCCGTCCGGACAATTGGGGATGCCTTCGGCTTTTCCGTAGACGCCGAGTGTCCTCTCGACGATGTCGTAGTAGGGCGCGAGGTCTTCGTATGACAACGGCCAATCGACGCCATCGCCACGGACGCTTGCGGCTTGTAGCTCGTAATTCGACATCCGCGGCGTGTGTCTCCACCAAGTGTGAAGGCGCCCGCCTAGTTGCCGGCCCCTGAACCAGAGGAACTTGTCCTTCCCCGGCGTGGTGTAGGGGTTCTCCCTGTCGCTGACGTAAAACCGCTTGGTCGTCTCGGCGAATGATGAGCATCGAATCTGAACGTGTTGTCCGCGCGCCGCCGATCGGACGCGCCCTGCGATCCCCATCGCCCGTAGCTCTGCATCGGCGGGAAATTCAGCGATGTCCGGCTTCCGGCCGGCCTCGAGCAGGACGACGTTCAGGCCGCCTTCGGTCAGCTCCTTGGCAGCCCACGATCCAGAGGCTCCCGAGCCGACGACAATGGCGTCGTACGTCAATTCGCTTGTGCGCATACGTGTTCGTCTCGTTTCATACGTGCTCATTGGTTTCCCATTGGAAGCGGACACCGCGACAATCGCACCGCGTGTCCCCAAAGGATATGCATGCTTGCCTCCGCGCACGCCGCTTTGACTGCGGGTAAGCCTTCCCGGAGCGCCGACGCGCGGTGAAATTCTTGTGGCCAGGCGAAAACCGCCACCTTGCTGGGGCAGCGGTGCTATCGTCGTGATCCGCTCAGACCGGGCAAACTTTGCGCCACCGCTTAAGGAGCTGGATGTTGGCTTACGGCGAAGTCAATCCGCAAGAGGCAGAACGCGTTACCTGGGACGTGATCGTCGTGGGCACCGGCATGGGCGGTGGGACGCTGGGCTATTCGCTGGCTAAGTCAGGTCGGAAGGTGCTGTTCGTCGAGAAAGGGCGCTCGACGCTGCCCGGTGCTCCGGGCACGATTCGCTCTTCCATGCCGGAATTGGCCGAGCCGCTGGCCAGCCGTTCCGCGGAGACCTACTACGACGCGCTGGCCCGCGCCGGGCGCTCCACCGACGAAGTCGAAGACATCAGCGGGCGCCGTTCGCATCGGTTTTTGGCCGGAATCGGCAGCGGGACCGGGGGGTCTTCGGCTCTCTATGGCATGGTCTGCGAGCGTTTTTTTGCTCGCGATTTCACCCCTCGCCAAGACTTTCGCGACCCCGGGGACTCCACGGTCCCCGAAGCCTGGCCGGTCACCTACGACCAGATGCGGCCCTGGTACGCGGCGGCAGAGAAGCTGCTCGGGGTTCGTGGCCAGCCCGATCCTCTGCGCCCGGAGGCGGCCGACGCCAATCTGCCTGCGGTGCCGCCGTTTTCAGCAGACAACCAACTTCTGGTCGATAATCTCGTGCGCCAGGGATTGCATCCTTACCACCTACCGATGGCCTGTGATTACACCGATAATTGTGTGACGTGTCAGAGCTTTCTCTGCAACCAGTCGTGTAAAAACGACAGCGCCCGCAATTGTCTGCTGCCGGCCCTTACCGAACACGGTGCCCAGCTGCTGACCGAGTGTCGGGTCGTGCGCCTCGATGCCGACGCAACCCGGGTCCAGCAAGTGATCTGCGAACACCCATCCGGCACGCTGGCACTCAGAGGCAAGGTGGTGGTACTGGCCGCCGGAGCGTTGATCACTCCGGTGCTGTTGCTGAATTCCCGATCTGGCGATTGGCCCGGCGGATTGGCCAACGGCTCGGATTGGGTGGGACGCAACTTCATGCGCCATGTCGTCGACCATTTCGAGGTCTGGCCGCGACCGGGTTGCCACATCACGGCCGAAAACAAACAGATCGGGCTGAACGATTTTTATTTCTGGGAAGGACAAAAATTCGGCACCGTGCAGTCAGGTGGCGCCATGCCCCCCGCAGATGCGCTGCTCAACCACCCAGGCTGGCAGCACCGCGCGCTGCGCCTGATCAGCCCGGCGGTGCGGCCGATCTACGAGCGATTCATCAGCGGCGGACTGGTGCTCGCGGCGATCATGGAAGACCTGCCCTATCTGGACAACCGGGTACTGCCATACGATCGGCCGAGCTCAGACGGCCGCCAGCGGCTTCGACTTCAATATCGGTTGCACGCCAGCGAGATTGAGCGCCGCGCGGTGTTCATGCGCGAGGTGAAAATGGCGTTGAAGCCGTTTCGTAACATCACCCTGCGGACCGCCGCAAGCAACGCGGCACTGGCCCACGTATGCGGCACGTGCCGCTTCGGTACCGATCCCACAACCAGCGTCTTGGACCCCCAAAACCGGGCCCATGAAGTTGACAACCTCTACGTGGTCGATACCTCGTTCTTCCCGTCCAGCACCGGTATGAACCCGAGTTTGACGGTCGCCGCCAACGCCCTGCGGGTGGCCGCGCATGTCGATCAGGCGCATTTCGCCACCTGCGTCGCGTCCTGAAGCGCCGTGTTGGTGGAAGCCACGCGGCGCTGCCGCGGGAGAAGCGGGCAAGCGGCCGCGACGAGATAAAGGAGCGAATTCGCGCAGGCCGATCATCACCAAGATTGCCGTTGGCGTCAGGTGCAGCATCGAGCCCGGATCCTGGAGAACTCCTGGAGAAACGGTGCTACACAGGTATAACAATGCGTGCACGCGAGGAACGTGTCCCTTACCACCAAGGTGGTGCTCTTGAGCCAGACCCGCAGCGCTAGCCCGGTCGAAGGGATGCGGGCCGGGCTCTCGGCAGCGAGGAATTTTCGCCCGGACATCGAGGGCTTGCGTGCAGTCGCGGTGCTGGCAGTTGTTCTGTTTCACGCGGAATTCCCTGGTGTGGGTGGTGGGTACGTCGGGGTCGACGTGTTCTTTGTGATCTCGGGGTTCCTGATCACCGGCCTGCTGTGGCGCGAGGTGAGCAAAAGCGGCACCGTCCGGCTGCGCCGCTTCTACGGAGCGCGAGCCCGCCGGCTACTACCGGCCTCGGCCCTGGTCGGCGTAGTCACGGCGCTGGGCTCGGCGCTCTTACTTCCCCCGTTGCAGGCGCCGGACGTTCTCGCTGACGGCGTCTGGAGTGCGTTATATGTCGGCAATTACCGGTTCGGTCTGCGACTGCGCAATTACTTTGACACCCACCTGCCGATGTCGCCGTTCCAGCACTACTGGTCTTTGGGCGTAGAAGAGCAGTTCTACCTTGTCTGGCCCGCGTTGATCATCGGCACGGCTTGGCTCATTCGGCGTGTGCGGCGGCGTGATAGGGGCGACACCGACCCACCACGAAGGCCTTATCTGGTGGTCCTGGCGCTGGTCGCGGCGTCCTCGTTTGCCTTGTCGCTGGCGCTCACCTACGTGGTGCCTTCGGTGGCGTTCTTCACGCTGCCCACCCGGGCCTGGCAGTTGGCCGCCGGCGGTCTGATAGCGCTTACGGCCGGCCACTGGCGCCGACTACCGGCGACGACCGCCGCGATCGGCGGCTGGCTTGGACTGG
>NZ_LZMB01000044.1 GCF_001673555.1 Mycobacterium sp. 1165178.9 | reverse complement strand
ACGCAAGGCGAGGCCTAATGACCACCATAAGCCCTGATGAACCGGCAACTGCGCTAGTATGACCCGGCAACGCGCGGTCCCGTAATCCGCGCGAGGCCGGTCAACTTCCGCTTCTACATAAGTAGGAAATCAGGAGCGATTTTCAGGAACAAACCACCTGCCCGGCTGCCGGAACGGTGCAAGTCAGGGTGCACCCCGTCGACCCACCCAAGATTGCGACCAGTGTCGCGGCCACTGCGACTACTTTCAGCGTTCTCTTGGTGCTCGTCATCGGCGTACCTTTCTCGTTGGTGTTATAAATCTGTCTAATTGGATGCTATAACCGTCACCGGCGCAGCGGAAGCATGTTTTCGGCATTCGTTAAATTGAATGTCTCAGCCCAACTGGACAATGTGCATGGCGGCCGCGCGTCAACTCGTCGCGATTTCGGACGCGCTATCGAAGTGGGCGCGGGCGTCGCGGGAAGCGGTCGTGTGAAGTCCAATGAGGAACCAGCGGCATAGCGCCAGCGGATGGTTCATTAACCGTATGTTGAGCTAAATTCCCCAATTAGCCAGCACGCGAAATCCCTCAACCAGTGAACGGACACACGTGCCCGCTTAGTCGGATGAACCGGGTTCCCCGACGGCACAACTGACATCACATCTTGCGGCCTGGCGCAAGCAATTAGGCCGCCCTCGTCGCGACTGCCGTCCAAGGCAATTCGAGCGCACCCTCGCGTTCGTAAGGCGCCAGCGACGGCTCTAGCGTCGCGCGAATCGCGCCCAGCTGTTCACTTCCCAGTGAGCCGACGAGTTCCGCGATGGGCCCGGCCACCTCGGTCACATGCGTCCAGTAATCGTTCACGCTGTCGAAGCGCATGACGCCGGTGATCTCTTCGACGGTGACATCCGAGAAGCCGGCGCCGGATGCAAGAGCGTGATTGCGCTCCGGTGCGGAAAGCGAGAAGAGACCCCCGGGAGCGAAGGCGTCCCCAGGCGGCGAGATGCCGTTCTGCAACAGCGCCACCACGATCTGGAAGATCCACGGGTTGCGGTCCGGCGGACCCCACGTCGCGTAAGTCAACCGGCCGCCCTGCCGAAGCACCCGCCGGACCTCCGCGACGGCCCGTTCCTGCTCGGGCACGAGCATCAGCCCGAACCGGCAAAGCACCCCGTCAACGCTGGCGTCAGGCAGGTCGATCTGCTGCGCGTCGATGACGCGGCACTCGACGTTATCGAGACCGCGATCGCTCGCGCCGCGGCGGGCAGCGGCCACCATCTCGGGCGCGAAATCACTCGAGATGAGCAGACCGGACCCGCCGACCCGCGCGGCGGCGAGGAACCCCGTCTCGCCTGGGCCCGCCGCCAGGTCCAATACCGTTTGGCCCGGCTGCGGATCGACTTGGTCGACAAGCCACTCGGACACCGATCGCACGTCGGAGAACAGGCGGTCTCGATACTTGTCCCAGGCCGCTGCAACCGCGCTCCAATGACGCAGCGCTTCCTCGGCCGAGTTCGTCTCAGACATACTTGCCCCCAAACTCGGTGACCTCCAACCGCGAGTCCCTCGCGTGACTGCAGCCTACTGTGAGCCGTGGGACGCGTGAAGCGAAACGAAGCCCGCGCACCAACGCCGGCCATCCTCTACTCGAAGCCGCTGGGGGAGAGGGTATCTCGGGATGAGGGTGCTGTCCGGACCCAGCTGTGATGTTCCGCGCCTCGTCGGGACGTGGCTCACCGCTATGACAATATGGCGTGATCCGGCTGGGCCGCTTGCACCCGTCCAGGCGGCGCGTTCGCGGTCAACGCGACGCAGGTCGGCCTACGGCTGGAAGGCCGGAAGAACAGTGCCGGAATCGCGAATCTCCCAGATGCTTTTCTTGGTCACGCCATCGAAGTTGATCTTGTTCAACGTCTCTCGCGAATACGTGAGGTCGATGGCCACCTGAGTCGAGGTGTTGCCGTACGGGTCGGTCATCGGGAAGGTGCCCTGCACGTTCACAGCGGCCGCGTCAGGATAGGTCGCTTTTGCGTACTTGAGGATATCGATGGTGTCCAACCGCGCACCGTCTTTGATCAGCTGCTCGGTGTAGTTGTCGCGAATGGCGAATCGGGCGTCGACCACGCCGCCGTTCGGGCCCGAGGCAATGGTGAAGGTGACGCCATCGGGCTTCTTGGGACCGGGTGGTGGTGACGGCGTCTCCTCCGTCGGTGCCGGCGCACCCTCGGCGACCGAACTGCTCGATGGACTCGACAAGTTGTCCTTCTTCGGGTCGAAAATCCAGCTTTTGCCGATGAAGACGAGGAGAACGAGGGCGCACAGCGCCGCCAGGGCAACGGCGGCCTTTCCGGAGGATCCCTTGGTCGGCGGTGCGGCGGTGAACGCTTTCGGCGGTTCGGCGCTGAACGTACTCGGCGCTTCGGGCGCAAATGTGTTCGACGCTTCGGTGGTGAACGCGTATTCGCTGGTCCAGCTGGTGCCGTCGAAGTACCGTTGCAGCCCGTGGCCTACCCCTGCGGGATCGGGGTACCAGCCCGGCACCGATTTGGGCGGGGGCGGCGCCTGTTCAGATGGCATCTATCCATTTTCGTCGTGACGGAGACATTGCGGCTACCCGCCTCGATGGCCGCACGAAACGGGCCGCGTTTCGTAAGCCATCATGCTGTCGGCCTTTCAGTCCTCGCGGTCCGGCTCGGTGAGTTCCGGCGCGTTCTCACGAGTCGCCATTCCGCCTTCGCGCCCGTGATCCGCCGGACCGGGACGTCCGCCCTTGGGCTCGTCGTCGTCCTTCTCCGAATGCTTGCCCATCGCAACCTCCTTCGACGAAAGGACTACCCGCAACGGCACAATCTGAAGACCTGCGATGCAGAGGGGACTGCGAAAGCCGCACGGCCAACCCTAAGGTCTCGACGCGGATGGCGGTGGCAGGCACGACGACCTAATCCACCGCCGACTCGAGTCAGCCGCCTATCCCCTGAATTACGGCGCTTTCCGGAGATCGCCAAGTGAGTTTCGAAGCCCACCGTCCAATCGGATCTGGACGCCTGCCACTGCGATCATGATCGCCGCGGTCACCAAGTGCACGATCGCATCGGTGACGTTGTTGGGAAAGTTGAAAACGAAGGCCACCTGATGGGAGAAGAAGGCCCAGATGCCCGGCAGCGCACCGGCTATGGCGGCGAGCAGCAGGTACAGCACGGCCCACGACTTTCGCATCGCGAACAGCAGGCCCGGCGCAAACAAGGCCAAGCCGGCGACGGCGTGCCAGCCGTTGTAGTCCATTCCGAGCAGCTGCACGGTAGGCGCATTTGGCCCGGTAGCGAAGCTGGGATTGATGATGAAGCCCACCACGGCCTGAACGACGTGGACAACACAGATGAGCAGCAGCCCGATCTGGGCGAAACTCCACCTCACATTGCACCCCCTTGTGCGCGGCAAGATGGCCTAAATACTACGTCTCGTAGTAGATTCTGGCAACGAAGGCGATGGCTACGCTGTGCCGTCCCGTTCGATCCAACGGGTAAGCGCATCTTCGAGCGCCGTCGCGACCTCCACACCGGCGCTGTCGGCGGCCTGCTCGAACCGCTCCACCAGGTCGGTGCGGACTGCGGCGCCCAACCTCGAGAACGGTGGTTTGGGCTTGGGCGGCAGGTCTACAGGCACGTGCCGCGCAACAGACGCATCGATGATTTCGCGAAGTGCCGGTATTTGATTGAGCAACGTGTCGAGGTCGTCGCGTTCTATGCGCAATAACTCGGCCGGCCCCATCGTCGTTACGGTGGCAGAGCGCAATCTCCCACGGTGCAGCGCCGATTCGCCGATCAGCTCGCCCGGCCCCAGCGCGGCGACGCGGTCCGAGCCGACATACACGCCCACCTCCCCGCTGAGCAGGATGTAGCAGGAGTCGGACGGAGTTTGCTCATGAATCAGCGGCAACGGGGCCGACGTCGTGGTGCGATGAGCAGCTCCGGCGAGACGCTGTAATTCAGCATCCGAGAACTTATCGAATGTGGCGTACTGGCGTAGCCGACGAGCGTCTTCCTCATATCGCTTCGCGTCTGCCTTCATAGCGGGCTCCTGACGTGCGATGTGCCGCTGACATCGAAGAGCGTAACGCGCACCGACAGAACCCGATGCGGTATTGCGAACGCGGAGACCGGCTGCGTCAGTTCCGACCGGGAAGTCTCATCACCGTGCGCACGATGGGCAGGAGCGACTTCTGCCAGAGTGTCCCCGGGATGCCAAGGGGCGGATCGAGATTCAACACCCGCGCGGTCGCGATCGTCTGAGATTCGGTGTACTTCAACAGACCCTCGGGACCGTGCCGGCGGCCGACGCCGGACTGGCCCATCCCGCCCATCGGCGCGCTGAGGCTGCCCCATGCGAATGCATAGCCCTCGTTGACATTCACCGTCCCCGACCGCAACCTCGCTGCGATCTGCTGGCCCTCTGCGGAGGAACCGGCCCACACACTGGCGTTGAGCCCGTACTCCGTGTCGTTGGCCCTCTCGACGGCTTCATCCACGTCCGCGACGGGATAGATCGAGACGACCGGGCCGAAGGTCTCGTTGGCCGCGCACTCCATCTCGGGCGTGACATCGGTCAGGACCGTGGGCTCGTAGAACAACGGCCCGATGTCGGGTCGTGCCTTGGCGCCCGCAATCACCTTGGCGCCCTTGGCTTTCGCATCGTCCACGTGATCAGTCACGGTTTCCAGCTGGCCCGCGGAGATCAGGCTGCCCATGTCGACCGCGAAGTCATATGTGGTGCCCAGCTTCATGTTCCGCACCTGGGCGCCGAACTTGCCGATGAAATCATCGGCGATGTCCTTCTCGACATAAATCCGCTCAATCGAGATGCACAATTGGCCGGCGTTCGAGAAGCATGCACGGGTGGCCGCCTTGGCGGCCTTGTCGAGGTTGGCCCCGCGCGTGACGATCATCGCGTTCTTGCCCCCGAGTTCGGCCGAGAAGCCGATCAGCCGACGGCCCGCGTGTTCCGCGAGTTGCCTGCCCGTGGCCGTCGAGCCGGTGAACATCAGGTAGTCGCAGTTGTCGATGATCGCGGTGCCGACCACCGAGCCCGGCCCGGGGACGATCGCATAGAGCGCTCGCGGCAGGCCGGCCTTATACAAGAGCTCGGCACACGCGAGCGCGCAATACGGTGTTTGGCTGTCCGGCTTGAGCACCACCGCGTTACCCGCGAGAAGGGCCGGTACGGAATCGGACGCCGTCAGCGTCATGGGGTAGTTCCACGGCGAAATCACCCCAACCACACCCTTGGGCTGGTAACCCACCGTCGTCTTGCCGATCCCGGGAAGCAGCGCCTGCACCGTGCGAGGCTTCAGCAGGTCCGCGGACACGCGCACGTAATAGTTTGCGTTCGCTATCAGGTCGACGAGTTCCTCCTGTGCCGCCCATCGGGCCTTGCCGGCCTCGGCTTGCAGCAGATCCATCAAGAATTCGCGGTTTTCGAAGACCAGGTCCCGGTAGCGGGTGATGACGTCGATGCGCTCGGTGACCGGGCGGTTCGCCCAGGCGACCTGGGCGGCCCGCGCCTCAGCGAATGCGGCTTCGACGTCTTCCGCCGTGCCGATCGGGATCGTGGTCAGCGGCTTGCCGGTGAAAACCTCGTCGATCGTCTTGGTCTGGCGTGCGGTGGCGTCTTTGATCGCGGCCAAGTGACGCAGGCGATCGAAGACCTCGGCTGACGGTGCGGGCATGTCATTACCTCTCGCAAAGCATGGGTGACTAAAACACCAGACTATTGCTCTGCACAGCCGGGCCTGCGGGTGGACGCGAATGATGCCCTCACCTGCGGGTCAGGCGATTCGACAGATGGGTACTGGCATATGGAGTGCGCGACCACGATCGGTTCGAAGTGATCGCCCGAGACATGGGGGCATCGGGCGTGTGTTGCCTGCTTTTAGATCGCGATCTCCGGATCCGGCGGCAAGCAGAGACTACGAGCGCGTCACCCTGCGCGAGCACGGCGAGCTTTCCGGGCAATATCTGTTCGACGCCTTCCCGGACAACCCCAAGGATCCGCTTGCCGACGGGACGACGAAGCTCGCGTTGTCGCTCGAGACGGCGATGCAGAGCGGGCATCCGCATAGTGTGCGGATGCAGCGCTATGACATCCCCGACCCGCCGCGCCCGGCGCCCTAAAGGTTCGTGCCCCGAATGAATTGCCGCGCAATGCGATTTCTCGCGGCCGATTGAGCGGATTGCCAGTCGATCTGGCGCGCAAGATCTGGAGGACCGCCCTGCTACCCTCCTTCAATGCGGTTCAGGACAGCTGCGATCGCTCAGGCGGCGATATTCGTCGCAGGTTGCGGCGGCGGCTCGACCCCGACAACAGCTCTGACGGTGACGTCCACGCGGGACGTCACCCAAACCGTCACGGTGACGTTGCCACCGCCACCATTCACCCCCAAGACCATTATTGAAACCGATGGAACGTACCGAGTAGGTACCGACATCGCACCGGGCACGTACCGTTCGGGCGGCACCAGCGTGGAAGGTGAATCCGATTGCTATTGGGCGAGGCTGAGGAGTCTCAAGCCAACCGACATCATCGATAGCGGCATTAGCACCGGTTTACAGGTAGTGACGATCCAGCCGGGTGATAGGGCATTCGTGACGCATAGCTGCCAGACCTGGCAGAAACAGTGACAGCCGCCCAAGACCGTCATGATGGGCGGACCAGCTCGGTGGTGGACCCCTAATCACGTTAAAGCACAGTGGATTCGGCCGAAACGGTTGGTGACCGGAGCGCGGCGAACACGCAACGGAGGCCCTGTCGTCGCCCCCCGCGGGTAAGTTCGTCCGCCGTTCAGATTCAGCGGTCGCCCGTGCCGTGAGGGTATTGCAGGACTCCGCTCATCGGACGAGCCGACTGCTTGAGCGGCAATGTCGACGCACGCCCCTCGATCAGCCCGTAGCTGAGGCAATGAATTGAAGTTTGCACTCCTTGATTGACCGTGGCGAAAAGTATCGGCTAGCCCTGCCGGCTACTGCCCGCCAGGAGGCGGCCCGGCCACCACCAACAACAGCTGTGCCGGGCGTCGGCATGCCAGACCGGACGTCGATTACGCAACCGTTAATTCAGTTGCACGCGTGCGTAATTGCGGTTTGCTGACGCGGCCACCAGCCCGGGCCGTGTATTTTGGGGGTAACTCGTCGGACCCGAACTGGCGCTGCGATTGTGGTTCGAGTCGCAAACGCGAAGCACCGCTTCGGCACCGGGTGCGGGTAGTAGAGCCAGGCGGGTTACACGAGAAGTCAAGCAGGTCGGGGGATCTGAAACGACTCGCAGGTATTCATGCTGCGTTGCGATGATTTTTTCGCGGCGCAATGGGCGACTTTGTGCGGCGTGCGCCGTATGAAGATTTTCACACCGCCGTCCTGGCAGCCGCAAATGGTCCTGCATACAGCCGCAGGCCGAGCGCCGATAGATTTCGGTTGGTGTTGCGGTGTGGTAGTAGTAACGGTAAGCGAATACGCGAAAATTGAAGCAGCGCCGGATATTTGACACGTGCGCAGCACCTAACCCTTGGAGAGTTTCATGGGCGTTGCCGACCGTGTCTTTCCGCTGACGCGGGGCCAATTGGCCATATGGCTCGCGCAGCAAACCAGTCACTTCGACGCGGAGTGGCAGCTGGGCGTGCTGGTGCGGATCGAGGGGGCCTTAGACCGTGCTCTTCTGGAGCGCGCGATTCGGCAGGTGGTGGGCGAAGCCGAAACACTTCGGGCGACTTTCTTCCAGATAGACGGCGAAGTCTTCCAAAAGGCGATCGACTACCCAGACGTCGAGCTGGCCTATGACAACCTAAGTGGCGCGCAGGATCCCGTGCAGGAAGCCCGCGCGAAGGCATCGTCGATCCAACAAACACCGCTGCCGCTCACCGGGCCGCTCTTCAAATTCGCGCTATTTCAAACCGGAATCGAGGAATATTACTGGTTTGGATGCTTTCACCACATAGTCATTGACGGGTTAGGAATTTCGCTATTAGGCCGCCGGATTGCGGCCGTGTATTCCGCACTGGCATCTGGTGCGACCGTTTCTCCCGCCTTCTTCGGAACGTTGCAGGAAATGGTCGGCGACGAGCTGCAATACGAAGAGTCCCCAGACTATCTTGATGATCAAGCATATTGGGCGGAGAACCTACCGTCGGCAAGCGATCCCGATTACCGGTTGCCCCAAGCGGCTTCCGAGCGCGATTCCTATTTGCCTTCCGCGCCTGCACAACTGGATCCGGCAGTGGCTGGGCAAATCAAAGGATTGTCCAAAGCGTTGGGCATTCGTCGCTCGTCGGTCCTGACCGCGGCGTGTGCCCTCTTGGTGCACGGGTTCTGCGCCAGCGGTTCCGAAGAGGTGGTGCTCGACTTCCCCGTCAGCAGACGCGTGCGCCCTGAGTCAAAGCTGCTGCCGGGAATGGTGGCTGGAGTTGTACCGCTCGTCTTGAAGCCGTCGCCGCAATTCTCGGTCGCTGATTTCTGTAGGCATGTTGATTCCCGGATACGAGAAACATTGCTGCATCAGCGTTTTCCGGTGCAGGTTCTGGACGGTGAGGGTAACTCTCGTGATCCGCGTCAAGCGGCGAATCGTGTGGTCGTCAACCACATCCTGGGCAGGCTCAACCTGAGCTTCGCCGAAACTCCTGGAACAGCGGAGTACACCACTTTTGGGCCGGTAGGTAATTTCGGATTCTTCTTCCTCGGATTCGGTGACCAGCATCTGCTCAGCACACTCGGCGCCGGTCACCCATTCTCGGATTTTGATGTTTCCGACTTGGCAAACCGGTTGCAGCGAATCGTGGCGGCAATGGCGGAGTTGCCCACCCGGCGGCTTGTCTCGCTGGATGTGTTAGCTGTCGCCGAGGAGCCCTCCCTGAATCGGTGGGGCAACGCCGCGCTGTTAACCGAGCCAACTTCGGCGGCGGTCTCGGTTCCGGAGTTGTTCGGCGCGCAGGTGACGCACAATCCGGAGGCGGTGGCGCTGGTATGTGGTGAGCGTTCCTGGACTTATCGGCAGTTGGATGAGGCCGCCAACAGGATGGCGCATTTGTTGGCCGGGGATGGGGTCACTTCGGGCGCGTGTGTGGCGCTGTTATTGCCACGGTCGGCTGAGGCGATCGTGGCGATTCTGGCGGTGCTCAAGACCGGAGCCGCCTATCTGCCCATCGATCCGGCGGTGCCGGCGGCGCGGTTGGAGTTCATGCTTGGCGACGCGCAGCCGGTTGCGGCGGTGACCACCGCCGGGCTGGCCGAGCGGCTGGAGGGGCAAGGCCTCAGGGTCATCGATGTCAACGACCCGAATATGTTCAATCACCCGTCTACGGGCTTGCCGGCGCCGGCGCCGGACGACGTTGCCCACATCATTTACACCTCGGGTACCACCGGTATGCCCAAAGGGGTGGCCATCACCCACCACAATGTGGCTCAACTGCTCGACTCGCTGAGCGCGGGCCTGCCGTCGAAACAGGTGTGGACACAGTGTCATTCGTACGCGTTCGACTTTTCGGTGTGGGAGATCTGGGGCGCCCTGCTGCATGGGGGGCGGTTGGTGGTGGTCCCCGAAGACGTGGCGGGCTCGCCGGAGGACTTTCATGCCCTGCTGGTCGGTGAACACGTCAGTGTGTTGACTCAGACGCCGTCGGCGGTAGGCATGCTCGCACCTGTTGGCTTGGAGTCGACCGCGTTGCTGGTGGGCGGTGAGCCGTGCCCGGCCGAGGTGGTGGATCGGTGGGCGCCGGGACGGGTGATGGTCAACGCCTACGGTCCGACCGAGACCACGGTGTATGCGGCGATGAGTGCACCGCTGGCGGCGGGATCGGGGACACCGCCGATCGGTTCGGCGGTGTCGGGCGCGGCACTGTTCGTGCTGGATGGGTGGCTGCGTCCGGTGCCCGCCGGGGTGGTCGGCGAGTTGTATGTGGCCGGTCGAGGCGTGGCGTACGGATACGTGCGGCGGGCCGGTTTGACCGGATCACGGTTTGTGGCGTGTCCGTTCGGCAAGCCGGGGGCGCGGATGTATCGCACCGGCGATTTGGTGTCGTGGGGTCCCGATGGGCAGCTGCGGTATGTGGGGCGTGCTGATGAGCAGGTCAAGATCCGCGGATACCGCATCGAGCTGGCCGAGGTTCAAGCGGCGCTGGCCGTGGTGGACGGAGTGCAGCAGGCCGTGGTGCTCGCGCGCGAGGACCGCCCCGGCGACAAACGCTTGGTGGGTTATGTCACCGGCCCTGTCGACCCGACCGAGATCCGCGCCGCCCTAACCCAGCGGCTCCCTGGCCACATGGTCCCCGCGGCGGTGGTGGCACTGGACGCAATGCCGTTGACGCCCAACGGCAAGCTCGACACCCGCGCCCTTCCGGCACCGGCGTATCAGGATGTCGACCATTACCGCGCGCCCGGCAACGCCGTCGAGGAGATCCTGGCCGATATCTACGCCGAGGTACTGGGACTCGAGCGAGTCGGCGTCGACGACTCGTTCTTCGAGCTGGGTGGGGACAGCATTTTGTCGATGCAGGTGGTGGCCCGAGCCCGCGCCGCCGGCCTGCTGTGCCGCCCGCGTGACATTTTCGTGGAGCAGAGCGTGGCCCGGCTCGCCCTGGTGGCCGGGGTGGCCGACGGGGAGGCCGGCCCGATCGACGAGGGCGTCGGACCGCTGGTAGCCACCCCGATCATGCGCTGGCTGGAGGACATCGACGCCCCGGTCGAGGAGTTCAACCAGACGGTGGTGGTGCTGGCGCCCGCCGGGGCGACCGAGGCGGACGTGGTCGTGCTGTTGCAGGCCCTGCTGGATCGGCATCCCATGTTGCGCCTCCGGGTTGACGACGATGGCTCCGGGGGATGGTCGTTACATGTGCCCGAAGCGGGCTCGACGGATGCAGGCGCGTGCCTGTCGTCGGCGCACGTGCTCTCCGACGAAGCGCTGATAAGTGCACGGTCGCAGTTGAATCCGGCGGCTGGGGTGATGCTGAGTGCGCTATGGGTGGGCTCCACTGGCCAATTGGTGGTGATCATCCATCATTTGGCCGTCGACGGGGTTTCGTGGCGGATCTTGCTGGAGGACCTCAACATCGCTTGGGCTCAGCGTCGCGCAGGGCAGCCCGTAGACCTGCCGGTGACCGGCACGTCCTTTGTCAGTTGGGCGTCGCTCCTGGCCGAAAAAGCGCGAAGCCCCGAGATCACCGGATTGGCCGAGACGTGGCGGAAGTCGGCAGCGATCCCGGGCGCGCTGCCCGCGGTGCAACCCGGACTGGATACCTATGCCACGGCCGGGCGCCTCTCGGTGGACCTCGATGTCGAGACGACCCGGATGCTGCTTGGCGAAGTGCCCGCGGCGTTTCATGCCGGGGTGCACGAGATTCTGTTGATCGCGTTCGGGTTGGCGGCGGCGGAGTTTCTGGGCTCCGCCGGCGCGCCGATAGGAATCGACGTCGAGGGCCATGGGCGTCACGAGGAGCTCGCCGCGGACGTGGACTTGTCGCGCACGGTGGGCTGGTTCACCACCAAATACCCCGTGTCGTTGGGCGTCGGCAGTTTGCGCTGGAGTCAGGTGAGCGCCGGTGAGGCGGCGTTGGGGGCGGTAGTCAAGGATGCAAAAGAACAGTTGCGCGCCCTGCCGCAGGGGCTGACCTACGGCCTGCTCCGGTACCTGAACCCCGACGTCGAGCTGGGCGGGTCGGATCCGGCGATCGGCTTCAACTATCTGGGCCGTTTCGGCGCCCCGGCGGGCGACCGGTCCGGTGACGGTTGGCGGTTCGGCCAGGAAGGCTGGTCGCTCACCGGTGCGGCCGGGGCGACGCCCATGCCCCTGGCGCACACCGTGGAACTCAATGCCGGCACCGTCGACGCGGACACCGGCCCGTATCTGCACGCCGACTGGACGTGGGCGCCGTCGGCCCTTGATCGCGCGGCGGTTAACCGGTTGAGCCAGTTGTGGTTTGAGGCTCTGGCCGGTATCTGCGCGCACGTGCGGGCCGGCGGGGGCGGGCTGACGCCGTCCGACATCGCACCTGCCCGCCTCAGCCAGCATCAGATCGACGAGCTGTGCCGGCAAGAGCGGATTGCTGACGTGCTGCCGCTGACCCCCTTGCAACAGGGGCTGCTCTTTCACGCCACCACGGCGCAAGGCAGCGACGATGGGATGTATGCGCTGCAGCTCGATTTCACCCTCAGCGGCGCCCTTGACCCCGACCGGCTGCGCGACGCGGTGCACGTCGTGGTCAACCGGCATCCCCACTTGGTGGCGCGATTTCGCACGCAGTTCGACGAGCCGGTGCAAATCATCCCGGCCGATCCCGCGGCCCAGTGGCGGTTTATCGATCTCCATGCCGCCGGCGGCGACGTCGTCGCGGATGACTTGATCCAAGACATATCCGCCACCGAGCGCGACGCGGTCCGCGACCTCGCCGGTGGGCCCGTCTTTCGCGCCGCCGTGATTCGTACCGCCGAGCGCCGGCACCGATTTGTGCTGACCTTTCACCACATCCTGGTGGATGGCTGGTCGCTACCGATCCTGCTGCGGGAGATATTCGCCAGCTACTACGACCAGCCGTTGCCCGCAACGGTCTCCTATCGCACATTCCTCATCTGGCTGGCCGATCGCGACCTTGACGCGGCCCGCGCGGCCTGGCGGGATGCGTTGGCAGGCTTCGACACCCCCACGCTCGTCGGCCCCCAAGACCGATTGGGACGAGGGCGGCGGGGCTTCGCCTCATCTCGCGTGCCCGAACCGACCACACAGGCGCTCAACGAGCTGGCGCGCTCCTGCCACGCCACCGTCAGCACCGTGCTGCAGGGCGCCTGGGCGCTGCTGCTCACCTCGCTCACCGGTCATCACGACGTCGCCTTCGGGACCCCGCGCTCTCGGGCGGGCCAGTCCGAAGTTCCCGGCGCGGAGTCGATGGTCGGGCTGCTGATCAATACGGTGCCGGTGCGGGTACGGATCACGGCGACGACCACCACCGCAGACCTACTGGCTCAGCTGCAAAGCACCCACAACGATCTACTCGATCACCAGCACCTGGCGCTGATTGACATCCATCGAGTCACGGGCCATGAACAGCTTTTCGACACGCTCTTCGTGTACGAGAACTACCCGATCGACACCGTCGTGCCGTCGGACGCCGATGCGGACGCGTTGGCCATCACGGAGTTCACCAACCTCGAATACAACCACTACCCCTTGACGATGGAAGCCCTTCCGGGCCGCGAAATAGAACTGCGCGTCGAGTACGACACCGACGTCTTCGACGCGGCCAGGATCGAGGCGCTCATCGAGCGGCTGCAGCGGGTATTGGTGGCCATGACCGCCGACCCCACGCGGGCGCTGTCGACGGTGGATCTGCTCGATCGCAGCGAGCGGGAGCTGGTGTTGTCTCGGTGGTCCGGTGCCCAGGTGACGGCACCGGTCGGGATAGCTCCGGAGTTGTTGGCCGCGGCGGTGAGCGCCGACCCAGATGCGGTGGCGGCACTGGACGGCGCCCGGGCCATCTCGTATCGCGAGCTCGACCAGCGATCGACGCGACTGGCGCGGGTGTTGATCGAATCCGGCGTGGGTCCGGAGCGCGCGGTGGGCGTGGCCATGGGGCGCTGCCTTGAAGTGGTGGTGGCCTGGTGGGCAGTTGTCAAGGCCGGTGGCGTCTATGTGCCGGTGGATCGGGCCCACCCGGTCGAGCGGATCACCACGTTGCTGGACACGGTATCGGCGGTATGCGTGTTGACCTGTGGCGGCGACACCGTAGCCGGGGTTGGGACGCGCCCGGTGCTGCGCGTCGACACCCTTGACCTGTCCGGGCGTAGCGCGGATCCGATCACCGACGCGGATCGGCCGGCGGCGCTCGCGACAGACGACACCGCCTTCGTGATCTTCACCTCTGGGTCTACCGGAACCCCCAAGGGCGTCGCGGTGAGCCACGCCGGTCTGCTGGGTTGGGCTGCGGCGCAACGCAATCTGTTCGGATTAGACGCAGGCGCACGCGTGCTGATGGTGGCCACGCCGACCTTCGATGCGTCGGTGGGCGAGTTGTTACTGGCCGTGGCGTCGAGGGCGACGTTGGTGGTCGCGCCGCCGCAGGTGTATGCCGGCGATGCGTTGACCGCACTGCTGCACGACCACCGGGTCAGCGCGGCGATCTTGACTCCAACGGTGTTGTGGTCGCTGGATCGCGACCGGCTGGGCGAGTTGGGCACGCTGGTCGCCGTCGGTGAGGCCTGCCCGCCGGAAGTGGTGTCCGCGTGGGCGCCGGGCCGGCGAATGTTCAATGGCTACGGTCCAAGCGAGACCACCATCTGGGTCACATGTGCGCCTCTGTCGGCGGGGCAGCCGGTCACCATCGGCGCCCCGATCCCGGGGGTGCGCGCGCTGGTGCTCAACGCCTTCCTCAATCCG
>NZ_LZMB01000043.1 GCF_001673555.1 Mycobacterium sp. 1165178.9 | reverse complement strand
GCCGGGCGCACCGTCGACCGGCTCAAATCCGAGCTGCTGCTGCTGATGGACGGCGTCGAGCGGCTGGAGCACGCTCAGGTACCCCTGCGCGTGAAGGGGCACGACGGGTGGATCGCGTTGCGCCGGGCCGTCGCGGCCGCGCAGCGCAAAAGCGAGCTGCGGGGCGCGGAAGATCCCGTCGACGCCGTGGTGTGCGCCTACGTGGCCTTGTACGCGCAGCGCAAGCCGGGGGATGTGACGATCTACGGCGATCTCGACACCGGTTACATCGTGACGCCGTCGCTGCCGGTGGATCCGGCCCGCGGTTAGCGATCGGTCAGATCTGCACGGGCCGCTGATCGATGGGTGCGAGCACCTCGATGAGGTCGACCACCGCGCCCTGCGCCGCCGCGCGCGGGTCCCGGCCCTCCACCAGAGCCGACACCACCGATCCATCGACCGCGCAAACCAGGGTGCACACCAGTTCGATGTGCACCGAGCGACCCGAGCGCTCGAGGGCCTCGGCCACCGCTTCGGCGCGCTGGCGCAGGCTGCGCCGCATGGTCTCGCGCAGGGCGGGCAGGCGGATGCACGCGACGTGGCGCTCGTAGCGCGAGATCAGCTGTTCGGTAAGGCCCGGGCCGGATACGTCGCCCACGAGCAGATCGGCCAACACCTCGGCGATGGTCTCCGGTCCCCGGCGCCGCCGCGATAAGGCGCTGACCCGCGACCGCAACTGCGCCACCTCGATCATCGCGATGTGCTCGACGGCGCGCGCGATCAGATCGTCGAGGGAGGAGAAGTAATAGGTCGTGGATGCCAACGGCAATCCGGCACGCCGCGCGACCGCCCGGTGCCGCACCGCTTCGAACCCGCCCTCGGCCAGCAGCTCGGCGGCGGCGCTGACGAGCGCATACCGCCGGCGTTCTCCTTTTGGAGTAACCGCTGCCGTCACGAGTAGCCATCGTGCCAGCCAAAGTGGTACTGCGATGCCATTTCGGCCAAACGGCCAGGGCATAATGGCCCGCATGCCCGACTTGAGCCGACGAGCCCTGCTGGGCCTCGGCGCCAGCGCGGCCGTGGGGGCAGCGGGCGCCTACGGCCTCGACATCCTGTTAGAGCCGCGCACATCTCACGCGATGCCGGTGTCGACGGCCGGCACTCAAGTGCCGTTGGCGCCGCCGTCGAGCCCGCCTCGCGACCCGGCTCCCCCGGCGGCCGCCGCGCCCACCATGGTGACCGGTTCCTTCGTCTCCGCCGCCCGTGGCGGGGTGAACACGAATTGGGCCATCGCGCGTCCGCCGGGCCAGACGAAGCCGCTGCGACCCGTGATCGCGCTGCACGGCAAGGGCAGTGACGCTTCCACCGTGATGGCGGGCGGCGTCGAACACGGTCTCGCACAGGCGGTCGATGCCGGCCTACCGCCGTTCGCGGTGGTCGCCGTCGACGGCGGCGGCGGCTATTGGCACAAACGGTCTTCCGGTGAGGACAGCGGAGCCATGGTTCTCGACGAGCTCGTCCCGCTGCTGAGCAACCAGAATCTGGATACCTCACGGGTGGCGTTCCTGGGCTGGTCGATGGGTGGCTACGGCGCGTTGCTGCTCGGCGGCCGGTTGGGGCCGGCCCGCACCGCGGCCATCTGCGCGGTGAGCCCGGCGCTGTGGATGTCATCGGGCGCAGCCGCACCGGGAGCCTTCGACGGCCCGGACGACTTCGCGGCGAACTCGGTGTTCGGCATGCCCGCGCTGGCCTCGATCCCTGTCCGCGTCGACTGCGGCGACAGCGACCCGTTTTACAGCGCGACAAAGCAGTTCATTGCGCAACTGCCCAATCCACCGGCCGGTGGCTTCTCGCCCGGCGGGCACGACGGGGCATTCTGGAGCTCGCAGTTACCCGCCGAGCTGACCTGGATGGCACCGCTGCTGACGGCGTAACGAGTTACGCTCGCGGAGGTGACGGCACCTTTCGACTGGACCTTCCCGTACGCTTGGCCACGCAAGCCCATCCTGGCGGAAAACGTTGTGTGCACATCGCAACCGCTTGCCGCCCAGGCGGGCCTGCGGATGCTGGCGCAGGGCGGCAACGCGGTGGACGCGGCCATCGCCACGGCCATCACCCTGACGATCGTGGAGCCGGTATCCAATGGCATCGGTTCGGACGCCTTCGCCATCGTGTGGGATGGCAAGCAACTGCACGGACTGAACGCCTCGGGCCGATCGCCTGCGGCATGGACACCGGAATACTTTGGCGGCCAGGGTGTTCCGATGTTTGGCTGGAATGCGGTGACCGTGCCGGGCGCGGTGTCGGCGTGGACCGAACTGCATGCGAAATTCGGCAAGCTGGCGTTCGAGCGGTTGTTCGAGCCCGCAATATTTTACGGCCGCAGCGGATTTCCGGTTTCACCGACGGTCGCGGAGCAATGGGCGGCGCAGGTTCCGCTGTTTGAGAATCAGCCCGGTTTCGCCCAGGCGTTCCTGCCCGGCGGCCGGGCGCCGAGACCCGGCGAGCGATTCAGCTTGCCCGATCATGCTGCGACTCTCGAAGCGATCGCCGCGACCAACGGCGAGGCGTTCTACCGTGGGGAACTGGCCGCCAAGCTCGAGGCACACGCGCTGGACAACGACGGCGCCCTGCGGGCCGGTGACCTGGCGGCTCACCGGGCCGACTGGGTCGGCACGGTCGACGGCTGCTACCGCGGGTACACGGTGCACGAGATCCCGCCCAACGGGCAGGGGATCGTCGCGCTGATCGCCCTGGGCATCCTCGAGCATTTCGAGATGGCCTCGCTCCCGGCGGATTCCGCTGACAGCGTGCACCTGCAGATCGAAGCGGTGAAGCTGGCGTTCGCCGACGCCCAGGCCTACGTCGCCGACATCGAGCACATGCCGTGGGGGCCGGAGCGTCTGTTGGACAAGGAGTATCTGAGGCGGCGCGCGGCGCTGATCGACCGCGGGCGGGCCACGCCCGCAGCCGCCGGGGCCCCGGCGGGCGGCACCGTCTATCTGACCGCGGCCGACGCCGCCGGGATGATGGTGTCGATGATCCAATCGAACTACATGGGGTTCGGTTCGGGCGTGGTGGTGCCGCGCACCGGGATCTCGCTTCAAAACCGGGGTGCGAATTTCGTTGCGGCCCGGGGACATCCGAATGCCGTCGGCCCGAACAAGCGCCCTTACCACACCATCATCCCCGGGTTTGTGACCAAGGACGGCGCCGCGGTGATGAGCTTCGGGGTGATGGGCGGAATGATGCAGCCCCAGGGTCACGTGCAAGTGATGGTGCGCATCGCCGACCATGGGCAGAATCCGCAGGCCGCGTGCGACGGCCCGCGGTTCCGGTGGGTGGAGGGCATGCAGGTCAGCTGCGAAAAGGGTTTCCCGGATTCGACGTTGGACGAGTTGCGCCGGCGCGGACACGATCTAATCGCCGTCGACGACTACAACCAATTCGGCAGCTGTCAGGCGATCTGGCGGCTCGAGGGCGGCTACTTCGCGGCCAGCGATCCGCGCCGCGACGGCCAGGCCGCCGCGTTCTAGACGCGGATCTTCCCGTCGGCCGCCAACTGGGCGATGTCGCGGCGGAAATGACTGCCCGGCAGTCGAATTGAACGTGTTATCTCGTAGGCTTTGGTCCGCGCGGCCGTCAGGTCGGCTCCCGTGCCCACCACCGACAGCACCCGCCCGCCCGACGAGACGATCTCGCCGTCGTCGCGACGCGCCGTTCCGGCGTGCAGTACCCCGTCGACTTCCGCGCCGACGATGACGTCCCCCACCCTGGGGCGTCCGGGGTAGCTCTCCGCCGCCACCACCACCGTCACGGCGGCACCGTCGTGCCAGCGCAGCTCGCCGAAGTCCGCCAATGTGCCACTGCCGGCTGCGTACAACAGCTGCCCGAGCGGCGATTCGAGTAGCGCCAGCACCGCCTGTGTCTCGGGATCACCGAAGCGACAATTGAATTCGACTACAGCGGGTCCGTTCGCCGTAATGGCGAGACCCGCATACAGCAATCCGCTGAACGAGCTTCCACGCGCAACCATCTCGGCCGCAACGGGTTCGACGATGTTGCTGACGACGTCGCGATACATCTCGTCGGGAAGCCATGGGACCGGCGCATATGCACCCATACCGCCGGTATTGGGCCCGGTGTCACCGTCACCGACACGTTTGAAATCCTGCGCCGGCAGCAGAGGCACCACGGTTTCGCCGTCGACAACGCAAAACAGCGACACCTCCGGGCCGTCCAGGTAGGACTCCAACAGCACGGGGTGTCCCGCTTCGAGGAGTCCGGCGGCATGTGCGCGTGCGACACCGCGATCCGCGGTCACCACCACACCCTTACCGGCGGCCAGGCGGTCGTCTTTCACCACCCAGGCCGCGTCCCCCACCGGGGGACCGAACCGGTCCAGGGCGGCGTCCAAATGCGCGGGTGTATCGACGATTTCACTCGACGCGGTGCG
>NZ_LZMB01000042.1 GCF_001673555.1 Mycobacterium sp. 1165178.9 | reverse complement strand
GTTGGCGCCGTACGGCCCGCAGACGGGTGAACAGATGCTGGGCATGGCGACCCAGGGAGTCGTGTCGCGCACCGTGCGTGACAGTGCCGCGCTGCTCGACGCGATCGTCGGGCCAGACCCGAGTGCCGCCTACCGAGTTGCAATGCCCGATAGACCGTTTGGCGAACAGATCAAGCAGCCCCCAGAGACGCTGAGAATCGGCTACTCGGCGCGCTCGGCCATCAACGCTCGGCCGCATCGCGAGGCCGTTGCGGCGATCGAAAAAGCCGCGGCGCTCCTTCGCGAGCTGGGCCATCACGTCGAGGAGGTCGCACCGCCCTACGACGACGCCGCGCTGGGGCGCGACTTCCTGACCATCTGGTTCGGCCAGCTACACCACCAAGTCGCCGACATCAAACAGCGAATCGGTGCGCGCGACAGCGACTTTGAGGCCGACACCTTGGCCATCGCCGAACTGGGCCGCTCCGGCGGTGTGCTGCCCGTGCTGGCCGCGCTGGAAAACCGGAACGACTACATCCAGTCCCTGGCCACGTTCCACGCCGGCTACGACTTCCTACTGACGCCTACTTTGGCCACCCCGCCCATTGCTGTCGGTGCCACGACGACGTCGGGCGTGTTGCAGCGGGTGGCACGGCTGGTCAGCCGGGTCCGGGCCGGAAAACTCATGGGGCTCAGCGGAATCCTCGATGACCTCATCCAGGAGAGTCTGGGCTGGGTGCCCTATACGCAGCTTGCGAACCTCACCGGCCGTCCGGCGATCAGTGTGCCGCTGCATTGGACGGATGCCGGACTCCCCCTGGGTGTGCAGTTCATCGGAAGGCTTGGCGCGGACGGCGATCTGCTGCGGCTCGCCGCGCAACTCGAAGAGGCGTGCCCCTGGGCCCACCGGCACCCTGCGCCCGCGCCGAATTAGTTCTTCGGTGATGGTTTTACGACGCAGGCCCGGTTTCTTCGGTACCGCGCCGGCCTAGCCACAGGCTCGCGAAGCGCCGGGCGATGTCGCCGAGGCGACCGCCCCCGTGCTGCGAAGCCTTGATGCGGCCGAGGGTTTCTCGTCCCTCGTTCGCGTAGTCCTTGACGGTTTCATCGCCTTCCTCGGCGCGCATGTCTGCTCTCCAATCGTGTTCGTTACTCCGGCGCCTGGCGCTCGGGCGGTTCGGACGGCGTCAAGCGCTCGGGCGGTTCCGCCGGCGTGAGCCGTTCGGGCGTTTCCGCTGGCGTCAGCCGCTCCGGCGTCTCGCTGGGAGTGCCCGGCTGCGATGGCTCGGAATCTCTCGGCCGCTCCGCCGAAAACGGCCTGAGGCGGGTATCGATCATGCTCAGTCCTTCGTTCGGCTCATGGCCGCGTACCCGCCGTACCCGGGAACCCAAACGCCCGCGGCGATACTCGATCTGCCCCGACGCCGGTCCCGAGCCGCCCACTGAAGCCGCTGGATCAGCCGCCTACACTCCAACCGTGGTTAATCCAGCAAGATCGGGGCCGACAGTCGGCAGGTTCCCGCTGGTCGTCGGCCTTGCCGTCGTCGTACTGCTCGCCCTCCTCGCCGTACCCATCAAGCAGCGCTGCGGTGCGCCGGGCTTTGCGTGCGCGTCGACGCTGGATAACGGCGGCAACATCCGCTACTACTACGAGATCGAACCCGTCGGCGTCTACCTCGCCGAAATCGTCACCGGCACCAACATCACGCTCTTTTACAGCTCGGGCGAGGACCTGGTCAGAGCCCGATAGCTGACCGAGGCGGTTTGCTGGCCGCGGTGAGGCGGCGTTGGGAGCGCTGGGCCGTATCCGCTCGGTAACAAGTTCGGCTCGATCCGGGCGGCGGTGTGACGCGCCCGAGACCTTCGCGAGACCACCAAGCCGCGGCCGGGCAAAACGTGCTGGTAGAGAGGCTGCGGCGAGCGCGAACCGCCGCCGCCGGGCCCGACGAACGCGCCTGCGCAGGGCCTGTGACGGGTGCTCTCGATTGGAGGCTTCACAGCAAGCTACCGCATACTTGTCACCATGCTTGAAGCGATATCGCCGCAAAGCACCGTTGCGGTGCCTGGTGATGCGCTGGGCGTGGGCAGAGGTTTGTGATGGCCCGCTCGGGCGGCGCCCATCGCCGTCATCGAGCCGTCCGTCAACCCTCCCGTTTCCGCAAGGGGCTGACGCGCACCCTGGGCGCGCTCGTCTCGGTGGTGGCCGTGGGCCTGACCGGGGCGGGGTACTACGTGGCGCACGGCGCGCTGGGTGGTATCACCGTGTCGAACGCCCTGCTGCCGGACGATCCGCGGTCCAGCGGCGACAACATGAACATCCTGCTGATCGGGCTGGATTCGCGTAAAGATCAGGACGGCAACGACCTGCCCAACTCGATTCTGAAGCATCTGCACGCCGGCGAGTCCGACGACGGTGGCTACAACACCAATACGATGATCCTGGTGCACGTCAGCGCCGACAACAAAGTCGTCGCCTTCTCGATCCCCCGCGACGACTGGGTGCCTTTCACCGGGGTCCCGGGCTACAACCACATCAAGATCAAAGAGGCGTACGGGCTGACCAAACAGTACGTCGCCCAAAAGCTGGCCAACCAGGGCGACATCACTCAGAAGGAGCTCGAGACCAAGGGGCGCGAGGCCGGCCGGGCGGCGACGCTGCGCGCGGTGCGAAACCTGACGGGCGTCCCCATCGACTACTTCGCCGAGGTCAACCTGGCCGGTTTCTTCGATCTGGCACAGACCCTCGGCGGCGTCGACGTCTGCCTGAATCACCCTGTCTACGACGAGTATTCGGGCGCCGACTTCCCGGCCGGGCGACAACGGCTGGATGCGTCCGAGGCGCTGTCGTTCGTCAGACAGCGGCACGGCCTGGACAACGGCGATCTGGACCGCACCCACCGGCAACAGGCGTTCATCTCGTCGGTCATGCAGGAGTTGCAGGCCGCGGGCACCTTCACCAACATCGACAAGCTGAAGAACCTGATGGCGGTGGCGCGCAAAGACGTTGTGCTCTCGGCGGGCTGGAACGATGACATGATCCAACGGCTCGGTGGGCTGGCCGGCGGCAACGTCGAGTTCCGAACGCTGCCGGTGGTGCGCTACGACAACATCGACGGCCAGGACGTCAACATCGTCGACCCGGCGGCCATCAAGTCCGAGGTGGCCGCGGCGATCGGTGCCGACACATCGACGACCGCGTCGACCACCACCGCCGTGAAACCCGACCCGTCCACAGTGGTCGACGTGGTCAACTCCGGCGCCATGAGTGGTCTGGCCACCCAGGTGTCGCGCGCGCTGAAAAAGAAGGGCTTCACGCCGGGCCAGGTGCGCGACCGCGAATCGGGCGACCCGACCACCACCACGGTGGAGTATGGCGCGGGTGCGCAGACCGATGCGCTCAACCTGGCGAGCCTGCTCGGCGTGGACGCGCCCAAGCAGCCAAGCTCTGCCATCGCGGCCGGACACATCCGGCTGACCGTGGACACCAATTTCTCGATGCCCACACCCGACGAGACTCAGATGGACGACACGACGAGCACCAGCTCCAGCACGACGACGTCGACCAAGGCCAAGACGTACTACTACAACGGCACGACCACGACCTACCCGACGCCAGATCAGGGAAAGCCGATCGACGGCGGCGGAGTGCCCTGCGTCAACTGACTAGGCGCGTGGCGCGGCGAAGCCTTTAGGCGCGCGGCGATCGCAAGCGCGGCGAAGCCGGGAGCGGCGGGTCGCCGCCAGTAGGCGCGCGGCGATCGCAAGCGCGGCGAAGCCGGGAGCGGCGGGTCGCCGCCATTAGGCGTGGGTGCCGCCATCGATGCGGATCTCGGTACCGGTGATCCATGCGCCGTCGTCGGACACCAGCATCGCGATGACGCCGGCAATCGCGCCGGGCTCGGCCATGCCTGCGCCGCTGGATTCGACCGTCGTCGGCAGGATCGGCATGAGGCGGCCAAACAGCGACCAATCGGCGTCGTTCGGGATGTATCCGCCGGTCGCATCGGTGATGCCCGACTTGATGCTGCCCGGTGCCACGCACGCCGCGCGCAGGCCGTCCTTCGCGTATTCCAGCGCCAGCGAGTGGGTGAAAGCCTGGATGCCACCCTTGCTCGCGGCGTAAGCGGCCATGTACGGGTGGGCGAACGAGGCCGACGTGGAGCTGAAGTTCACGATCGCGCTGCGCGAATTCGCCAGCAGCGACGGTAGCGCCTCCCGAACCACCAGGAAGGTTCCGGTCAGGTTGACGCCGACGATCTGGTTCCAGAGGTCGAGGCTGGTCTCGTGGGTGTGCGCCGCCCGCAGGATGCCGGCGGCGTTCACCAGTGAGTCAAGCCCGCCCAACTGCTCGGCGGCCAGGCATACCCCGTCGACCACCGAATCCTCGCTGCCCACATCCAGCGGCATCGTGATGAGCCGGTCGGCGGTGCCGGCTTCCTTCGCCTGCGCCCGGGTGTTGTCCAAGCCGTCGGCGGCGACGTCGGATGCCGCGACGGCGGCACCCTCGTCCAGCAAGCGCAGCGCGGTGGCCTGGCCGATGCCCGACGCGGCGCCCGTCACCAAGATCCGCTTGCCCTCGAGTCGCTTCATTGCATCTCCGCTTCACTCAGCGTGGCGACGGGTCAGGGTGTCACCACTCCGCGCAGCGCGTCGGCGCCGTACATCTGTTCCATCATCGACGAGTAGTCGGGGCCACGGCGCAGAATGTGTCCGCCGTCGACGTTGATGCACTGACCGGTGATCCAGGTCGCGGCGTCGCTGAGCAGGAACATGGCCAGGTTTGCGACGTCCTCGACCTCGCCGACCCGTGGCAGCGGAGTGCACAGCGCGTAGTCGCCGCTGATCTCGGGTGACTGGATCACGCTCGCGTCGACCAGATCGGTCCGGATCAAACCCGGCCGGATGCTGTTGACCCGCACCCACGACGGCCCGAGTTCGTCGG
>NZ_LZMB01000041.1 GCF_001673555.1 Mycobacterium sp. 1165178.9 | reverse complement strand
GGTGAGGCTGTCCCAGCCCGTTTTTGCTCGCGGGTGGCTGACGATGCGCCGTTCCACGCCCAACCCACGCAGCGCGCGGCCGACCCGACGGGCGTCGGCGGTCGCCCCGCACTCGATGTAGGTGTCGAATGCCGCGTTCAGTTGATCGAGGGCCTCAGCGTTGCGCTCTGCGCGAGCCAGCTCGCCGCCGGCGTCCTCGGCAGCGCTGGCGTAAAGAAGCGGCCGCGAAGAAGTGCGAAGCAACTCCGCAACAGCCACCAACGACTGGGCATCGTGTTCGAGGATCGCGCGGGCATACCGAGCCACCGCCGCCAGCAGTGGCACCGCAGGTCGTTCACGCTCAAGCACCTCGGCGGCCTGCAAGACCCGCGCGCGCAAGCCGGCATCACCGGCGGCCGAGGCCACCCGCGCAGCCAAGATCAGCCGAACCAATGCATGGGGGAAAAGGGGTGTCCCCAGTAGGCTGATGTCGCCAAGCCAGCGCGCTGCCTCATGAACGTCACCGCGATACCAGGCCGCCCGCGTCAGCACATACGCTGATGCTCGATGTTGGCCAGGTGAACCGATGGAGTGGGCATCGCGTGCATCATTCGCCGTCTGCTGCAGCAAGTTCCGGTCATCGGTGTGCGCCGCCACCTCAGCGAGGGTCAGCATACGATGTACGTCCTGCTCAGTCGCGCCTGTCGGCTGTGGGGGCGGCAGAGAATCAGCCGCGTCGCGAGCGGCCGACAGCCGGCCCGCAGCGAGGTGGACCCACCCACTAAAGACGGCCCAGGTAGTGAGGGCCAACGAGTTGCCCTCCCGGCTGGCTTGCGCTACGCCTTCGGCGACCCGGAGGGTCGCGTCGTCCAATCGGCCGACCACTGCCAGAAAGTTTGCCTGGAACATCCCGGCATAGGCATGTGCCAACGCCGTTTCATTCGTGTAGGCGAGTGGGCGAAGCTGTTCGAGGCGGGTTAGTGCGCGGCCCGCGTACCCCTCACCAGAATCGAGCAAAGCGTGGGTGACCTCGGCCATGATGGTGGCCTCGAGATCACCGGTGGCTGCCGCAGCGGCGGCAGCTTCGTCGGCTGCGGTGCGCCATTGCCCGCTTTTGTCCTGCAACGCCAGGTTGAAGGCCAGCCACGCCAGATGCCGTGTCCGGGTGACCTCGCTGATCCCGCTCAACTGCAGCGCTCGGCGGTTCTCCTCTACCCGACGCGGGGAGCTGTGCTTGGTATGCGTCGGAAGCCGGAGGCGGATCTCAGCCTCGACTTCGGGCGAAGCCGCCTCCGCGAGCGCCACGGCGGCCAATTCTTCCGCCTCGCCATAGCGGCTGGCCCGGTTGAGCCACTCCACCGTTTCCGCGACCAGGGATCCATGGTCAGCGTCGTGGGCGGGCAATAGCTCCAACGCGCGCTTGCTCAAGTCCGCGGCGGCGCTCGCATCGCCGCGGCCAACCGATTGCGCGGCTTGGCGCAGTGCGTCGATCGCCTCTCGGTCTCCCGGCTCGGCGCTGCGTGCCAGTTGGGTGGCCACCTCGGCTGGCGCCGCTCCCATCCCGAGCATGACCGACGCCGACTGGCGCTCCATCGCTCGCCGCAACGACTGCGGCAAGGACTGCCGGGTGGCCTCGCGCAGCAAGTCGTGCCGAAATCTCAACTGCCCACCGTCTTCGACGAAAAGATCCGCGCGCACCGCCTCCTCGAGCGCCGACAGCAGGGACGTCGGCGATCGTTCCAGCATCGCGGCCAGCAAGCCGGCCGAGAACCGGTCCGGCAGTACCGCGGCCACCCGGACCGCCTCTGAAGCACCCTCGGAGAGCAGATCGAGTCGTTGATGCATGCTGGCGCCCAAACGCCGCGGAAGCTCATATCCGGTGGCCACCACGCGCCCACCGGTAACGTTCAGTCGGTCCTCCTCGCCCAGCCCCCCGACAAGCTCACTGACCAGAAACGGATTTCCGTGCGCTTTAGCGGCCAGGTTCAGCAGCGACACATCGGCTTTCGCCCGCACGGCGTCGCAGACCATGTCGGCGACCGCGTCCGGCGTCATGGCCCCCAACCGCAAAAATGTGGCATCCGCGCGTTGCAGCACCGACAACGTTTCTTGCACCGCCGGCGCCCCGGCCCCGGTGCGGGCAGTCAAGACCCATAGCACTGACGCATCCGGCCGCGCGGTGGTGAGCGACCGCAGCGCCAACAGCGTGCCGTTGTCGGCCCAGTGAACGTCCTCCAACACAATCACCAGCGGCGTTTCCGCGGCCGCGGCATGAATCGCGTCGGCCAGATCGTGCACCACCCAGTAGCGCAGATCGGCCGAGCCGCCTAGCTGGCGCAACGCCTCGGCGTCGCCCACCGGGGGATCGGCGTTCAGCGTGGCCATGAACAGTGAGAAAAACGGCACTGTCTGCTGATACTCGAAGGCCTCGCCGAACAGTGTCCGAACGCTGGCCTTCTCGGCGAGCGCCAAGACCTCGGTGAGCAAACGACTCTTGCCGATGCCGGGCGGGCCTTCGATGACCAGAACGCCCCCGCGCCCTTGGGCCACCGCGGTAACCAGTGCGCCGATCAGTTTCAGCTCGTCTGC
>NZ_LZMB01000040.1 GCF_001673555.1 Mycobacterium sp. 1165178.9 | reverse complement strand
AAGAGCGCCTCCCGCGGGAGGCTTGACAAGGAGGTCGGATGACGACTTACAGCGAGATCATTGGTGGTGCCCGGCCGTGGCAGGGCGTTTTGGACACCTCAGTCATGGCCGATGACTTGGTCAGCACCGGTCACCGGCTCGCCGATGCGGCAAAAGCCGGCAACTGGCATGAGGTGATGCATGTGCTGGACCGCGAGTGGAACTGGCTCGTCATTAACCAGTGGCGGCCGGGCGGTACGGCATGGTTCACCGCCTTGCATCAAGCCGCCTGGCACGGTGCGCCCCCAGAAGTCGTCACTGAGCTGCTGGACCGGGGTTCACTGCGGTCGCTGCGGGATTCGAAGGGGCGCACCCCCTTCGATGTCGCCATCGAACGCAACCCGGTCCCCGTACTTCTGGAACTGCTGCGCCCGCCGCGCTCACCGTTGACGAGCGAGCAGATCCGGGCGCTGGACACGCGACTCGCCGAGCTGATCGATGGGCGCATCCGCGGGCGGGTTTTTGACGGCGACCTGCGTGCTGCGTTGCGCTACCCGCCGGTCGAGGTGCTACACGAGCCGCCCGGTCAGCGGGTGTGTGTGCCGCTGCCAGGCAAGTACGTGTTCCACGTCGAGCTGCAACGCGGAGCGCTGGAGGTGAAGAGCTGGTGCGGCTTCGTCGAAGGCTCCGGCCAAGCGCATCTGGTCACCCCCGAAGGTTCGGTCTTGGTCGATCAAGGATTCGTCTAGTCAGCGGATCCGCTTGAGCCATGACGGATTCAGATTCCGACCGTCCGCCCGATCGGGCGAATCTAGGCCGCTAGATAGCTACACCCACATCATTTCTTACGCTCAGCTGAACCTGCGCCCATGCGCAACGAAGGAGACATGCTATGACTTTTACTGCTGCACAACGTGATCGGGCCTGCGGTGCGCTGCTCACCTCCGCCGCCGGCGATGCTCTGGGCGCCGGCTACGAATTCGGGCCGCCGCTTGCTCCCGATGTCTCGGTTGACATGATCGGTGGCGGACTCGGACCGTTCAAGCCCGGCGAATGGACCGACGACACCTCGATGGCCATCGCGATCGCCGAGATCGCGGCCACTGGGGCAGACCTGCGTGACGAGAAGACGCAAGACTACATCGTGGAGCGCTGGGGTTGGTGGGCGAGAACCGCCAAGGATGTCGGCAACCAGACTCGTTCGGTTCTGTCCGCCGCAGCTCGACGAGGTATCTCTGCTCGTAGCGCTCGCGAAGAGTCGGCTGCGCTGCATGAGCGCACCGGCCACACCGCCGGGAATGGCTCGCTGATGCGCACCACGCCGGTCGCGCTCGCCTACCTAGACGATGAGGCTGCACTGGTGGAAGCCGCGCGTGCGATCAGTGAACTGACGCACTATGACCCCGACGCCGGTGATGCCTGCGTGCTGTGGTGCGCCGCGATCCGCCATGCCATCTGGACCGGCGAGCTCGACGTGCGGATCGGGTTGGGCCGCATCGATGCAGGGCGCCGTGAGCTATGGGCGTCGCGTTTCGGCGAGGCTGAAGCGTCGCAACCATCGGCTTTCTCCGCTAAGAACGGCTGGGTTGTCGCCGCGCTGCAGGCCGCTTGGTCGGCGATCGTGAATACGCCTGTCCCGGAGGAGGATCCGGCTTCAGAGGTGTTTCGCGCTGACCGCCTGCGGTTGGGGCTAGAGGCAGCCGTGCGCGGCGGTCACGACACTGACACCGTCGCGGCCATCGCGGGCGCCCTGCTCGGCGCCGCCTACGGCGCCTCCGCGGTGCCCTCGCGGTGGCGGTCGATGCTGCAGGGCTGGCCGGGCCTCACGACGCGCGGACTGATCCAGCTCGCCGACAAGATCATCGACAAAGGCCGGCCCGACACCTTTGACTACACCTACAGTGGCTTTCCCGAAGCGTGCAAACCGGTCCAGCACCCCTACGACGACCAGATATGGATTGGTGGTGTCGCGGCTCTGCAACAGTTACCGAAGGGAGTCGACGCGGTCGTGTCGCTATGCCGAGTCAAGGATGAGTACCTGCCGGTCGGCGTCACACAGCTCGATGTCCGACTTATCGACCTAGAGGGCGAGAACGACCATGTCGATTTCGTGCTGCTCGATACCGTGCGGGCGATAGAGCAATTGCGAGCCAAGGGCCGGACTGTCTTCGTGCATTGCGTCCAGGCATACAGCCGGACGCCCACCATCGGCGCGGTGTACGGCGCACGCAAGGAGGGTGTCGGCGTTGACCAGGCGCTGCGCGACGTCGTCGCTGTGCTGCCCGGCGCTAACCCAAATGCTGAATTCTGCGCTGCGCTAAGGCGACTCGATTTGCAACGCGGCGGTGCATCATGACGCGTTTCTCCCATTGGCTCGCGCTCGGGGAGAGAGAAGCGGCTCATGACTGGGACGAGTAAAGATAGGAACTTGCGGCCTTCAAGGCAATTAAGTGCGGCCACCGGGCTGGGCACATATTGGAATGCGCTTTTCCCGCCACGCTTGGTGACGCCCTGGATCGACTTTAAGCGCAATTCGACCGGCGTTAACATCGCACGCCGGTTGTGGAATCAGCGTGAATACCTGCGCAGCACGTACGAGACCGTCCATGGCGTGGATCCGGAACGGTGGCCCTCCCGACACCCTGGCGTTGTCCTGGACGAAGTGCTATGGATAGCGCATGCGGCGTGTCTAGGCTGCCGGTGGTTCGATGCGCGAGGGCACTATATGAAAAGACCAGAAGAACTGAGGCAAGCCCTTATCCTGGCTCGCCGCCACGAAACGTCGGACGGGGAATTCCGTGGCGATGTGAGCTTATATCAGCCGGGAACGACCGAAACGCCGCCCACCGATAGCGATCCGAAACCCAGCGGGTCATAACGGTTCCGGGGTCCACTCGGGTGCGGTTACGGTGTCCACGCCCTCATGCCGTCCCGGATGGCCGCCATCGCCGCGTTGTCGTCTTCATTGTAGGTGAGTAGCCACTGCTTCGCCTCGGCCACCTCGTCTGGTTCGGCGCTGGTGCGTACCTTTGAAAGATAGGTTTGGGAAATTGCACCGCCTGGGTCGTCGACCCGCCAGGTGAACCCGAAGAGCCGGGCCACCACTTTTAAGCTCGAACCGTGTACGGAAAGGAAGTTTGCTTTAAACACTTTCTCTAGATCCACGAATACGGCTGTCGCAGCGTCCATTAGGTCCGCAACTTCCGCCGCGCCGAGAATGCTTTTCAACTTCGACCGCTCTGGGCTTGACCAGTGGAAGACTTTCAGTGTCCTTCCGGCGGCTTGGGCCTCGTCGTGCCGGTAGCGCAACCAGTCGGCGAATCGTGCTGCGAGAGCCTTTTCGCGATCGGAGTCAAGTGGCATCCACTCGACGAATTCGTCAACGTACGTCGCGCTAGCCTCGTCGATGCCAACCCGCGGACGGGCGCCCCACATGTAAACACGATTGTCGAGGTCGTATTCAATATCGACGTCGACTTCGATGTCGGCGGCGGGAATTTCCAGGGGACCCTCGCTAGTTCGTTTCAGATCTACACCAGCACAGATCATTTCGGCACGTTCGATAGCTGACGCGAGACGCTTCCGTGCGGTACCAGGGGTTAGGTGGCTCACCTCCGCGACGTAATCATCGAAGAACACTGGGTCGTTCGAGTCGAGAACCGATAAGGACTCAGTTGTGCTCACCCCCATTCGGCGTAGCGTCAGCCACTCGCGGGTGCCGAGTCGCCCGATGGTGATCACAGTTGACGGGTCGTCCGGGCCCATCTGTTGTCGGCACCACTCCTCGTAAGGACAACTGCTGCATTCGTTCTGCCCGATCGGTTCCACCAAGGGTTGGGGGTCATGCTCGCCGCCTATCACTTCTCGCGCAGTTGCGGCCACTTTTACACGGAAAGTGTGTTCGTGGTCGTAACGCTCGAGCAGTGATCGGCGTACCTTGCCGCGGCTGCGGGAGAAAGTCGAGACCAGCGGCTCATTGAGGTCGTGCCAGGCGAACGCCAGGCCGGGATCTTGGTTCGGCGTGACCGCGACTTGGCTGGTACCCACAATCGCGCCCCACAAATGATCGGGCCCAGAATGATAGCCACATGCCTGAAGCATGCGCGTGTAGTGGGCCAGTTGCAGACCGTCTTCGTATCGATGCGAAGTCGCCGCCGTCCAGCCCGTCAGGTGGAGTCGCTCGCCGGGCGACTCGACCGGCGATATGACAACGCGTGCAATCTTCCGGCATTGCATAGTGAGGTGGTTCTTTACGTCTGCGGGCAAATAGCCGCGGCCGACTTTGATCAGAATGTCCGGTCGACCGGTGCGACCACTGTCGATGTCGTCCGGGAGCCACCCACCCAGTATTAAAGGCGCACTCGTATCCATCGCTTGCACGGTCATTGTGATCGCTTTGGATTTCGGCACTTCCGGCGCCACCACAACAGCGTTGGGATGTAGTGCACGCAAATGTGCAAACACGTTGCGCTCGAAGCGTATGCCCGCCTTAAGTCGGTCCTGTTCCTCCGGGGCCGGCTCCCACTTCAATGTCGGCACAAGCGGCAGGTAGTCGTTCTGTACCCGTACGG
>NZ_LZMB01000039.1 GCF_001673555.1 Mycobacterium sp. 1165178.9 | reverse complement strand
CCGCGATGGCCGCCGTGGCATCAGTTGTGGCGGCCGCCTTTTCGGCGCCGACGAATGCGAAGCTGTGCGTGGGCACCTGGGCCCGGTAGCGCACCCACCACTCCTGGAAGTGAATGGCCCGCCGGCTGCCGTCGTCGGGATCGGTTATCACCACGTGGGTCTCGCACCGGTCGTCGCTGGCGGGCAACAGCCGCGCGCCCGGTTGCCAGCGGTCGCACAGCGCGGTGGTGATCTGCGACAGGGGGTAGCCGGCGTTGAGCATCTGGGTGCGCACCAGGTGGGTGCCCAGGTCTCGGTCACCGAGCCCGAACCAGTCGGGCTGCACCCCGTAGCGGGCCAATTCCTCTTTGGCGTGCCAGGTTTCGTTTCGGTGCCCCCACCCTCGCTCCGGATCTACACCTCCACCTAAGGTGTACATGCAGGTGTCCAAATCGGGGCAGACACGCAGTCCGTGGATCCAGGCGTCATCGCCAATGTTGACGATCGCCGTCAGCTCGTGACTGTTGGCTTCCGTGTCCGGGTGCCGTTGCGTTTGAAATTGACCGAGCCCGAACAGCTGTTGAACCCCCAGCAGGAAGCGGGCGCCGCCAACCCCACCGACCAGAACGGTGACCTTCACATTGCACGACAGTACTGCCAGGCGGCAGCGCTGTGGCGGGCCCACCGGGGGTGCCTCAAAGTTGCGGTTCCCCATCGGTTGTGGGCGACTTCTGGGAAAGTTGAGGGCCCTGTGATCGACACGCCGAGCGCCCAAAACAACAGAAACGCCGAAATTCGATCACGAGATGGTATGGAAATGCGCCGAAGTGCTTGACCCGGCTGGTCAACCCGTGTCTAATCACAACAGTGTCATTTCCCGGTTGGCCGGCCGACTCCGGTGTCGCAGACCGAGATTCGATCACTTGTTCGAATTGTCTGTACATCAGAACAGTGGGAAACCAATCACACTCTCTCAATCAAGCTGAGGAGGCGGACGACCGTATGTCTTACGACACTTTTCGAAGCGCCATGGCGAGCACGCCGCACACCGACATCGACCCGGCACTGGACCGCCCCGCTCGGCCGCATCTGACCGTGGTTCCTGATGCCCCAATCGCTTTCGAGCCCGAACCAATGCCGGAGCCGGCCGCCGACCAATGGCAGGACCGGGCGCTGTGCGCCCAGACCGACCCGGAGGCGTTCTTCCCGGAAAAGGGTGGCTCCACCCGCGAGGCCAAGAAGATCTGCCTGGGTTGCGAGGTGCGTCACGAGTGCCTCGAGTACGCCCTCGAGCACGACGAGCGCTTCGGCATCTGGGGCGGTTTGTCCGAACGCGAGCGCCGCCGCCTCAAGCGCGGCATAATCTGACGCGCGCTGATCGCAACGCGCGCTGAGCGTTCGATGTTCGACGCGCTGGGAGAAGTTATTCGTCGTCGATCGTCGGATCGATGACCGACGGCTCGACGTCGAGGTAGATCGCGACCTGGGCCACCAGGATTTCGTGCAGCAGGTCGCCGAGTTCGACGGTGTCCTTGGCCCGTCGCTCAATTGGCTTGCGGAACAACACAATTCGCGCCCGCGTGGAGTTGCCGCGGATGTCGACGCCGGCCGGGATCAACCGTGCCAGCGGGATCGGCCCATCGGCGATCACCTCGGGTGGCCATTGCACACTCTCGGGATCCTTGGCCGAGATGCGCGGAATCTCGTCGACGGCCACGTCGAGTTCGGCCAGCCGATCCTGCCAGCTCCGCTCGATCGGTTCGTAGGCCTCCAGCACCGCCATGTCGAATCGCTCGGCACGGCTGCGCCACCCCGGCACGGTCGGGGGCAACAGCGGGCCGCGCATATCGCGGCCCCGGCGGAAGAGTCGGTGGGTCCCGGTCCGGCGCGGAGCCGATCCGTCGGAGAACCGATCTCTTCGCGGGGAGCTGCGCGAATCACCCACGCGCCGATGGTAACGGTTGCACATCGAGGGCCGAGGAGTTGCGCGTGTCCGGCGCTTCGGCGACGTTTGCGCACGATAGCCTTTCGATCGTGAACGTTCCCCGTCGCTGTTGCCGGCCCGGGTGCCCGCACTACGCCGTGGCGACCCTGACGTTCGTCTATTCGGACTCGACGGCAGTTGTCGGTCCCTTGGCGACCGCGCGGGAACCGCATTCCTGGGATTTGTGCGTCAACCATGCCGGCCGGATCACCGCGCCCCGCGGGTGGGAGCTGGTGCGCCATGCCGGCCCTCTGCCCACCCATCCCGACGAGGACGACTTGGTCGCCCTGGCCGATGCGGTGCGTGAGGGCGGCGATCGCGGCGTGCCGTACGCCGGTGCCGCGGCGCCGGTGAACGGCTTCTCCGACGCGCACATCCATCACGGCGGATCTCAGGCCACCGCCCCCAGCAGCAGCCTGCTCGCGCCGCCCGAGCACCGCTCCGGACGGCGCCGCGGACATCTGCGCGTGTTGCCCGATCCCAGCGACTAGCCCCGATGGTGGCAACCCACTGTGCGGCCCCAGTTCTCCGTAGCCCGATAGGCTGACGCCAAGAGTTCACGTCGTCAGGAGTCCCGCATGTCTCGGCCCGCCGCGACTGTCCACCGTGTCGTCAAGGCTTACGACGTACGTGGGCTAGTCGGCGAAGAGCTCGACCAGCCCCTGGTCACCGATATCGGCGCAGCCTTCGCCAAACTCATGCGCGGCGAGGGCGCCCGCCAGGTGGTGATCGGCCACGACATGCGGGACAGTTCGCCCACGCTGGCCGCCGCGTTCGCCGCCGGGGTGAGGAGCCAGGGACTGGACGTGGTGCGCATCGGCTTGGCGTCCACCGATCAGCTCTACTTCGCCTCCGGTCTGCTGGACTGCCCGGGCGCCATGTTCACCGCGAGCCACAACCCGGCGGCCTACAACGGCATCAAGCTATGCCGGGCCGCGGCCAAACCGGTCGGCGCCGAGACCGGGCTGCGGCTGGTCGCCGACGACGTGATCGCCGGCGTCGACGCCTACGACGGGCAACCCGGAGGCGCGAGCGATCGCGACGTGCTGGCCGACTACGGGCAGTTCCTGCGGTCGCTGGTGGACACCTCCGGTCTGCGCCCGCTGCGGGTGGCCGTGGACGCCGGCAACGGCATGGCCGGTCTCACCACGCCCGCCGTGCTCGGCCCGATCGGCTCGATCACGTTGGAGCCGTTGTACTTCGAGCTCGACGGCTCGTTTCCCAATCACGAGGCCAACCCACTCGACCCCGCCAACCTGGTGGACCTGCAGGCTTTCGTGCGTGAGACCGGCGCCGACATCGGGCTGGCCTTCGACGGCGACGCCGACCGCTGTTTCGTGGTCGACGAACGCGGCAACCCCGTGTCGCCGTCGACGGTGACCAGCCTGGTGGCCGCCCGTGAGTTGAGCCGGGAGATCGGCGCGACGATCATCCACAACGTGATCACCTCGCGCGCGGTGCCCGAACTTGTCGCCGAGCGCGGCGGCACGCCGCTGCGGTCCCGGGTAGGGCACTCCTATATCAAGGCGCTGATGGCCGACACCGGCGCGATTTTCGGCGGCGAACATTCGGCGCACTACTACTTCCGCGACTTCTGGGGTGCCGACTCCGGGATGCTGGCGGCGCTGTACGTGCTGGCCGCCCTCGGCGAGCAGGACCGCCCGCTGTCGGAGGTCACCGCGGACTACCAGCGCTATGAGTCATCCGGCGAGATCAACTTCACCGTCGCCGACGCCGGGCAATGCACGGAAGCGGTGCTCAAGTCGTTCGGCACCCGGATTCACTCCCTCGATCACGTGGACGGGGTGACGGCCGACCTGGGCGATGGCAGCTGGTTCAACCTGCGCAGCTCCAACACCGAGCCGTTGCTGCGGCTGAACGTGGAGGCTCGCACGCTTGAGGACGTTGCCGCGGTGGTCGCCCAGATCAGTTCCGAGATCACCGCGGCCTCGGCGGGCGTGAAGGCCGCGCCGTGAACCCCACCCGGGCGATCGATCTCGAGGACACCGCGGGCCTGCTGGCCGCCGACCGCGACGGCCTGCTGCGCGCCGCATCGTCGGCCGGTGCCCAGGTGCGTGCAATCGCCGCCGCGGTCGACGAGGGCGCGCTGCAGCCGCTGGGCGCCGACGACCGTCCGCGCAGCGTCATCTGGGTCGCCGGGCGCGGCACCGCCGAGACCGCCGGGACGATGCTGGCCGCGACCACGGGTGGAACGGCTTCCCAGCCCTTCACTCTGGCCGACGAGGCGCCGCCGTGGGTGGGCCCGCTCGATGTGCTGGTCGTGGCGGGCGGCGACCCGGGTGATCCCGCGCTGGTCGCCGCGGCCGCCACCGGGTTGCGCCGCGGCGCCCGGGTGGTCGTAGCTGCGCCCTTTGAGGGCCCGTTGCGCGACGCCACCGCCGGGGGAGCGGCGGTGCTGGCGCCCCGGATGTCGGTTCCCGACGAATTCGGCCTGTGCCGGTATCTGGCCGCCGGGCTCGCACTGCTGCACGCCGTGGACCCGCGACCCAAGGTCGACCTCGGGCTGCTCGCCGATGAGCTGGACGCCGAGGCCCTGCGCAACAGCGCCGCCCGCGAGCTGTTCACCAACCCGGCCAAGCTGCTGGCCGCTCGGGTCGGCGAACGTCAGGTGGCGCTGGCCGGCGACGGTGCCGCGACGCTGGCGCTGGCCAGGCACGGCAGCTCGGTGCTGCTGCGGGTCGCGAACCAGGTGACCCCGGCCGCCGGGCTGGCGGACGCGCTGGTCGCCCTGCGCGCCGCGGCGTCGGACGGCTTCGAGGATCCCGACGCCGCGCTGTTCCACGACGAAGAGATCGACGGGCCGCTGCCGCAGCGGCTGCGGGTGCTCGCCGTCGTGCTGGCGGCCGAGCAGGCGGGTGTGGCCGCCCGGACGGCCGGACTGGACAACGTGTACCTGCTCGCCGCCGAGGACGTGCCCGACGGGCCGGGCGGCTCGGCCGGCTACGGCGTTTCACCGGCGCTGGGGGGCCCCGGGAGCCCCGAGCAGCAACTGGCAGTATTGGCCGTCCGGCTGGAAATGGCCGCGGTTTATATGCGACTGGTGCGGGGATAGATACAACAGTGGAACTGCTTCGCGG
>NZ_LZMB01000038.1 GCF_001673555.1 Mycobacterium sp. 1165178.9 | reverse complement strand
GCATCGCCAGTCGCCCCGGCGTGGTGGTGGAACCCGAGGCCACCGTCTTCACCAACATCGCGCCGGGCAGCGCCGACGTCGTCCGGCCGTGGGTCGACGCGCTTCGTAACGTGGGATTCGCGGTGTTCGCCAAGCCGAAGATCGACGAGGACAGCGACGTCGACCGCGACATGCTGGCCCACATCGAACTGCGGCGCACCGAGGGATTGGCGGCGCTGGTGGTGGCCTCGGCCGACGGCCAGGCTTTTCGTCACCCGCTGGAAGACATCGCACGAACCGGGGTCAGCGTCCAGGTGATCGGATTTCGCGAACATGCGAGTTGGGCGCTAGCGTCGGATACCTTGGACTTCGTTGATCTGGAAGATATCGCTGGTGTCTTCCGGGAACCGTTGCCGCGGATCGGCCTAGATTCGCTGCCTGACCAGGGTGCGTGGCTGCAGCCGTTCCGGCCGCTCTCCGCGCTGCTGACCGCGCGTGTGTGACACTGGAAAACCTATGCGCGGGTCGTTAACGATCCAGTAAGGAGCTTGCGTGTTCGCCTGGTGGGGTCGAACTGTGTACCGATATCGGTACATCGTGATCGGGGTCACGGTAGCTCTGTGTCTGCTGGGCGGCGTCTTCGGAGTCAGCCTGGGCAAGCATGTTACACAGAGCGGCTTCTACGACGACGGCAGCCAATCCGTCAAAGCCTCAGTGCTGGGCGACCAGACCTACGGCCGTGACCGCACCAGCCACATCGTGGCCACCTTCACCGCTCCGGACGGGAAAACGGCCGATGACCCGGCCTGGCGCGACAAGCTCGTCGGCGAACTCAACAAGTTCAAGACCGACCATCCCGACCAGGTCGTCGGCTGGGCCGGTTGGCTGGCGGCACCGAACAGCACCAACCCGGTCATCAAGGGGATGGTCAGCGAGGACAGGAAGCACACCTTCGTCAGCATTCCGCTCAAGGGCGACGACGACGACAGCATCCTCAACAACTACAAGGCCATCCAGCCGGAGCTGCAGAAGCTCGACGGGGGCACGGTGCAGCTGGCCGGCCTCGAGCCGATCGCCAACGCCCTGACGGGAACGATCGCCACCGACCAACGCCGCATGGAGGTACTCGCGGTGCCGTTGGTCGCCGTGGTGCTGTTCCTGGTGTTCGGTGGCGCGGTGGCCGCCGGCCTGCCCGCCATCGTGGGCGGCCTGAGCATCGCGGGCTCGCTGGGCATCCTGCGGTTGGTCGCCGTCTTCGGGCCGGTGCACTTCTTCGCCCAGCCGGTGGTCTCGCTGATTGGGCTGGGTATCGCCATCGACTATGGGCTGTTCGTGGTGAGCAGATTCCGGGAGGAGATAGCCGAGGGCTACGACACCGAGGCCGCGGTGCGAAGAACGGTGATGACGGCCGGCCGCACGGTGACGTTCTCGGCGGTGCTGATCATCGCGTCGAGTGCAAGCCTGCTGGTGTTGCCGCAGGGCTTCGTGCATTCGCTGACTTACGCGATCTTCGCCGCGGTGGGCCTGGCGGCGCTGCTGTCGATCACCTTCCTGCCGGCCTGCCTGGGCATCCTCGGCCGCCACGTAGACGCGCTCGGCGTCCGGACCGCGTTCCGGGTGCCCTTCCTACGGAATTGGAAGTATTCGCGGGCCTACCTGAACTGGCTGGCCGACCGGCTCCAGAAAACCAAGACCCGTGAAGAGGTCGAGGCCGGCTTCTGGGGCAAACTCGTCAACTGGGTGATGAAGCGCCCCCTGGCCTTCGCCCTGCCGATCGCCATCGCGATGATCCTGCTGGTCATCCCGTTGGGCAACCTGTCGTTCGGTGGCATGAGCGAGAAATACCTGCCGCCGGACAACCCGGTACGCATGGCCCAGGAGCACTTCGACAAGCTCTTCCCCGGCTACCGGACCGAGCAGTTGACGGTCGTGATCCAGAGCAGCAACAACAGCAAGGTCACCGACCAACAGGTCGCCGACATCCGCAACAGGATTTCCTCGATCGGCGGCTTCACCGATAAGCAGTGGGAGGAGCGGGCCTGCCCGACCATTGCGGGTAACCCCTGCGTCGCCGGACCGAATGGGACGACGGTGCCCAAGGACGGCTCGGTGCGGGTGATCCAGAACGGGCTGGTGAACAAGAACGATGCCGCCAAGAAGCTCGCCGAACTTCGCTCGGTCAACCCCCCGAAGGGGCTGAACCTCTATATCGGCGGTACGCCGGCCCTCGAACAGGACAGCATCCACAGTCTGTTCGACAAGGCTCCGCTGATGCTGGTGCTGCTGCTGGGCGCCACCATGTTGTTGATGTTCCTGGCGTTCGGATCGGTGGTGTTGCCGATCAAGGCGGCGGTGATGAGCGCGCTGACGCTGGGCTCGACGATGGGCATCCTGACTTGGATCTTCGTCGACGGGCACTTCTCGAACGTGTTGAACTTCACACCGACACCGCTGATGGTGGTGGTCATCGCGCTGGTCGTCGCCGTCGGTTTCGGCCTGGCCACCGACTACGAGGTGTTCCTTGTATCGCGAATGGTCGAGGCGCGTGAGCGCGGCATGTCAACGGCCGAAGCCATCCGGATCGGCACCGCGACCACCGGGCGCCTGATCACGGCCGCCGCACTGGTGCTGGCGGTGGTCGCCGGCTCGTTCGTGTTCTCCGACCTGGTGTTGATGAAGTACCTCGCCTTCGGTTTGATGGCGGCGCTGCTGCTGGACGCCACCGTCGTCCGGATGTTCCTGGTGCCGTCGGTGATGAAGCTGCTCGGCGACGACTGCTGGTGGGCGCCGCGCTGGGCCCGGCGCCTGCAGAACAAGATCGGGCTTGGCGAGATCGACCTGCCCGACGAGCGCAAGCGGCCCACGCTCAATGGCCGGCCCGCGCGCCCGCCCGTCGCCGCAAGCCTGGTGGCGGCGGCACCGCGGCCACCCCACGACCCCACCCATCCCGGCGCTCTGGAGCCGCCACGGCCTGCGCGCCCGGGTCCGGCCGAGCCGCGGCCCGCGCGGGACCAGTCCCCGAGCGGCGCGACGATGCGCGCAGGGACGAGCGAAGGCGCGGGCGCCACCCGCGTTCCGGCCCGGCCCAGCCAGCCGACCGAAGCCAAGACGGCGCGCTTCGCCGCGCAGGGCGGGCCTGCCCATGACCGCCAGGCCGAGATGCGCCCCGCCGCCAACTCCGCACCGCAGTCGGCCCAGCGCTCCGCGGCGCCGGGTCCGGCCGCGCCGCCGTCCGGCGATCAAACGCGGGCCATCCCGGTGCCCGGCCCCCGGTCCGACGACGCCAGCGACGCCGCCGAACCCACCACCGCCCTGCCGAAGATGCGCCCGGAGGGCAACGACCCCAACGCGGCCACCGATCAGGCGAACGCGCGCGGGCAGGGCGAGAACGGCGACCCGACTCGGCAGCGCCGGCGCTCCGGCGGCGGCTTGTCCGCCCAGGATCTGCTGCGCCGCGAGGGACGGCTCTAACCGCGCTTTCGAAACGGCCCCGAAAAGGCTTGCGCCCTAGGCGGATTCTTCCTCGGGTTTGTCGGGCTCGGCCTGCAGGATCGCGTTCTTCTCGTCCGCTTCCTCGGTCTGCTTCTCGGCTTCGACGGATGGATTGGGCGCCAACAGCACCTGGATCGCGTTGTTGAGGAACGCCACCGTCGGCACCGCCAGCAAGGCGCCAACGATCCCGGCGAGCACACCGCCGGTGGAGATGGCGAGCACCACCGCGAGCGGGTGAATCGAGACCGCGCGGCCCATCACCAGCGGCTGCAGCAGATGGGCCTCGATCTGGTTGACCGCGATCAGCAGGCCCAGCGTGATGAGTGCGTAAACGAAGCCCTTGGCCAGCAGCGCGACCACCACGGCCACCAGGCCTGAGATCAACGCACCGACCAGCGGGATGAACGCACCCAGGAACACCAGCGATGCCAGCGGCAGCGCGAGCGGGACGCCCATGATCGCCAAACCCGTGCCGACCCCGGCCGCGTCGGTCAGGGCCACCAGGAAGGTGGCCCGCACGTACCCGATCAGCGACCCGTATCCGGCGGTACCGGCCTCGTGCACCCGGCCGCGCACGTCGGGCGGGATGATCTGCACGACGTAGTGCCAGATGTTGCGTCCGCCGTACAGAAAGAAGATCAGCGTGAACAGCACCAGCACCGCCGCCGTGACCAGCTCGGTGACGGTGGCCGCGGTGGAGAGCGCGCCGCTGGTCAGCTTCGCCTGATTGTTGTGCAGCGCCTCGATGGCGGCGTTGCCCACGTTGTCGATCTGTTCGTTGCGCAGGTGCGCCGGCCCTTGAGTCAGCCAGCGGCGCGTCGACTCGATGCTGTTCGTCACCTGTTCGGTCAGGCCGGGCAGGCCGTCGATGAACTGCAGGATGACGAACGCCAGAATGCCGCCCAGGATCGCGAAGCCGCCCAGCAACACCAGGGCCACCGCGCCGCCGCGGGGTAGACCCCGTTTGTCCAGCCAGTCGACCACGGGCACCAGCAGCGCGCTCAGCAGCAGAGCCACCAGCACCGGAACGACGATGACTTCGAGTTTTTTCACCACCCACAGCAGGGCGAGCACGGCGAGCAGGATGACGAGCAAGCGCCACGCCCAGGCTGCGGTCTTGCGGACAAGGGGTTCGACCGAAGCATCGTCGACGTTTGCTGACATCTGGCCAGCCTATCCGCCGCGGCCCGCCGCCAAACGTGTCCGCGAGGGTCCGCGCGCCGTTCGCGGCCGCCGTCGTCGGCACGATCCGGTTACGACGTCGACACGGTAAGCCATCCGCAGCGATCACCGCGCCACCTGCACCGTTACCCTAAATCACGTGCCGCACGACGCACCCGCCCGCAATCTCGACCTCCCGCGCGAACAAACCGCGCGTGGGAAGTACTGGTGGGTGCGCTGGGTGATCCTGGGCGTGGTCGCCATCGTCCTTGCCGTCGAAGTCTCGCTGGGCTGGGATCAGCTGGCCAAAGCCTGGATGAGCCTGTACGAGGCCAATTGGTGGTGGTTGCTCGCGTCGGTGGTGGCGGCGGCCGCGTCGATGCACAGCTTTGCCCAGATCCAGCGCACGTTGCTCAAGTCGGCCGGGGTCCACGTCAAGCAGTTGCGCTCCGAGGCCGCGTTCTACGCCGCCAACTCGCTCAGCACCACGCTGCCCGGCGGACCCGTGCTCTCGGCGACCTTCCTGTTCCGCCAGCAGCGGCTGTGGGGCGCCTCGACCGTGGTGGCGTCGTGGCAGCTGGTGATGTCGGGCGTGCTGCAGGCGGTGGGGTTGGCTTTGCTCGGCCTGGGCGGTGCCTTCCTGCTCGGCGCGAAGAACAACCCGTTCTCATTGCTGTTCACCCTCGGCGGCTTCGTCGCATTGCTGCTGCTGGCCCAGGCCGTCGCGTCACGACCCGAGCTGATCGACGGCATCGGCAGCCGGGTGTTGGCGTGGATCAACTCGATTCGCGGCAGGCCCGCCGACACCGGCCTGGCCAAGTGGCGTGAGACGCTGATGCAGCTGGAATCGGTGAGCCTCGGCCGGCGCGACCTGGGGGTGGCGTTCGGCTGGTCGATGTTCAACTGGATCGCCGACGTCGCCTGCCTGGGCTTCGCGGCCTATGCCGCCGGGGACCACGCCTCAGTGGCCGGTTTGACGGTGGCCTACGCGGCCGCCCGCGCCGTCGGCACCATCCCGCTGATGCCGGGCGGCCTGCTGATCGTCGAGGCGGTGCTGGTGCCCGGTCTGGTGTCCAGCGGGATGTCGCTGCCCAACGCGATCTCGGCGATGCTCATCTACCGACTGATCAGCTGGTTGCTCATCTCCGCGATCGGCTGGGTGGTGTTCTTCTTCGTGTTCCGCACCGAGAACGTGACCGATGCGGACGAGGACCCGATCACGGGTCCGCTACCGGTCGTGCCGGCGCAGGGCGACCCCACGTCCGATCCGACCGAGACCGCCCTGCAGGGGCCGTTACCGCCGCCCGAGCGGAATCCGGAAACCTAGCCGACGGTGTTTCCGCGCGACGGACCCGGCAGCGTGCTGGCCGCCGCGGGCGGCGCCGGCTGCGGCGCCGCCGCCGGGGCGCCACCGGTGGTCCCGCCCAACGGCGATGCGCCCGCGGGATTACCGGGCAGCGCGGGCAGCCCGCCGGCCGCGCCCTGCGCCTGCTGCATCAGGCCCATCGCCTGCGGGATTGAGATGGGCAGCTTGCACTGCGTCGACAGGCTGGTCAGCGGCTGCGCGATCGACGTCATATCACCGGCCACCTTCGGGTTGGCCTCGAAGTAGGACTTCAACCCGTTCACCGACTGCGGCCCAGCCTGCTGCTGCAGCATCGAGGTCATCGTCTGGTTGGTCTCCGGGTGCGAATCCAGGTAATCACCCATCGACTTGGAGACCGAGCCGATCGTGCGGGCGACCTCACTGGCCGCGCACGGGTCGTTGGCGCCGGTCGCCGGGGAGCCGGCGAGCACCGCGAAGGCTGCGCCGGGCACCGTGGCGGCGATCAGTCCGGCGAAGATTTTGCGACCCCGTCCAGCGGCGGCTCTCGTCATCGATAACTCCTTAGGAGTTTGCGGCGGATGGCCTGGGCCGGCGCCCCGCAAACGGCTGCAATAGACGGCCGCACCGAGCAGGCATTCCCCATAATCTCCCGGGGGCCGGGTCGGCCATCCGACATCCTGCCACCGCCGATATCACCGCTGCCAGTTCGAACGGAGCCGGGACGGGATATGTGACCGAAATCCCGCTTGGTCACCGGTTCACAACGTCTTCGCAGCGACTTGGCAACAACGGTGTCGCCGCAGCTCAGGAACTAGATAAGCCACATCTTCCACAGCCCGCTGCGGTATCGTCGCGAGCACGCGCTACGCGAGAACCGGGGAGCGACAAAATCCAGCAGTTAATGATCCGCCTCAGCCGCAGCCTGCGTAAGTACCGCTGGTTGGTCTTCACAGGCTGGTTGCTGGCATTGGTTCCGGCGGTGTACCTGGCGCTGACGCAGTCGGGCAACCTGACCGGCGGTGGCTTCGACGTGGCCGGATCGCAATCGCTGGCGGTGCACGACCAGCTCGAGGAGCTCTACCACGACCAGGGTGGATCGTCGCTGGCGCTGGTGGCCGCGCCCCGGCCCGACGCCAGCTACCAGGACATGAACGACGCGGTCGCGCAGCTGCGACAGATCGCCGGCGGCATCCCCGGCACCGCCGAAATCCCCAACCCCACCCAGCGGCCGCCGCAGCCCGACCGCCCGTACGTGCTGTCGGTGCGGCTGGATTCCAGCAATACCAGCGACATCGCCAAGCAGCTCCGCACCAAGGTCGGGATCAAGGGCGATCAGCCCGGCCAGACCGCGAACGGCCGCGTGCGCCTGTATGTCATCGGGCAGGGTGCGCTGTCGGCCGCCGCCGCGGCCAACACCAAACACGACATCGCCGCCGCCGAAAAGTGGAACCTCCCGGTCATTTTGATCGTGCTGCTCGCGGTGTTCGGGTCGCTGGCCGCGGCGGCCATCCCCCTTGCCTTGGGGATCTGCACGGTCGTGGTCACCATGGGTTTGGTTTATCTGCTGTCCGCCTACACCACCATGTCGGTGTTCGTGACCTCGACCGTGTCCATGTTCGGGATCGCGCTCGCCGTCGACTACTCCCTATTCATCTTGATGCGGTTCCGGGAGGAACTGCGGACCGGACGCCAGCCGCGCGAAGCCGTCGACGCCGCGATGGCCACCTCCGGGCTGGCCGTGGTGCTGTCCGGCATGACCGTCGTCGCCTCCCTGACCGGGATCTACGTGATCAACACCCCGGCCCTGAAGTCGATGGCCACCGGCGCCATCCTGGCCGTCGCGGTGGCGATGCTGACTTCGACGACCTTGACGCCGGCGGCGCTGGCCACATTCGGGCGCGCGGCCGCCAAACGGTCGGGCTTCCTGCACTGGTCGCGACGACCCGAGAGCACGCAGTCGCGGTTCTGGAACCGCTGGATTGGCTGGGTGATGCGCCGGCCGTGGATGTCCGCGCTGGCGGCGTCGCTGGTGCTGCTCGTGATGGCCGCGCCAGCGTCATCGATGGTGCTGGGCAACAGCCTGCTGCGCCAGTTCGACTCCTCGCACGAAATTCGCGCCGGGGTCGGCGCCGCGGCTCAGGCCCTCGGTCCCGGCGCGCTGGGCCCGATCCGCGTGCTGATCAACTTCCCCGAAGGCGGCGCGGCCTCGCCCGAACACAGCCACACCCTCGGCGCGATCCGCCAGCGGATGTCGCAGGCCCCCAACATCGTCTCGGTGTCGCCGCCGCAGTTCGCCGAGGACAACGGCAGCGCCTTGCTGTCCGCGGTGTTGTCGGTGGATCCCGAGGACATGAAGGCCCGCGAGACCGTCGGCTGGATGCGCGCGCAGCTGCCCAAAGTCCCCCAGGCGGGCACCGCGCGCGTCGACGTCGGCGGCCCGACCGCTCTGATCAAGGACTTCGACGACCAGGTGTCCGCGACCGAGCCGGTGGTGCTGGCCATCGTCGCGGCAATCGCCTTCGTGATGCTGCTGGTCTCGGTCCACTCGGTTTTCCTGGCGCTCAAGGGCGTCCTGATGACGCTGTTGTCGGTGGCCGCCGCCTACGGCAGCCTGGTGATGGTCTTCCAGTGGGGGTGGCTGAAAGACCTCGGCTTCGCCCAGATCAGCTCGATCGACAGCACGGTTCCGCCGCTGGTGCTCGCGATGACCTTCGGGTTGTCGATGGACTACGAGATCTTCCTGCTCACCCGCATCCGGGAGCGCTTCCTGCATTCCGGTAACACCCGCGATGCCGTGGCCTACGGCGTCAGCACCAGCGCCCGCACCATCACCAGCCGCACCACGGTGGCGTCCACCGCGATCGCGACCGCGCACGCCACGCCGATTTCGGCCACCAGCGGCATGCCGGCGAAGGCGAAGCCGACGAACACCGCGATCATGATCAGCGCCGCGCTGGTGATGGTGCGGGCGCTGGTGCTGACGCCGTAGGCCACGGCATCGCGGGTGTTACCGGAATGCAGGAAGCGCT
>NZ_LZMB01000037.1 GCF_001673555.1 Mycobacterium sp. 1165178.9 | reverse complement strand
GCTTTTGGCTGCCCCGTCGTCAGGCCCAATTCCAGCAGCAGGAACGGATTCGTGGTGGCGGCTTCGTCATTCGTTTGAATGTGATAGCCGACGAGGGCGGGTTCGCCGTCTCGCACCATGTGTGGACGGTCCACCCAGCGCGCGGGATCGGCACGGCACAACATCTCGCCCAGATACCACGTGGCGCCCTCGACGAAGTCCGCGTTGGCCGGGTCGTAAAGACTTTCGACCGTCGGCGTCACGTCATGCGTCAATTCGGTAAGCGCGTCAACGCTTTCCGGGGTGTTGTCCCACGCCCCCGGATAGCGGCTTTTCCAAGCGGGAAAGTCTTGCCGGCGCGCGACCAGCCACGCGTCCAATCCGGTCGATGCGGCAGGCGTGTCGTAGATGTCGATGCCGACCACCCCGCGCTTCGGCGGGGTGGTGACCTTGGCTTGCCACGTGGCGTAGGTGCGCGCCACTGGCCCGCTGTCATTTCCCGGCCGATCCGCGACCGTGGCCAGCAACAGATGCAGCGGAGAAACGGGTTCGAGTCCCAGCCCGTCGCCCGGAATTGCGAGGGGGATCCCGACCGCAGCGTCTTCGGCATCTGGCCAGGCCCAGATCTGGGTGGTGACCGCTTCGGCAAGGGAGGCGTCGGCCAGCGGCGGAAGGGCCCGCTGCGCGAAGCCCGGTTCGTCGTCCCATTGCCAGCGCCCGCCGGTGAGGTGTATCAGGGAAAGCCCGACGTAGGCCATCAGGGCCTGCACGAGCGAACGCTCCTGGGGCGACAGCATTCGCGCGGTTGTCTCAAACAGTTCCCGGGTAAGGGATTCCACCGCCTGCAGCGACTCGATCGAGTAGTCCAGTTGCAACCCTCGGGGGCCGAGGTTGTCCTGCAGCCCGCCTACCGCCGGGGCGATCCCACTCTCCCAATCGGCGGCCAGCCCTTGGCGATCCACCCCAGCACTCCTCCCGACCCGCATTGGTTAGTAAGACTGCCCTGTCGACCCGACCCGCTCAAGTCACGGCAGCGATGTGCCGGACGCGTACGCCATGCGGGTAGCGTGACCGGCGTGGACTTCGCCGGCGCATTCCTCGACGAGAATCGGGCCTTCGCAGAGCTCTTTCAGGATGTCGATGAGGCCACGCCCGTGTCCACCTGCCCGGGCTGGACCCTCCGACAACTCTTCCGCCACGTCGGCCGCGGCGACCGGTGGGCGGCGCAGATCGTGCGCGAGCGACTCGACAGCTACCTCGATCCCCGCACGGTGGAGGGCGGCAAGCCGCCGCCCGATCCGGCCGGCGCGATCGCCTGGCTGCAGGGCGGTGCTCAGCGGCTGATCGACGCCGTCGAGCTGACCGGGGTGGAAACCCCCGTCTGGACGTTCCTCGGGCCGCGCCCGGCGAACTGGTGGGTCCGGCGCCGCCTGCACGAGGTCGCGGTGCACCGCGCCGACGCGGCGATCGCGCTGGGCAGCGATTTCACCCTGGAGCCCGGTGTGGCCGCCGACGGGATCACCGAATGGCTGGAGCGGGTGGCGATCCAGGCGGGCGCCGGGGGGACGCCGCTCCCGCTCGAGCGGGGCGACACCCTGCATCTGCACGCCACCGATGGCGGGCTGGGTGACGACGGCGAGTGGACGGTCGCCGTCGAGGAGGGCCGGATCGCCTGGTCGCACCGGCACGGCAAGGGCAGCGCCGCGCTGCGCGGTGGGGCGACCGAGCTACTGCTGGCGATGCTGCGCCGCCGGCGACTGGCCGAGACGGGAGTCGAACTGTTCGGTGACGCCGCCGTGTGGGATCGCTGGTTGGACCGTACGCCCCTCTAGCCGAGGGCGGCGCGGTAATTTGCACACATGACCACATCGGAGATCGCCACCGTTCTGGCATGGCACGACGCCCTCAACTCTGCTGACCTGGCCACCCTGGAATCCCTGTCCAGCGACGACATCGAGATGGGCGACGCGCACGGAGCCATGCAGGGCCACGAAGCTCTGCGCAACTGGGCCACCTCGCACCGGGAGACCACTCAGCTCGGTCAGATGTACGTGCACGACGGCGTCGTCGTCGCCGAACAAAAACAGAGCAGTTCTGACGGTCCGGGGGCGGCCACCAGCGCGCTGGCATTCCGCGTCGTCCGTGACCATGTCACCTCGGTCTTCCGGCACGACAGCTTGGCGACGGCGCTGGCGGCCACCGAGCTGACCGAGTCCGACGCCGTCGAATAGGGCAGATCGAGGCATCAGGAGCTCCAATGCGCGGAATCATCCTTGCCGGCGGGTCGGGCACTCGTCTGCATCCGATCACCACGGGCATAAGTAAGCAGCTGCTGCCGGTTTATGACAAACCGATGGTTTACTACCCGCTGTCCACCCTGATGATGGCCGGTATCCGCGACATCCTGGTGATCACCACCCCACACGACGTGCCCGGATTCCAGCGACTGCTGGCCGACGGCTCTCAGTTCGGCGTCAACATCACTTACGTGACGCAGGAACAGCCCGATGGCCTGGCCC
>NZ_LZMB01000036.1 GCF_001673555.1 Mycobacterium sp. 1165178.9 | reverse complement strand
GCGCTGCTGTTCGCGGCTCCAGAACTGTTCTAAATGGCTCCAGAATCGCCGCAGACAGACGAATGATCACGAGGGCGCCGGAGCCACCCTGGATTGCCGCTCTGCCTCTCATGCGTCCACCGCATCCACCGCTGCCGACCTCGGCCGCGAACTTCTCCCGACAGCCGATGGCCCACGTCGTGCGTTCGAATGTGTTGGGTTTGCGTCGCGCCTGCGGCGTGTGTGGGCATCGCCTGCCTGACGGCCACCCCGTGTACCGCCAATGGGCACGCGGAATAGTCGGAGAGAACGGCGTATTTACCGCCTCGGGAACGCTGCCGGGGCACAAATCGTGCGCCCTTTATGCCGCCCTCGTGTGCCCGTATCTCAAGCATGTCGAGGGCTTGACGGTGCAGGGCTTCGGCCGTCACGGCGTCGTACTGGCTGACGCACAGCCACCGCAGGACTTTCTATCCTTCGGCTATATCGACCCGGTAGACGAAACCCCTTGTGATTCAAAGCTTCTGACGGCCTATGAGCAGGCGGTCGCCGAAGACAACATAGACACATCGTCCTGGCTGCATTGGATGGATGACCGCCCCGCAGAGATGAAGCAACTAGCCGCCCTTGCCCACGCGGACAAGGTGAACTGGCCAAACCTCTGCGCCGCGGCGATGCCGTTTGCGCCCGACAAGCGATTGGCATGGCTGTGAGCGGGTGCCCCTTTAGCGCGCTCACCGAGCCGCCCTGGCAGCGAGGGCTACCAAGGATGGGGCCGTTGATCCTCCCGGAACGCATCCCGCGGCCGGCCAGCCACCAGCGCTTCGCGGCCCTGGCGATGTCGTTCCCGGAAACGAGTTCAGGCGACAATGTACGCGCCGCCGCCTTGGCTTTGCGGCGTCGCTGCTCCGCTTGCGGCTGCAACCTGACCGGCAACGTTTACAACGTATGGACTGAGTCGCCAGACGAGGAGCGGGCACCGTGGGTTATTTGGCGCAATAACATATACATCTCTGGGCGCCCGGGGCCGATGCACAAAAGCTGCGCCCTATGGGCTGCCTTGCAGCAATGCCCCTTCCTGCGGCATCCCACGTCACGACGCAAGCTCTCGAATCCTGGGGCGCGACGTGGGGACGCCGCCCTGGTGGGCTTCGCCAGGCACGGATTCGGCTTTAACGACCCACAAGACCCGGACTGGGTGTTCACGTGGGTCGATGTCACAGAGAGCATTTCGTACGTAGCATCGCGGGACTTGCTCCCCGTTTATGCCGAGGCCGTCGCAACGGACGCGAAGCTGATCGACATCCAGAGCCGCTTGTATTGGACGGACAGTGCCATGGATTCGCATCTTCTGCGCGAGTGCAAGCGTGTTGATGATGCCCGGTTGACGATGATGCGGCGCGGCGGTCTCAAGGTGTCCGCCGATGAGAATTATCGTCTAGCCCTGCTGTAACCCGGCAGCAGGCGCTGTGGGGCTAATCCCAATTGCTCCTCTCCTCCTCGGTCAAGCCCCGATCCGCTTTCCGGACTTCTTTATCCGCATATGCGTTGGCTTCCTCCGCGGTATCGAATCCAACTGGGGGGTAGCGGTAGTGACGCCGTTCGGGAAACGCCAGCCAAGGCTTGGGGCCGTACTCCGCGGGATTGGTATTGCGCTCGACATGGACGTTGAGCCTGTGCCCCGGGTGGATAAAGCTGTCGGGCTGTGGGTCAGCGTCATCGTCCTCGGGGGGTTCGTCCTCCGGCCTCTTCTTTTTGGGCGTGTCTTCACTCACGGTCCCAGGTTATCAAGCGCACGCTGACACGATTAAGTGATTCACGTTCCTTAACACGAAATCGCCTGCAGCGTAGCCCCATACGGTTGACGCGGGATAGCGAAATGCTCCCCCGTGAACAATGCCGGGCTATATGCCGCCCAGCCCGGTATGTGAGCCCGCCCCTACACTTCTTCGCCGTCTATTGCGTGGAGCCGGGCGTCAAGTCGGCCGATCTGCGTGTAGAGCCCTTCAATGATGGCACCCATGGCGTGCAACACCGGGATCAGCGCTTTGGCGTCGCCCGTGCTGCCAACAATATGCATCTGGGGGCCGTTCATATCGAGTTGGGCCTTCAGGCTGTCCATTAGGTGGTCCAGGGATCTTTCGTCTCTTGCATCCATGGTCACCATATTAGGTCCAGAAGTATTCAAACAGAGCCCTTGTCTCCCTTGACATTTCAAGGGGAGGGGGTGGGTTCGAATCCCTGACCCAAAACGGCCCTCCCGACCCTTCGGGCGCAATCTTGAGCGGTCACGACCTCGAAAACTGGTTTTTGTGGGAATCCCTCACTGACACAAGCGTTTTCGACCACCCGCAGTGCGCGAAAACCATTGTGTCACAACGACTTTTGCTAGGAACCACTCTTGAATAATACCTTTTCTCCGCCGCGCCCGCTATGCGGCGACGCGATGGTGGTCTTTGAGCGCCATGCCGAGCGCCTATACCGGGAGGGCCGCTGGACCAGCATCGATACCGAATTGCTGGCCGTCTTCGCCGAGACACTGGTCCTGTACCGGGCGTTCTGGCAAGACGTTGAGGACCACGGCACCCTGATCCCCGGCCGCGATGCCGGGCTGGTGAAGAACCCGTCGCTGACGGGTCTGCATACGAGTCGGGCTGACCTGATCCGGCTGAGTCGGGCTATCCCGCTGTTTTCCCATAAGGGCGATGTCGATGGCGGCGCGTACGTGGATCGATTGCTCACGGAGGTAATGGACAGGTGAGCGTTGAAGCCCGTGTGGCTGAGATTCGGTCGTGGACCCGACCGCCCCGCCCGGTCAGCTTGAAGCGGGTTGCCGACTATGCGGCCCTGGCCGCGAGTTGGGAGGAATACCGGCTGAAGGTGCATCGCGACTCTCTGCCGGCCGATGCCGAGAGGTTCCTGGCGTTGACCACGGCGCTCCGCCCGCTGGTCGCTGAGTTGGCGCTGCCGCGTATCTGCACCGCTGATGATCCCGGCGAGGGTGTGCCGGGGATTACTGACCGCAATGGATACCTGAGTGGTGATCCGGCCCGGATTCTGAGTGATCCGTGGCCCTACGCCACGGCTATAGCCCTCTTCTATGGCTAGAACTCGCCAAAAGAGGCAATGCCCGGTTTGCGGCGTCGCCGTCCGCGTTGATGGCTTGGGCCGTTTGGCTGCGCATGGTTTCCGCAAGCCCTGTAAGGGCAGTGGCCGCGTGGCCGTTGGCCCGTGAGGTCGTGACACCAGACATCACGCAAATAGCCCGGAGAATTGGATTTCGGGCCATTACACGAGACTTAGGCTTAACCGCCTAATTGGCTCAGTCCCCGCCGCTTATCTTCGGCCGCTCTTCGGACCCGCTGAAGATAACCCGCACTGGATAGAAGCCAACCACCCGCGCCGCCTACTTTGGTAGCCCGCGCCGCTGGAAGTCCAATAACGACTACCAACGAAAGAAAATTGAAAAACACAAATGAATGTAAAGACCTATGACGCGCTTCCCACGAACTCGTCCGGGCGTCGACCCATGACGAAGTCGCTAAGGCAATTGACAAATTCGTCGGCAATAAAAAGGGCTCTCGGGCCATGGATGCTGTGATCGCGGCGGGCGGAAGCCAGCGCGGCTTCGCCGATGCCGAGGTGGGAAAGAAGGCCCTGACCGGGGCGCAGCTCAACCCGCTGCGGTTCTCTGACGCTTCGGCCAAGACACTGTATGACGCCGTGAGCAAGCGGCAGACCGCCAGCGTGAAAGCGTTCAGCACCGTTGATTCGCTGCTCCCGCCGGAGCTAGCGCCCGGTGTGCTGGCCAAGATCCACGAGCACCGGCTGCTGGATTATCTGCCGACCACGGCCATCTCCGCCCCGTCGTACGAGATCATCGTGCATTCCAGCACCACTGGCGCGCCGACCCCGGTGGCCGAGGGTGGCACCAAGCCCGAGGTCGTGCTTAACACCGACAAGCAGATTTTGACTGCGGTCAAGCTAGCCGCCCACGTCGGTATCTCGTATGAGTCGATCAGCGATTACCCGACGTTCTACGGCTACGCGCAGGCCGAGGTCATGAAGGAAATCATGGACGTAGAAAACGCCCAGATCCTTTCTGGCTCAGGCACTTCGGGCAACATGACGGGCTTCCTGAACACGTCGGGAATCCTCACCCACGACGCCTCGGCCGACACCGGGACCAACGTCACCGCCCTGGACAGCATCGAGATGTCGATTGCGCAGCTGCGTGTGGGTTCCGCACTGGCCGAGGCCGACCTGATCGTGATGCATCCGACCACCTACTCGGCAATTCGCCGGCTGAAGAACACTCTCGGTAATTTCTTGATCGGTGATCCCACTGAGCAAGGCGCCCGGGAACTGTTCGGTGTGCGGATCGTCCCGACGACTGCCATCGCCGCTGGTTCGGCGTTGATGCTGGACACCAGCAAGTTCGGTAAGGTGCTTGTCCGCGAAGGGATTACGGTCCACGTCGGGCACTCGGGCACGGATTTCGTGCAAAACATCGCGCGACTCGTCCTTGAGGAACGCCTGGTGTTGGCGGTGGAACGTCCTGCCGCTGTGCTGGCGATTTCGAATCTGCCGACCGCGGCCTAAATGGATAGCTTCGAGACCCGGTTGGGGCGTGAATCAAGCCGCGGTAAGACTGAGTTCTTCACTGACTTGGCTTTCATTCAGACCGATGAGCACGGGCACCGTACCGAAGCGGTAGCGAAGCCCGAGCCTCTGCGTCGGGTGAAGGTACTGCCGCCGTTCTCGGTGTCCTACGAGGGCAACCGTTACTTACCGGCTCAAGTTGCCGAGGTACCGGAAAGCCTTGCGGATTGGTGGATCACCAATCAGTGGGTGGTCAGCGATGAACCGCCGCAGGTTGTGCACGATGAGCCTGCCGCGCCTCCGCGGCGTCGAGGCTCGCGAAAGTAACAAACCGTTCCCACCTTTTTCTGTTGTGGTGGGAATGCCAGAGGCGTCTAGTAAGACGCGCGACTGGCGAACTAAGTAAGTCCGCAACGGGGTTTGTTTTGCCTCCCCCACAGTTGCGGCATGCTGCATGCGGGCGGTGTTTTTACTAGTTATTTCTCCACCGCTGGAATGCCCCGCCTCAACGGGGTTTCCGTATTGCAGCTCGGGCCGGGGAGTGAGATAGCGCCGGGATGATTGAGCATCCCTGGGGTTCCTTATCAGCCCTCTCCCCGGCCCACCCCTAACTTTCAATGCTTCGCCTTGCTGCGCCGATTTGGCCCCGGCTGCGCGGGCGATGATGGGCGTGGGTCGTAGTCCGACTGCGCCCGGCCGGGGCGGCACAGTCACCGTCCCGGCCCCTTTACTTCCCGTACGAAATCTTCGTCTCCGCGAGCAAAGTACGGAAGAAAAGTTCTGCCTCTCGTAGCTGGCAGAACGTCGTTTAAAGCCGAGGGTTCCGGGCTTGGGTTGAGCCGAGCCCGGGCCACTCGGTGCCGCGCCCTTCGCATTTGAAGCCGCTAGTCCTCTAGATTAAAGACATACTCCTTTAGATAAGCCTGAATTTTATCGTGGGCCTTTTCGAGCTTCTTAATGTCGGGCAAATCCTTATAAGCTTGCAGGGCCTGGATATTCATATTTCTCTCAAAATAAACAAGCCCTTTCTTGCTACCAGCTTCCTTATGATAGAACCTGACCATCTGTCGAATCAGGTTACCTTCGCTGGTTGTTATTACCTCACAGTCAACACAGTCAACAAACCGTCTCAAGAGTTTACCTAGATCGTGGCCGGCAGCTTCAAGTTCCTCCTTGGAAACTCCCCGACTTCGTAACGTGCTTTTTAACGCCAACTCAATCGATAAGCAAATCAAAAAGTACTTAGCGGCGGAAAACCGCCCTGGCGATATGGCCTTCATTGCCACGTCTATGTCTGATGAGAAAACAGCCATACCCTCGGGGCTTAAATCGAATACAATTGGTTCCGGCACAATGTATTGTGTTTCCCCAGGTCCTTCTGGCATCAGGGTCTACCTTTCGTCACACATTAAGAAAACCACCCCGGTCTGCTGGGCCAACTGGGAGGTTGCTGGAAGTCTGTCTGAAGTTGCTGTGGCAGCGAGAACGGCACAGTGACGATGCATGCATGCCCACCCTGCGCGTCAGCGAGACGACACGTGACCGACTGGCGCGTGTGATCGCCTGGCTACTCATCGCAATCATCGTGATCTGCTTGATCATCATCATTGCGGCCCTGCTTAGGCGAGGCGCTACCCTTCAGCGTCCGCGATCCCCGTACCCGACCACCCACTTCACGCCCGCCCCGAGCCGGCCGGGGGTCTACTACAAGAACTGCGCTGAAGCCCATAAGGATGGTCGCTGGAACATTCCCGCGGATGACCCCGCTTACAGGCCCGCGCTGGATAAAGACCACAACGGCATCGCGTGCGAGTCCCGCGCTCAGCGTCAAGCGTTGGCACCAGTGCCATAGGCGTCGCCACCTGAAAGCAGCTCGTCAAGCCACGAACGAATCAGGGGCCAGCACTCCTCACTTTCGATGACAGCTGCGAGGTCTAGGTCGGATGCGTCCTGGATCACGCGCGCTTCGATGACATTGCCGGTGAGGTCTTGAGTTCCGGCGATAGCGCGGCTGTGGGGGCATTCGATGGTGAACGTGCGCGTCACTGTGATGCCGCCGCCCGTCTCGTTGACTTCCCAGCCCGATGTCCCTCGTGCGCCGGCCGGGAGAGAAACGCGGTAAATCTGGGCGGTGGGGGTAGCGTTTGGCATTGTCGGATCTCCTGTACAGGTTTCGGCCATTCCCCGGGGCGGTGCCAGCCGTCGCCGGGGCCTTTCCGCGCTTTGCGGTAAGTGCGCTAAGCATAGCCCAAGACAGTGCGGTGCAGTACGTGAAATTCGTTGTGGTGCAACGTATACGAAAACGATTGGAATCCTGCAAAAACGGGAGAGATGTGTCGAAAATGGTTCGCTGGATGCGAAAATGATCGGCGTGACTCATTTCCGGGTGATCGGCGGCAACTCCGCGTGGCCCTGACGGACTATGCTGATTGCTGATGTCCAAATAGTTCAGTCCATAGCGTTTACCCCTGACCTCGTTTTCCCAGGTCACAGCACAGCGCTAGGTGCGGGCTACGGAAAGACTATTGGGACTTCAACAGCCTGGTTGCCTTCGCTCCCCCGAACCACTTCGAGGGCTTGGCTTCAGGTGATGTGAGCTGGGTCTTTGACGCTTCGGCACTGGT
>NZ_LZMB01000035.1 GCF_001673555.1 Mycobacterium sp. 1165178.9 | reverse complement strand
CGGGATGGATCTCGACGCCGGTCAGAATCCGGGTGATTTCGGCGGTGATGCGCGCGGCCAGCTTCGCACCGCGCTGCCACAGCCAGTGGTTGATGCGGTGGCACCAGATTGCGTGCACGCCCGGGTAGGCGAACACCACCTGCAGCGTGGTCGGAGCGGCCGGATCGCGCTCCTTGGCCGCCAGTACGTCCCGTCGGATGGCTTCGAGCACGGCTAATCTGCCAGGTCGGCGAACAACGGCGTGCTCAGGTACCGCTCGCCGAAGTCGGGTAGCACCACGACGACGAGCTTTCCAGCGTTCTCGGGCCTGCGGGCGACCTGCAGCGCGGCAACCACCGCCGCCCCCGACGAGATACCGACCAACAGTCCCTCTTCGGCGGCCAGCCGTCGGGCCAAGGTCATGGACTCCTCGTTGCCGACGGTGATCACCTCGTCGACCAGATCCGTCGCGAGCACGGGCGGGACGAACCCGGCGCCGAGGCCCTGGATGGGGTGTGGCCCTTTTTGCCCGCCGGACAACACCGGTGACGCGGCCGGCTCCACGGCGATGAACTGTGCTGAGGGCTTGCGTTCCTTGATCACCTGCGCCACGCCGGTGATGGTGCCGCCGGTACCCACTCCGGCGACGAAGATGTCGACTTTGCCGTCGGTGTCGCGCCACACTTCCTCCGCGGTGGTGGCACGGTGGATCGCCGGGTTGGCCTTGTTCTCGAATTGCTGTGGCACGAAATACCGTTGGTCGCTTTTGGCAAGTTCCTCGGCCTTGGCGATGGCGCCCGGCATGCCCTCGGCCCCCGGCGTCAAAACGATCTCGGCGCCCAAGGCGCGCAACAGCATTCGTCGCTCAACGCTCATGGTCTCGGGCATGGTCAGCACGCAGCGGTAGCCACGGGCCGCGGCCACCAGCGCCAGGGCGATGCCGGTGTTCCCACTCGTCGGCTCGAGAATGATCGTGTCCGGTTTGATCAGGCCCGCCTGCTCGGCGGCGTCGATCATCGCGACCCCGATGCGGTCCTTGACACTGTTGCCCGGGTTGAAGAATTCCAGCTTGGCGACGACGTCGGCGACCGCACCTTCGGTGACCCGGTTGAGCCGGACCAGCGGGGTGTTACCGATCAATTCCGTGACGTTCTCCGCGATGCTCATCTACCTATTGTCTCCAACGACGTAGGACCAGGCCTCGGCCTGCCAGCTAATATCGAACTCTATGTTCATCTCGGCGGGGATGGCTAGCGGCACCGGGTTGAAGCGTTGCGACGCCTCACCCAGCGCCACCCGGTGAGCACGCGTCCACGCAGATCGCAAACCGTTTTCGCGGCGCCGGGGGGCTCGAGCAATCAACAACAACAGCAACAGCAACAACAGTCCACGGCAAGGTAGCGCGACGGGACAAAGCGCGGCTGTGCGGGGCGTTGCATGTCACCACTATAGGGCATCGGAGGTGGTCGGTCGTTTGGCTCAGGCCGGCTTTCGACCTTCTGGCCAGGACTTTTTCCGGTCTCCGCTTGGAGCGCGGGCGCTGAAGCGGGCACCCCGCGGCACTGGCCTTGCCCCGCGTGCACGCGTCCGGCGGGGCGCCGCCAAGGAGAAGGCCGGCGTGCCGTCGTTCGGGCTGAAAACGGCGCGATTGCGGGTTGCCGAGCGCCCGCCCCGCCGGGCGGGGGGATTCGAGCGCCCGCCCAGCCGGGCGGGGGGACTCGAGCGCCCGCCCAGCCGGGCGAGAAACAAAGCGCTCTGGGCGCTGAGCCCTTAGGTCCCTGCACCCCAACCGAATACGCGTGACGTGAGCAGCACGATGCCGAGCGAGACGGTGGCGACGACGGTGAGCCCGATGACCGCGACCAGCAGCGGGCGCCAACCGGTGCGCGCGATCTGACGGATGTCGGTATTGAGCCCCACACCGGCAAAGGTGAGCAGGAACGCCCATTTCGAGACGTTGGCGAGGTTGGCGGTTTGGCCCTTGGTCAGCCAGCCCGCGGTGGCGATCGCCGAGACCACCAGGAAACCGAGGACGAATTTCGGGAACTTGTTCCAGACGAACGCGGCCTTGGCCGTGGCGCCCCGCGCGATTTCGTCGGCTTGCCCTCGACCCGCCCAAAACAGCGCGAAGCCCAGCACCACGAACCCGATCAGCGCGTTGCGCGTCGACTTCACCAGAACCGCGATCTTGCCGGCATGGTCGGAGTACAGGTATCCGGTGGCGGTGGTTTCGGCGGTGTTGTCCACGGAAAGTCCGGCCCACAAACCGAATTCGTGGTCGCTGAGACCGATCGCATGTCCTAGGGGCGGCAACACGAACAGCGACACCGCGCCCAGCGCCAGGATCGCCGCGATCGCGTAGCTGACATCGGAGTTGCGGGCCCGGATCGCGCCCTTGGCCGCCACGATGGCCGACACCCCGCAGATGGACGTGCCTATCGCCAACAGCGAGCCGAGCTTGCCCGATAACCCGAACGCGCGGGCCACGACGATGATGATCGTTCCGGCAATGGTCATGTCCACCAGGATCTGCGCCAGGCTGATCGCGCCCAGTTTGGCGATGTCGCCCAGCACGAATCGCGAACCGAGCGCCACGATCCCGACCTTGAGCCAGAATTCATAAGTCAGCACGCCGGGGCGGAATACCCGGTGCAGGCCAATGGTGTTGGTGATGAGCAGCCCAATCACGATCGCCCACAACACGTATTCGATGTCGGGCACGGTCCAGTGCTCGTGCTTGGTCAGGGCGTTCCACCAGATTTGGGCATACTTGCCCAACACCCCGACGCCGATCAGGAGCAGGACGCCCGGTACGTAGTCGAGCGGACGGGTGCTGGTGAACGTGGATTCGGCCGACGTCTCGTCGGGCTGTACTTGGAGTGTGCTCACGGCGGTCACCAGGGAATCTTCGGGAGCACGTCGGCCACGGCCAACGCGACGATCAAACCAGCCACCGCGGTCGCCCACCAGTCCACCGACACCGAACCGACCCGGGCCGCCCAATCCGGCCCCTGCGGGGCGTCGGGATCTTTTTTTGGCACGCCTTCACCCACGATGACCGCTCCTCAAGCGCCTATGGCGGCGCCGCTCGGCCGCACCCGTTGACTGTGGCGTCCGCGGGCGCTACATCCAAGTGATTGGCTCGGGCTGAATTTAGCTCTGCCGGTCGATCAGGTTGGCAGCCCGTGCTTCTCGGCGTCAGCGCGGTAGCGGTCCACCCATTCGTCGGAGCGCTGGTCGGCTTGGCGCTCCAGCACCGGGTCGGGGGCCAGCTGCGGGTCCAGCCCCAGCGCCTCGAGAATGGATCCCACCACCTGGGTCAGGTTGCGCCACAACACCGGATACGAAATGTCCATGGGCTTGATGTTTTCTTCGGCGAACCAGTTGCGCCAGCCCTCTTCTTGCGCGCGCAGCATGCTGACAACGTGGGCGATCGCACCGGCGTGATAGGTGGCGCGCGCGTCCCGCACCGGGTCCGGCCTGCCTCGCCAGACCCGCGTCTGCACGGCCCGCCAGAACGACACCGCCTGAGAGATCACATCGGGCCGGTAGACGTGAATCAGCAGCGGTTGCTCGCCGACCACATCGGTGATCGCCGCCAGCAGGCCCTCGCCGCTTCGATCCGGCAGGTCCTTGGCACGTTTTAGCAGCAGCGGCGTCTGATTCCACATCAGCTTGCCGCCCCACACCCCGTTCGGCGTGCGTCCGACCGTACGAATGTAGGCACGCCAGATCTCGGGGGGCGCCAGGTCCGGCGTCCCGACGTCGAGCGGATCGAGCAGGTCCAGGATCGACTCGTCCTCGACGCCGGCGAACCACTCCCGCGGCTGCGGGGACTGGCTGGTGGTGGGGAGATACTGGAAAAACTCCTGCGGCTCACCGGCCACGCCGGTGGCGCGCAGCGACTCGACCAGCAGCGTGCTGCCGCTGCGCTGCGACGCCAACACCAGATATGACGACGGCCTACCTGTCACCGGCAGAGTGTATCCAGAACCGTCAATTCTTATCCGGGGTAGCGCGATTACGGTCAGACTGAAGGAAACCCTTGTATCGAAACGGACTTCCCCGAACTGTGGCGTTCGGCGACGACAGCCGAACGGGACGGTGGCCGTGGGTGCTCATCTGGTTTCGAAGCGGGCGGGAAGCCGCACCAGCGGCGAATCCCGTGGTGCTTGGAAAAGGGCTGCCTCACAGGTCTTTTCGGGTGGGCGCCCGCAATTTCCCCCGGGGCGGCCCCGCCGGCTGCGTGCCCCACCGGTCGGGCGTCGTTCCGACTGCCGGCCGCCGCCCGCACGGCTGCCGCGTCAGGCCGGGTACCAACAATTACGCAGGCTGACGGCCTGCCGATCTCCGTGGGCGATAGCAATATCCGGCTGAGGCTTAGCGGGCGTTACCCACATTTCTTCTTGTTGATTGCAAACCTAACGCCGGGCATCGTTTTGCCCGTACATTCCCTCATCTAGTGCGCTCAAACAGACGCGGCGCATGTAAACAGTGCCGTGTTGCTTTAGGGCCAGCGAATTACGAACGTATAAACGCTGTTACGTAAATGGGGGTCGGGTTGAGTCAAAGACCGCCGTTGGGTTGGGTAAGCGGCGTGAACGCGGCGACCCTCGCGAAGCCCATGAACGCGCTGGGACAATTCTTTCTGCTCAGCGCCGAGGCACTGGTTGTGGCAGTGCGCGGACCCTGGGCGTGGCGTGAGGTTCTCGAGCAGATCTGGTTTGTCGCCCGCGTATCCATTTTTCCGACGATCATGTTGTCGATTCCGTACACGGTGCTCATCGTGTTCGTCCTCAACATCCTGCTCGTGGAGATCGGTGCGGGCGATCTTTCGGGCGCCGGTGCCGGGCTGGCCTCGGTGACCCAGGTGGGACCGGTCGTCACGGCCATGGTTGTGTCGGGTGCCGGGTCGACGGCCATGTGCGCGGATCTGGGTGCACGCACCATCCGCGAGGAAATCGACGCGATGAAGGTGATCGGTGTCAATCCCGTTCAGGCGCTTGTGGTTCCGCGCATCATCGCGGCGACGTTCGTCGCGGTCCTGCTGTACTCGGTGGTGGCGGTGACCGGTCTGACCGGCAGCTACATCTTCGTGGTGTTCGTCCAGCACGTCACGCCCGGCGCTTTCATCGCCGGAATGACGTTGGTCACCGGACTGCCGCAGGTGGTTATCTCGCTGATCAAGGCGACCCTGTTTGGCCTGTCGGCGGGTCTGATCGCCTGCTACAAGGGCTTGTCGGTGGGCGGTGGCCCGACCGGTGTCGGTAACGCGGTGAACGAGACCGTGGTCTTCTCGTTCATGGCCTTGTTCTTCATCAACATCCTGACCACCGCGCTCGGAGTGAAGGTGACGGCCAAATGACCGATGCCGCGCGCGAGCCGTCGTGGTTCGTCACTCTTGGCCCCCGCCTGGCGGATTCCACGCGCAAGCTGGGTGAACAGACCGCGTTCTATGGGCAATCCCTGACCGCCACCGTCGACGCGGTACGGCGTTATCCGGGCGAACTGCTGCGGCTGATCGCCGAGATGGGGATGGGCACAGGCGCATTGGCCGTCATCGGAGGCACGGTTGGCATCATCGGTTTTCTCACGCTGACCACAGGCGCCCTCGTCGCCGTGCAAGGCTATGACACGTTGTCGAACATTGGCGTCGAAGCGCTGACCGGCTTCCTCTCGGCGTTTTTGAATGTCCGGATGATCGCGCCCTGCACTGCCGGCCTGGCACTGGCCGCCACGATCGGAGCGGGAGCGACGGCGCAACTGGGCGCGATGCGCATCAATGAGGAGATCGACGCGCTGGAGGTCATGGGCATCCGCGCGGTCACCTATCTGGCGTCCACCCGGATCATCGCCGGCATCCTGGTCGTCATCCCGCTCTACGCCGTCGCGGTCCTGATGTCGTTTGTCGCGGCGAAGTTCCTCACAATCTACGTGTACGGGCAGTCACGTGGCGTCTACGAACATTACTTCGCAACCTTTTTGCGACCCACGGACTTGTTCTGGTCGTTTTTGGCGGCGCTGACCATGGCGGCCGGCGTGATGGTGGTGCACACCTATTACGGCTTCACCGCGACGGGTGGCCCGGCGGGCGTCGGGGAAGCGGTTGGTCGGTCGGTGCGGTCATCGATGATCGTCACGGCGTTTGTGTGCCTGATGATTTCGCTGTCCGTCTACGGGCAGTCCGGCAACTTCAACCTGTCGGGATGACCGGATGAGTGATCACCGGGCCAGCGGGGCATTCCAGCGAAACAGGACCCGCCACAGCAAGATTGACCCGATCTGGTGGGCACCCACCTTGTTCATCCTGATCGGCGGCCTGATCGCCATGACCGCGGCCTCGTTCTCGGGCAAACTCCAAACCTTCGTCCCGCTCACGTTGGTATCGGACCGTGCCGGGCTGGTCATGGAGGACGGCGCCAAGGTCAAGCTGCGCGGTGTCCAGGTCGGCCAGGTCGCGTCGATCGGCACCGACGTCAAAGCGGCGCAGCTACGCCTGAAGATACAACCGGAGGCCTTCAAGTATCTCCCCAGCAACCTCGAGGCCGAGATCAGATCGACCACTGCATTCGGCTCCAAATATGTCGATCTAATCGTTCCCGACCGTCCCAGCACCACATCCCTGAAGCCCGGCGCGGTGCTGCACTCGCGCAACGTCACCGTGGAAGTCAACACGGTGTTCGAGAACCTGCAGTCGGTCGTCCAGGCGCTCGACCCGGCAAAATTGAACTCGATCCTGTCGGCCTTCGCGCAGTCGGTGCGCGGCAAGGGCGAACGGATCGGACAGGCGATTACCGACGCGAACAACGTGCTTCTGACCGTCAACCCGCGCATGGACACCATCGATAAGGACTGGCGGCTGTTCGGCAAGACCACGGCCGTCTATTCCGATGCGGCACAGAACATTCTGTCCATCTTGGATTCGGCGACGACCACCAGTGCCACCATCACGGACGACCAGCGTTCACTGGACTCGCTGTTGCTGTCGGCGATCGGCTTCAGCCAGACCGGCATCAACGTGATCGGCCGCAACGAATCGAACATCGTGCGGTCCATGAACCAGCTCGACCCGACCATCGCGCTGTTGGAGAAATACTCCCCGACCTATACGTGCCTATTCCAGGGTGCGCAATGGTATGTCGACCATGGTGGTCGAGACGCGCTGGGCGGCAATGGCTACTCCGTGATCCTCGACGCTGCACTGCTTTTCGGCGACGACCCGTACCGTTTTCCGAAACACTTGCCCAAGGTCAACGCGACCGGCGGCCCGGGTGGCAAACCCAGCTGTGGCTCGCTGCCCGATCCCAGCGCGAACTTCCCGGTGCGCGCGCTGGTCACCGATACCGGCTGGGGCGCTGCCCCGAACGAGATCCGTACCAACGTGGCCGCGGGTAATCCATGGTGGGCCAACTGGTTCCCGACCACCAAGAACCCTCCGGAAGCGCCGCGCTACTTCTGGCGCGGGGGGCAGCCGCCGCCATGAGAAGGAAGCTATCCAGCATCATCCTGCGGGTCGGGATCTTCACCGCCGTCTGCCTGCTGTTCACTTTTGCGTTGATCGCGGTGTTCGGTCAGTTGCGGTTCGAGGACCGCGCCGGCTATCGCGCGGTCTTCACCAACGTCTCCGGCCTGAAGTCCGGCAACTTCGTGCGCATCGCCGGGGTGGAAGTCGGCAAGGTCGGCGACCTGAGCCTGCACCATGACGGCACCGTCACCGTCGACTTCGAAGTGGACAAAGGAGTTCGACTCAGCGAGGGCACCAAGGCCGTCGTGCGCTACGAAAACCTGATCGGTGACCGCTACCTCGCGCTCGAGGAAGCCCCGGGGCCGCCACGCCGGTTGCCCCCGGGCGCCACAATCCCGCTGGCCCGGACGTCGCCCGCGCTCGACCTCGACGCGCTGATCGGTGGTTTCCGGCCGTTGTTCCGCGCGCTGGACCCCGATCAGGTCAACGCCCTGTCCGGTCAGCTGTTGCGGATCTTTCAAGGCCAGGGTGGGACGTTGGCATCGGTCCTGTCGCAGACCTCGATACTGACCTCGACCCTGGCAGGGCGCAGTGAGCTGATCGGTCAACTGATCACGAATTTGAACACCGTGCTGCACACCTTCGCCACCCGCGACCGCGAGTTCTCCGATGGTGTGGACAAACTGGCGCAATTGGTGGACGGGCTGGCGCAGCGCAGGAACGATATCTCCACCGGACTCGCCTACATCAATGCGGCGGCGGGATCGATCACCGATCTGCTCGCCCAGTCCCGGCAGCCGATCAAAGATGTTGTGCACGAGACGGATCGTGTGTCCGGCCAGGTGCTCTCCGACAAAGAGTACGTCGACAAACTGCTGACGGACCTTCCGGACATCTACCAGGTACTCGCCCGGCAGGGCCTCAACGGTGACTATTTCGGCTTCTACTTCTGCGAGGTATTGCTCAAGCTGAATGGTAAAGGGGGCAATCCGATCTTCGTCAAGCTGTTGGGCCAGCCCAGCGGGCGGTGCACGCCGCGATGAAGCTGAAACTACCCAAGGTGAAATCGGCCGACCGGCGCAACCCTTTCCTGCTGGGAGTGATGGGAACCATCATCCTGGCCTGCGTGACCATCGTTGCCTTCCAATACAACAAGCTGCCATTCATCAAGAACACGGACGACTACGCGGCGTACTTCGCCGAAGCCGGGGGCATCAAACCGGGTAATACCGTGCGGGTTTCGGGCATGGGCGTCGGCCGGGTTTCCGACCTTCGGTTGGAGGGCACCAAGGTCCGGGTCGGCTTCACGGTGCACAAGGGTGTCGAGCTGGGCGACCGCACCGAGGCGGCGATCAAGACCGAAACCATACTGGGCGCCAAGATGCTCGAGCTGACGCCGCGCGGAAGCGGGAAGTTGTCGGGCACCATCCCGCTGCAGCGCACCACCTCGCCGTATGAGCTTCCCGACGCGCTGGGCGATTTGACGACGACCATCAGCGGCCTGGACACGGCTCAACTGTCCACCGCCCTAACGACCTTGGCCAACACTCTGAGAGCGACGCCGTCCAACGTGCGGCCGGCGCTGGAGGGTGTCGCTCGGTTCTCCGACACCCTCAACGGCCGGGACGCACAGCTGCGCAGCCTGCTGGGCAACGCCAACAAGGTCTCGACGGTGCTGGGCAAGCGTAGCCAGCAGATCGCCGGACTGGTTGCGAATTCCAACGCCTTGCTGGCGGCGCTACTCGACGAGCGAGATTCGCTGGACGCCCTGATGAACAACCTGACCGCGGTTTCGCACCAGATCTCCGGTCTGGTCAACGACAACCGGACCCAGCTCAAGCCCGCCCTCGACAAGCTCAACGGTGTGCTCGAGATCCTCGACAACCGCAAGGAAGACATTCAGAAGACGCTGCCCAAGTTCAAGCGCTATGCGATGTCCTTCGGCGAATGCTTGGGATCTGGGCCGTTTTTCAAGGCCTACGTGGCCAACCTGGTTCCCGGCCAGATCGGTGGCCCGGTACTGGATGCGGACATGTATGACCGGTTCTTGGACCCCAACCAGAAGCTGCCGTCGGAGGCGGTCGACCCGCCCACCGGTACCCCGCCCGTGCCGCCTGAGAACGCGCCGGTGCCGCTGTGGTCTCAGCCGCCGTCGCCCCCGCCGTCGACGCCGCCCATCCGCACCATTCCGCCGCCCTCGCCGCACGATTTCGATGCGCCATGAAAATCAGTCGAGGCACCCTTCGCAAAGCAACCGCGGCCAGCCTGATCCTGACGCTGGCCGTGGCGTCGTTCCTGGTCGGCAGCAAGCTGTGGAAGGACGTCGAAAAGAACACGTACTCTGCGTATTTCGCGGAGGCCAACGGCTTGTTCGTCGGTGACGAGATTCGCATCCTCGGGGTGGCCGTCGGCGTGGTCGACAAGATCGAGCCCCAGCCCGCCAGCTCCAAGGTGACGTTCTCCGTCGACAAGCAGTATTCAATTCCGGCCGATGCCCGTGCCGCCATCCTGTCGCCGTCGCTGGTGACCTCGCGGGCGATTCAGCTGGTCCCGGCGTACTCCGGCGGTCCCAAGTTGAGCGCCGGGTCCTCGATTCCGCTGAGCCACACCGCGGTTCCGGTGGAATGGGATGACTTCCGTAAGCAGCTGGAGAAGCTGACCGATGCCCTTCAGCCCACCAGTCCGGGCGGAGTCAACTCCGTCGGCGAGCTTATCGACTCGACGGCCGACAACGTGCGCGGCCAAGGAGACACCGCTCGGGACACCGTGATCAAGCTGTCCGAGGCGATCTCGGCGCTCGGTGATCACGCCGACGACATCTTCAGCACCGTGCGTAATCTGCAGCTGCTGGTGTCCGCGCTGTACTCCAGCAGCGATGTGCTGGCCTCGTTCAATCAGAACCTGGCGAGCGTGACGACGCTGCTGTCGAACACTCCGAACGAAGTGGGCAACGCGGTGAAGTCTCTGGACGGGGCGCTCACAGATGTGCGTGACTTCCTGGCCGAGAACCGCGAAGCGGCGGGTGTCACGTTCGACCGGTTGGGTTCCATCACAACGGCGCTCAACGACAGCCGCGGCGATATCAAGCAGATCCTGCACATCGCCCCGACGGTTTTTCAGAACTTCCTGAACATTTATCAGCCGGCACAGAGCGCGATGACCGGCATCCTGGCCCTCAACAACTTCGCCGATATCCCGCAGTTCATCTGCAGTTCCATCGAGGCGGCGTCGCGGGCGCGCCTGGCCCGGGTGTCGAAGCTGTGCCTGCAGTACCTCAACCCGATCATCAAAAACCGCATCTACAACTACATCCCGGCGGGAATCAACCCGTTCGTCGGGACGCAGGCCCGGCCAAGCGAGATCACGTACAGCGAGGACTGGCTGCGGCCGGGATACACGCCCCCCGCGGGCGCGCCTGCGGCGCCCGATGGTGCCCCGCCGTCGCCCCCCGAGCAGGCGGCGCTCGCCGACCAGCCGCAACCCGCCGACCAGCCGCAGCCCGCCGACCCGCCGCCCGCCGAGGCGCCGCCCGCGAACACGACGTCCAATTCGATTCAGGTGCTGCAGAGCCTGATGCTTCCGACGGGGCCATCATGAGGCGCGCGCTAGCCGTTGTCCTCGGCCTGATATGCGTTGCGGCCCTGTCGGGGTGTGGCTGGCGCGGCCTGAATTCGTTCAGGTTGCCCGGCACCGCGGGCGGCGGTCCGGGCTCGTACACGATTCAGGCGCAGATGCCTGATGTGGTCACCATCCAGGAGAACACCCGGATCCGGGTGGACGACGTCAACGTCGGCAATGTCACCAAGATCGAGCTGCAAGATTGGCATGCGCTGGTGACCATGCGGATCAATGGCGATGTGCACTTGCCGGCCAATTCGACCGCCAAGCTCGGACAGACCAGCCTGCTCGGTTCGATGCACATCGAGCTGGCACCCCCCAAGGACGAGCGGCCGGTCGGCCAACTCAGAGCGGGTTCGGTCATCCCGTTGTCACGGGCGAGTCTGTATCCCACCACCGAGCAGACGTTGGCGTCGGTGTCAATCCTGCTCAACGGCGGGGGAATCGGCCAGCTGCAGGAGATCACGCAGTCGGTGGCCAAGGCGTTTGCCGGCCGTGAGAACGACATGCGCAGCCTGCTGAATCAAATCGACGAGTTCATCGCCCGCACCAACGACCAGACCGACGACATCATCGCCGCCGCCGAGAACCTCAACGCTCTGGCGGGCCAGGTTGCCGCCAACGACGGCGTCGTCGACAAAGCGTTGACGTCCGTGCCCAAAGCGCTGGACGTGTTGGCCAACGAGCGGGCGAAGATCGCCGACACTATCGATCAGGTCGGCAAGTTCAGCGCGATCGCCGCCGACACCATTCACCAGAGCAGGGAATCGCTGGTGAACAATCTGCGCAACATCGCGCCCGTGCTGCGGTCGCTCGCCGACGCCGGGCCCTCCCTCACCAAGGGATTGGACGGGCTGGCGACCTACCCGTGGCCTGCATCCACCGTGCGGAACTGGTTCCGCGGCGACTACGCCAACCTCACGCTGGTCGTCGATTTGACATTGAGCCGCATCGATCAGGGACTGTTCACCGGGTCGCGATGGGAAGGCAACCTCACCCAGCTCGAACTGCAGTGGGGCCGCACCATCGGCATGCAGCCGAGCCCGGTCACCGGGGGCAACCCGCTGACCTATCCGTACCATTTCGGGGGATACTGAATGCTTCGGTTGAACCGCCGGACGTGGATCCAGTTGTCAATCCTGACGCTGGTGACGTTTGTTTCCTGTGGCGCAATGGCATTCAACTTCATGAAGCTGCCCGCCACGCTGTTCGGAATCGGGGAGTACAAGGTCACGGTTGACCTGCCGCAATCGGGCGGACTCTACGAGACGTCGGTGGTCACCTACCGCGGTACCGATGTGGGACAGGTGAAGTCGGTCGGCGTCACCGCCACTGGGGTGCGCGCGGTGCTGGCTTTGAGGTCGGGAGTGAAGGTGCCCGCCGAGGTGCAGGCGTCGGTGCACAGCCGCTCGGCGATCGGTGAGCAGTACATCGAGCTGACGCCGCAACCCGGCACGGACGGCCAACAATCCCGGACGCTGCGTGACGGCGACGTCATCACCGCCGGGCATGTCGACGTCCCCGTCGACATCGGGCGCCTGCTTGACATGACCAACCGTGCGCTGCAAGCAATTCCGCGGGACAACTTGCGCACCGTGATCGACGAGACCAGCCGGGCGGTCGGCGGCCTCGGGCCGGAACTGTCCCGCATCGTCGACGGGTCGACCGCGCTGGCCGTGGCGGGAGGCCGGACCATCGACCCGCTTGCCGCCCTGATCGACCAGTCGCCGCCCGTGCTCAACTCTCAGGTGCAGACGTCGGACGCGATCGCCGCGTGGGCCGGTCAGACCGCGGCCATCATGGCGCAGTTCAAGGCGCAGGACGCCGCGGTGCGAGATCTGTTGGCACAGGGCACTTCCGGCATCGAAGAAGGCCGCGCGATGCTGGATCGGGTGGCGCCGGCACTACCGGTTTTGTTCGCCAATCTGGTGAGCCTCGGCGATATCGCCGTCGTCTACCGCCACGACATCGAACAACTCCTGGTGCTGCTGCCGCAGGGCATCGCGGCTATGGCGGCGATCATCGTGCCAAGCTCGAACACCAAGCAGGAGTACCGGGGCGCCCAACTGGACTTCAACCTCAACCTCAACCTGCCGCCGCCCTGCACGACGGGATACCTGCCGCCGGCGCAGCGGCGCTCACCGGCCAGCGTCGATGCGCCGGACCGGCCGGCCGCGGACCTGTTTTGCCGGGTGCCGCAGGATTCGGAGTTCAATGTCCGTGGCGTGCGGAACATTCCGTGTGAGAGCAAGCCGTGGAAGCGCGCGCCCACCGTCGAACTCTGCGAAAGCGATGAGGAGTACGTGCCGCTCAACGACGGCTACAACTGGAAAGGCGACCCAAATGCCACCACCAGCGGTCAGGGCGTCCCGCTATATCCGCCGGGCCAGGATCCGCGGCTACCACCGCCGCGGGGCACCGCGCCACCGCCCGCGCCCGTAGCGGTGGCGACCTACGACCCCGCCACCGGTGAATACATCGGCCCGGACGGGCGTCACTACACCGAGTCGGACCTGGCGCACCCGCGCGCCAAGAGCTGGCAATCACTTCTTGTCCCGCAACCCTAAAGTTTGAAGGAGCACCATGGCGGACAAACCCGACATCCCGAATGAAAGCAACGACGAGTCAACGGAACTCGACGTCGCCGAGGACATCGACGCGACCGAAACCGAAGAAGCGGAAAAGCTCCACATCGAAGACGGCGACGGTCTTGAGAGACCATCCGCGGGCCGGCTCGCGCGGTGGCGCGAAACCATCCGCGGGGGGCGGCTTTCGCGCACCGGATCGGCCTTGGTGGCCAGCGGCCTCATCGTTGCGGCGCTGGCCGGCCTGAGCGGCTGGCTGGGCTACCGCGCCTACCAGAAGCACGAGGACCAGGCCCGGCAGAACTTGTACGTCGCGACGGCCCGTCAGGGGGCGGTGAACCTCACCACGATCAACTACACCCAGGTCGACGCCGACGTGCAGCGGATCCTCGATCTGGCCACCGGTGCATTCCGGGACGACTTCGAGCAGCGGGCGAAGCCGTTCGAGGAGGTTGTCAAGGCGGCGCAGTCGAAATCCGAAGGGACGGTCACCGATGCCGGACTGGAAAGCCAACGCGGCGACTCCGCCCAGGTTTTGGTGGCGGTCGCGGTGAAGTCGCGCACCGCCGGGGGCGAGGAGGCGCCGCGGGAATGGCGCATGCGAATCGAGGTCCGATCGGTCGGCGATGACGCCAAGGTCGCCAACGTGGTGTTCGTGCCATGACGACATTGAAAGAAGACGTGAAAGCCGCCGAGGAACTGGACTCGGCAACCGAAGTGGCGCAACAGGAATCCGACGCCACCCAGTCGTCTACCGGGGTGCGGCCCAAGGCCGGGGGTGCGACGCGGTCCATCGCGTGGTCACGCGTGTTGGCCTATGGGATATTGCCCGCGCTCGCGTTGGCTTTGGCGGTTGGCGCGGGGTACCTCAAGTGGTCGGCGGGGGCCGCCGACGATCTCGCACGGGCCCGGACCGAATCGGTGCAGGCCGCCCGCGACGACACGGTCACGTTGTTGACCTATCACGCCGACACGGTGGACAAGGACCTCGCCGCGGCGCGCGAGCGGCTGACCGGTGAGTTCAAAGACGCCTACGGCGAGCTGACGCGCCAGGTCGTCGTGCCCGGGGCAAAGGAGAAGCACATCTCGTCGGTGGCCAAAGTGAACGCGGCGGCCTCTGTTTCGGTGACCGAGAACCACGCTGTGGCGCTGGTGTATGTCGACCAGACGGTGACCATCGGTGCGGGCGCTCCCACTGACACCCAGCCCGTCGTGCGGGTGACCCTGGACAAGGTCGACGGCCGGTGGCTGGTGTCGCGTTTCGAGCCCACATAATCCGGGGGGACCGCCATGGAACTATCGGCACGCCGTTGCGCCCTCGTGCTGCTGCCCGCCGGCGTCGTGTTGTTGGGCACCGCGGTTTTGGCGGCGCCGGTTGCGCAGGCCGACAACAAGCGGCTCAACAGCGCGGTCGTCTCCGCCGTCTACACCCTGCAGCACCAGGCGGGCTGCACGAATGACGTCATCAGGAACAACGCGCTCACCCTGGCCGCGGAATGGCACGCCGAAGACATGATGAACAACCGAAGCATCAATGGCGACATCGGCTCCGACGGATCCACGCCGCAAGACCGGGCCAACGCCGCCGGCTTCCGCGGCCGGGCCGCCGAGACGGTGGCCATCAACCCGGCGATCGCCATCAGCAGCCTGGAACTGGTCAACCAGTGGTACTACAACCCCGACGACATGGCGATCATCCGCGACTGCGCCAACACCAGCATCGGGGTGTGGTCGGACAACAGCATGGACCGCACCGTGGTGGTGGCGGTGTACGGGCAGCCGGACCTGCCGAAGCGTTAAGCGGCAACGGCCTAATGGCTGCCCAGTCGAGACAGAACCGTCTCGGCGTCCAACGTTGCACCGCGGTTGTACGGCAATTTGGAGAGTACCGTCGCCATCGCGCAGGTGTTGGATAGTGCGGCGTAAGTCAAGCCCCCTCCAATCCCGGCGGCCAGCCATTTGAGTCGCGGGACGACGACGCTTCCAAGGACGGACGAAAGTACGACCGATCCCGCGACGAGGCGTACCTGGCGCTCGAGATCCCACCGCTGGGCGCCACGATCGACCGAAAAGCCTTGGCCCTCCCAGTCGAGGATTCCCTTCTCCAACACGCGACCACCATCCAAACCCGCGTTCCGCAAGAGCTTTTGGGCCCTGGTGGAGCGTTGCCCGGACCGGCATACCAGGACGGCTTCCCGATCGCCACCCAATAGCTGAGCGATCTCACGGGAGTGTTCGTCCAGTACGTCAAGGGGCACGTTGTAGGACCCGGGTATGTGTGACGTCTCGAACTCCGCGGGCGTCCGAACGTCGACGATGCGCAGAGCGGTGGAAGATTCGAGCCGCTCGTGCAGCTCGGCCGACGTGATGGCGTCGGCGGTCAGTGCGCTCATGGTGTTTCCTCCCGTTGTGGGCGCCGCTGCACCCGTGATCGCGGTGATGGCAGGCCTTTTCAATCAATCACCTGGTGATGTTCAAGTTTTCGGCGTTGTCGTAGTCGTCGTCGATGAGCACGACGCGGAGTTGCTGCCGGTCGAGCAGCGCCGCCGCGATCGACGCCCGGTACCCGCTGGCGCAGTGGATCCAAAGCTCGCGGTCTTCGGGTAGTTCGGCAAGGCGCTCCGGCAACTCGTGCAGCGCGATGTTGACCGCATCACGTACGTGGCCGTTGTCGAATTCGTGTGACTGACGAACATCGACTACGGTGACCGTGCCGGTTTCGAGCGCGTCGACGAGGTCCTTGAAGGACGCGACCCGGTAGCTGCTCAGCGTCACACCATCGGCCAGCGCGCGTATGTCGCCAGTGGCGCTGCCGGTGAGGCGATCGACGCCGATGCGGGCGAGCTCCCGCTGAGCGTCGGCGACTTGCTCGGTGTCCTCACCGATCAATGTCAGCGGTGCGCCCCAGCTGTACAGCCACCCGAGGTAGTTCACGAAAGACCCCGACAGCTCGAATCCGTAGCTGCCGCGCAGGTGCCCCGCTGCGAACGCCGTTCGGTTCCGAAGGTCGACCACCCATTCGCCGGCGTCGATCCGGTGCCGAAGCTCCTGCGCATCCACCGGTTTGGGCGGGGAGAGGTCCGCCGCTTCGGGGCCGGCCCTGTTGATGACGCCCATGTGCGCGTAGTAGGCGGGAAACGCAGCAAGCCCGGCCAGAAGCTCGTCGACGTATTCCTGTTCGTCCTTCGTCAGCGCCGGATTGCTGAGGCGTTGTTCGCCGATGGTGGAGGCGTCACCGTCGGGCGGCGTCGCCGAACAGAAACTTCCGAATCCGTGGGTGGGGTAGATCGCGGTCTCCGAAGGCAGCACATCGGCGAGGCGCCGGACCGAATGGTATTGCCGCCGGGCCAATTCCTCGGTGTGGTCGTCACCGACCAGGTCCGTTCTGCCAGTGCTGCCAAACAACAGCGACCCGCCCGTGAAGACGCCGACGGTGTCCCCGGAATCCCCGCGCAGCACATAGCTGACGTGATGGTGGGTATGTCCGGGGGTGAACAACGCTTCCAGATGTATTCCGCCGGTGTCGATCCGGTCGCCATCCTCAACCACGTGGCGTTCGAAGTGGACGTCTTCCCCTGCGGGAACGACGTATTGGGCGCCGGTCGCTTTGGCCAGCGCCAGGCCGCCGGTCACGTAGTCGCTGTGGATGTGGGTTTCCAGCACGTGGGTGATACGCAGGTCTTCAGTCAGCTCGAGCACCCGATCGATGTCTCGTTGCGGATCCACCGCGACGGCAACCTCACCGTCGCTGATGAGATAGCTGCGGTCGCCCAAGCCCGACGTTTCGATGATCGCCACGTTCACCATGGTTTTGAAAACCCTTGCTGGGCACGCGTGGGCGTGGCGGAGGCTTGCGCGGCTCTTCGGCTCGTAGCAATGGGCATGTTTTCTAGTACCCGCAACGCGGATTACCGGTCATCTGTCGAGCCGGTGACGACCGCGGCCGGAGCACACACGAACCGCGCCACCGAGCGGGTCGGCGCAGCTTGGCGCCGGTAAGAGCTACGGCGTCGAAGCGTCAAGGATTTTCAACCTCGGTGATTTTTTGCGCCGACCGCATCGCGCGGCAAAGTCGCGCGGCGATCCGAGAACCGGGCTATCCGCTGGTGAGCGATTCGTTCTCGGCGGTCTCGCAGACGCACTGGAAGCCGTGGCGCCACGGCCCGAACTGCGTACCGCGCCTGCGCAGCAGGTGCTGCTTGTAGACCTTGTCGCGCTGATCCTGCGAGAACGCGAAATCCAAATTTATGGGCAGGCCCGCCCAGTCGCAGTGGTCAGCGACCGGGTCCTCGGTCATGGCGGTGTATCGCAGTCGGCATTGCAGCGGGCAGCCGTTCTTGAAGACCCGATCGGGTCCATCACTCTCCCGAGCCACGATGACGTCACTCCTTCAGGTGCGCGACCATGTGAGTGAATCGTGCGACGCGGACGTTTCGGCGGCGGGTGCGCGATGTTTCTGCTGTGTTACGGCTGCGGTGGCAGTGGGTACGATCGGCGCTAGTAGACGTCGCGGTGGTAGCGCTTGTCGGCGCTCAACGACTGCACGTAATCCTTCGCCGCATCCGGGTCGAGCTTGCCGAATTCGGCCGCGATCTCGCAGAGCGCCCGGTCAACGTCCTTGGCCATGGGATCCGCGGTGCCGCAGACATACAGCCGGGCGCCGTCCTGCAGCCAGCTCCACAGCTGCGCTCCACGTTTGCGCATCAGGTGCTGCACGTAGACCTTGTGCTGCTGGTCCCTCGAGAACGCCAGATCCAGCTCGGTGAGGAACCCGTCGTCACGCATCTTCTCGAGTTCGTCGCGGTAGTAGAAGTCGGTGGCGGCGTGTTGCTCACCGAAGAACAGCCAGTTGGGTCCGGTGTGGCCGAGCGCGCGTCGTTCCTGCAGAAAAGCGCGGAAGGGTGCGATGCCGGTTCCGGGTCCGATCATGATCATCGGCGTGTCCGAGTCACTCGGAGGCCGGAAATTGCTCGATTGCTGCAGATAGACCGCCACTCGGTCGCCGGGGGAGCGGTCGGCCAGGTAGGTCGAGCACACCCCGCGGCGCGGCACGCCCTGGAAGTTGAAGCGCACGGGGGAGACCGTCAGGTGAACTTCCCCCGGACACGCTTTGGGACTGGACGAAATCGAGTACAGCCGCGGCTGGAGGCGTTTGAGGACGCGCAGCCACTCGTGGGCCGACGCGGAGACCGGCAGCTTCGACAGCAGGTCGATGGACTGGCGGCCCCACGTCCAATCCGCAAGCGCGCGTTTGTTTTCCGGCTTCAGCAGCGCGGCGAGTGTCGAGTCACCGGTGCGCTCCTGCACGAACCGCACCAGGTCCCGGCTGACGTGGGCGATCTCGATGCGCTCGGTGAGCGCGGAGCGCAACGACATCAGACCGTGCTCGCCGACCTCGACAGGGGTCTGCCCGTTCAGTCCGGTGACCGACAGCCATTCGTCGACCAACGCGTCGCTGTTGCGCGGCCACACGCCCAGTGCGTCGCCGGCCTCGTAGGTCACGGATTCTTCCGGCATGTCGAAAACCAAGTGCCGCACGTCTTTTGTCGATTGCGGCTGGCTCAACACAGTGTTGCGCACCATGCCGGTGATCAGCGGATGTTTCTTGCTGTAGGTGCTGGCCGCGGCCGCACCCGGTCGGGGCGGCGCCACAACCGCGGAAGCGCGGGCCGGCGCGGTCGCGACCCCGTCTCTGCCGACGGACGTGGGCCTCTTGGTCAGGGCATCGATGACGTCGCCCAGCCACTTCGCCGCGGTGTCGTCGTAGTCGGGTTCGCAGTCCGCCCGGTCGGTGATGCGGGCCGCGCCCAGCTCGGCGAGGCGCGCGTCCAGTTTGCGTCCGTGACCACAGAAATCGTCGTAGTTGGAGTCGCCCAGCGCGAGTACGGCATAGCGGGTGCCGGTGAGTCGCGGTGCGCTGTCCGACATCAGCGCCCGCCAGAGGCCGGCGCCGTTGTCGGGCGCTTCGCCGTCGCCGGTGGTGCTGGTGACGAGTAACAACTCCCGCGTCTTCGCCAGCTCGGCCTGGGGGAAGTCGTCCATGCTGCGCAGCGTGACGGGAAGCTCCGCGGCGCCCAACCGCGCGGCGATGTCGGCGGCGAGTTCCTCTGCGTTCCCGGTCTGCGATGCCCACAGCACCACGACGGGAGCGCGTTCGGCCGCGGGTTTGGCATCGGTCGGCGTGGGCGGTTGCTGGGTGGCCGGCGGCGAAGTTGCTTGCCCATCCTCTGGGAGCGCCGCTGGCTCGGGTGCGTCGATGCGCGAGAACAGCCCCGCCAGCAGGCCATCAACCCA
>NZ_LZMB01000034.1 GCF_001673555.1 Mycobacterium sp. 1165178.9 | reverse complement strand
ACCAAGCGAAATACGCGGCACCGGCATTGTCCGTGTCCACCCTAGTATCCATGGCGCGCCGCCGGGCGGCATGAACGCGCGTGTGGGGTAGCCGCAGGGCGCGGCCAGAATCGCTCGCCTGGGCATCGCTGCGCAGCGGCACGCTACCGCCGCTTGCGGGGCTCACGGCCGTCGCGGTCCGCGAAACGGTCGGATTCCTGCGCGGAGGAGTCGTCGGGCGACTCGTAGGGAATGTCGGCCAACATGCCCAGCAGCGTGCTCGGGATGCGGATGGGGCGCGAATCGCGCAGCGCCGCACGCGCCCGGCTCTGATCGTCGACCTCGGCCGCACACTGGGCGCACAGCGACAGGTGATGCGCGGCCCGCAGGTGTGCGTTCATCCGCAGCTCGCCATCGACGAAAGCCGCGATCGCCTCGACGGACAGGTGCTCGGTGGACCCGAACTGGCGTGGCGCGCCGACGGGCGCGTCGCTTTGGGAGGCGAATTGAGCGGGGAGCCAGGAGAACGCGCGGCGAAAGACATGTCCTCGATCGGGCATCACCAACTCCTCGCCGCTGAAATTCTTATTGCCGCCTTATATCGAATGTAGCGCGAGCAAGTGCGCAATACGGAGGCTAAGGCCGCAAAGCCGCTGAATAGCTGCCCGAACGTTAGGCGGGCGATCGGTGGTTAGGCCGACCGGGCGCGCAAGGTGTCGTGATCGGGGTGCGCGGCCAGGTAGTCCCGCAACGCCTGGCGTCCGCGGTGGATGCGGCTGCGCACGGTGCCCAGCTTGACGCCCAAGGTGGCGCCGATTTCCTCGTAAGACAGACCCTCGATGTCGCAGAGCACGACGGCGGCACGGAACTCCGGCAGCAGCGAATCCAGCGCGGCCTGCAGGTCAGGACCCAGCCGCGAATCGTGGTAGATCTGCTCGGGATTGGGTTCGTCGGCGGGCACCCGCTCGTAGTCCTCGGGCAGCGCCTCCATCCGGATGCGCGAGCGCCGGCGCACCATGTCGAGGAACAGGTTCGTGGTGATGCGGTGCAACCACCCTTCGAACGTTCCCGGCTGGTAGTTCTGCACCGACCGGAAGACCCGGATGAAGGTCTCCTGGGTCAGGTCTTCCGCATCGTGCTGATTGCCGGAAAGGCGGTAAGCCAGCCGGTACACCCGGTCGGCGTGCTGGCGCACCAACTCGTCCCATGACGGCATGGTCGCCTTGTCTCCGGTCGCGTCGAAAACCGCGGTCCCTTGCGGCGCATCGGACGACTCCACCCACTCGTGGGTGGGGAGTTCCTGCGCATGAGACATGCTGGACGGGCTGAGAAGCGTGGTGATGATCAAGTCCTCCGAATCCGGCGTGCCGAGTCCTGGCACATCGTCATTTTCGGCAACAGGTACCTCCCATTCGGTATTCCCGGTCCAACGCCCTCCGCGATGCATAGGGCTACCGTCGCGTACCGGAGTATGTGCGGTATATGAACAGTCTGAGCTGAACCTGAGAAACCGGATCGTTACCTGCGCTGTGCAGGAGATATCCATCGCGCAGTGACCTTAAACGCTTCCAGACCGTCGGGCGTGTCACCCTGATCCGATTCAGGCGCGCCTGTCAAACTCCGCGGCGAAGTGGAATACGCTGCGGGCATGGACGGCACCGACGCAGCAGCCCCCGGTCAGGCAGCGCCCAGCCGGGCCGAATCGCTCTTCGCGCACGCCGAAAGCTCGATATCGGAGGACGCACTGTTGGCGTCCGCCCGCGAGCGCGCGGTAGACATCGGTGCGGGCGCGGTGACACCGGCGGTCGGCGCGTTGCTGAGCCTGCTCACCAAGCTGAGTGGCGGCAAGGCCATCGCGGAGGTGGGTACCGGCGCGGGCGTGAGTGGGCTGTGGCTGTTGTCCGGCATGAGCGACGACGGCGTCTTGACGACGATCGACATCGAACCCGAATACCTGCGGCTGGCCAAGCAGGCGTTCACCGAAGCCGGCATCGGCCCGTCACGCACCCGGCTGATCGGTGGCCGCGCCCAAGAGGTGCTGACCCGGCTCGCCGACGAGTCCTACGACTTGGTGTTCATCGACGCCGACCCGATCGATCAGCCGGACTACGTCGTCGAGGGCGTGCGGCTGCTGCGCCCCGGTGGCGTCATCGTGGTGCACCGCGCCGCGCTGGGCGGACGGGCCGGGGATCCGGCCGCCCGCGACGCCGAGGTGGTCGCGGTGCGCGAGGCGGCGCGGCTGATCGCCGAGGACGAGCGCCTCACCCCCGCCCTGGTGCCGCTCGGCGACGGGATCCTGGCCGCCGTCCGCGACTGATCCGCCGTCGGCCCAAGTCCTTCAAACCCTGGCCGTTTGCCATTGACCACCCCTTTTTGGGTGCCCGCCACACCTTTACGAAATCTTGACGCGTGTCGCTCTTGACCGTCGACTGAACATGCGTTTAGCGTACTGAACATGCGTTCAGCCGACTTGACGGCAGCCGCTCGGATCCGGGATGCGGCCATCGAACAATTCGGCGAGCACGGGTTCGGCGTCGGACTTCGCGCCATCGCCGAAGCGGCCGGCGTGAGCGCCGCGCTGGTCATCCACCACTTCGGCTCCAAGGACGGCCTGCGCAAGGCATGCGAGGACTTCATAGCCGAGACCATTCGCGGCACCAAATCGGAGGCGCTGCGCTCCAACGACCCTGCCACCTGGTTCGCCCAGATGGCCGAGATCGAGGAGTACGCGCCACTGATGGCCTATCTGGTGCGCAGCATGCAGACCGGCGGGGAACTGGCGAACATGTTATGGCGCAGGATGATTGACAACGCCGAGGAATACATGGAAGAGGGCGTGCGCGCCGGGACGATCAAGCCCAGCCGCGACCCGCAGGCGCGGGCCAGGTACCTGGCCATCACGGGCGGCGGCGGCTTCCTTCTCTACATCCAAATGCATGAAACGCCAACGGATCTACGTGCCGTGCTGCGCGATTACTCGCGCGACATGATTCTGCCCGCGCTTGAGGTCTACACCGAGGGACTGCTGACCGACCGGACCATGTACGACGCATTCCTGGCCGCTGAAGATCAAGGAGAATCTGATGCCAACTGACAAATCCATCCGTTCTGCGCCCATCGAGATCCGCGGTCTCACCAAAAGTTTCGGTGCGGTGCGGGCGCTGGACGGCCTGGACCTCACGGTTCAAGAAGGCGAAGTCCACGGGTTTCTCGGCCCGAACGGGGCCGGGAAGTCGACGACCATCCGCATCCTGCTGGGCTTGGCGAAGGCCGACGGCGGCAGCGTGCGGCTGCTCGGCGGCGACCCATGGACCCAAGCCGTCGCCCTGCATCGCCACATCGCCTACGTGCCAGGCGACGTGACGCTATGGCCGTCGCTGACCGGCGGTGAGACCATCGACCTGCTGGCGCGCATGCGGGGCGGCATCGACAAGAAGCGCCGCGCCGAACTGATCGAGCGCTTCGACCTGGACCCGCACAAGAAAGCCCGCACGTACTCCAAGGGCAACCGCCAGAAGGTATCGCTGATCTCGGCGTTCTCATCCCAGGCCAGGCTGCTGCTCCTGGATGAGCCAAGCAGTGGGCTGGACCCTTTGATGGAGAACGTGTTTCAGCAGTGCGTTGCGCAGGCCCGCGACCGTGGCACGACGGTGCTGTTGTCCAGCCACATCCTGGCCGAGACGGAAGCGTTGTGCGAACGGGTGACGATCATCCGCGCCGGCAAGACCATCGAAAGTGGTTCGCTGAACTCCATGCGGCACCTGAGCCGCACCTCGATCAAGGCCGAAATGACCGGCGATCCCGGTGATCTGAGACGGATCAAAGGCGTCGAGGACGTCAGCGTCGAGGGCAACACGCTGCGCGCCCAGGTCGACAGCGAAAGTCTGGGCGAGCTCATCCGCGTGCTCGGCGATGCCGGCGTGCGCAGTTTGGTCAGCCAGCCGCCGACCCTCGAAGAGCTTTTCCTGCGCCACTACGACACGTCGGACGGCGACGGTCGGCACGGGCGCGACGAGGCAAAGGTCTCGCTGTCATGAGCACGACCACGCTGGATCGGCCATTCGCGTCGGCATCGCCTGTGCCGCTTGCTGGTTCGAGCTTCTCCGGAACGCTCGCCATGCTGCGGCTCTACCTGCGGCGCGACCGGATTTCGATGCCGCTATGGGTGTTGCTGCTCTCGGTGCCGCTTGCCACGGTGTACGTCGGCAGCATCTCAAAAATTTACCCCACCGCTTCCGCCCGGGCCGGCTTTGCGGCCTCCATCATGGCCAGCCCGGCCCAGCGTGCCCTCTACGGCCAGGTCTACAACGACAGCCTTGGCGCCGTGGGCATCTGGAAAGCGGGAATGTTCCACACGCTGATCGCGGTGGCCGTCATCCTGACGGTGATCCGGCACACCCGAGCCGACGAGGAGAACGGGCGGACCGAGTTGGTGGACTCGACCGCTATCGGCCGCTATGCCGCCCTGAGCGCGGCGCTGCTGCTGTCGTTCGGAGCGTCGATTGCCACCGGCGCGATCGGTGCCGCCGGTCTGCTCAGCACCGACGTCCCGGCCGGCGGGTCGCTGGCGTTCGGGGCCGCGCTCGCCTGCTCCGGACTGGTGTTCACTGCTGTCGCGGCGGTGACCGCGCAGCTGTCGCCGAGCGCCCGGTTCGCCCGCGGGGCAGCCTTCGCCGTACTGGGCACCGCGTTCACCCTGCGCGCCGTTGGTGACGCCGGCGACGCCACGGTTTCGTGGCTGTCTCCCGTCGGTTGGTCGCTTCAGGTCAAACCCTATGCGGGCGATCGCTGGTGGGTGCTGCTGCTGCACCTGGTGACGGCGGCCGCGTTGACCGCCCTGGCCTATCGGCTGTTGGCGGGCCGCGACGTCGGCGCCGGGCTTGTCGCGGAACGTCCCGGCCCCGCCACCGCCGCGCCCGCGCTGGGCAACGTCTTCGGGCTGGCGTGGCGGCTCGACCGCGCCGCACTGCTGCTGTGGACCGTGGGACTGTGCCTGTATGGCCTGCTGATCGGCAGCGTGGTGCACGGCATAGGCGACGAGCTGGGTGACAGTGGCGGGGCGCGCGACATCGTCGCCCGGATGGGCGGCACCAGCGCCATCGAAGAGGCGTTCATCGCCGTGGCTTTCGCGATGATGGGCATGGTCGCCGCCGCGTTCGCCGTCTCACTCACACTGCGGTTGCACCAGGAAGAGTCGAGCCAGCGCGCCGAAACGGTACTGGCCGGTGCGGTGTCGAGAACCCGCTGGCTGGCAAGCCATTTGGTGATTGCGCTAGCCGGTTCCGCGGCGGCGATACTCGCCAGCGGAATCACCGCCGGCGTCGTCTATGGCGTCGCGGTCGGCGATGTCGGCGCCAAACTGCCCACGGTCGTCGCAAGCGCGGCAGTCCAGCTGCCCGCGGTGTGGCTCTTGTCCGCCGTGACCGTCTGCGTGTTCGGCATTGCGCCACGCCTGACGCCGGTGGCCTGGGGTGTCCTGATCGGCTTCGTCTCCCTATACCTGATCGGGTCGCTGGCGGGGTTCCCTCAGTGGTTGCTCGACGCGGAGCCCTTCGCACACATCCCGCGGGTCGGCACCGACTTCACCGTCGTACCACTGCTATGGCTATCAGCCATCGACTTAGGGCTGATCATGTTGGGAGCCATGGCTTTTCGGCAACGCGATCTACGCAACTAGGAGCATGATGAATACCGGGGTCCGTGTAACGGCGTCATCCGTGTGGGGCATTCTCTCGTTGGTCTTGATCCTGCTCCTGCCGGCCGGCACGCTGCACTACTGGCAGGCCTGGCTCTTTGTCGCCGTGTTCGCGGCGGCGACCCTCATCCCCACCGTCTACCTGGCACGGACCAATCCCGCGGCCCTGCAGCGGCGCATGCGTGCGGGCCCGCGGGCGGAAACCCGAAAGGCGCAGAAGTTCATCATCACCGGCTCGTTTCTCGGCCTTTTCGCGACGATGGTGTTCAGCGCGCTCGATCATCGGTTCGGCTGGTCGTCGGTGCCGCCCCTGTTGTCGGTGCTCGGCGACGTGCTGGTGGCGACCGGCCTCGGCATCGCCATGCTGGTGATCGCCCAAAACAGCTATGCCGCAGCCACTGTCACGGTGGAGACCGGCCAGACCGTCGCTTCCCAGGGCCTCTACAAATTCGTGCGCCACCCGATGTACGTCGGAAACCTGATCATGATGACCGGCATCCCCCTGGCGCTCGGCTCTTATTGGGGTTTGCTCTTCGTCCCTCCCGGCGCTTTGGTGCTCGCGCTGCGCATCCTCGACGAAGAGAAGCTGCTCGTCCGGGAACTACCCGGATACCGCGAATACGCGCGACGCGTGCGCTATCGGCTGGTGCCCTACATCTGGTAGCCACGCTGGACGGCGCGGCGGCGTCCCGCAGTGTGCGCCTGGAAGTACGCGAGGACCGCGCCACCGGCGCCGCGGTGCGCGAAGAAGCGTAATGGCCACTGGACCGCACCCATTGGCGCCCAATGTATCTGAGCGACGCCGGCACCATGACGCCCGAGAAACCCACTCACGGGCCGGTTTCCGGCATAGTACGAAGGCTCGTCACGCGGCCCCGTCACCGTGCACTGGGTCCACAGCGCGAAGCCCGCCTGCTGATCCCTCAGATCCCGGAAAAAGATCCGACCGCCCTAGATCCAGACGCCCTTGCCCACGGCGACCACACCGCCTGCGCTGATCGCGAAGCGCTCCCGGTCCCTTTCCAGGTCCACGCCCACCATCTCGCCCGGCCCTACGACGACGTTCTTGTCCAGGATCGCGTGGCGCACCACCGCGCCGCGGCCGACCCGGGCGCCGGGCATGATCACGCTGCCCTCCACGATCGCGCCATCGTCGACCACCACGTTGGACGACAGCACCGAGTTGCGCACCGACGCCGCCGAGATGATGCTGCCCGCACCCACCACCGACTCCTGCGCGGAACCGCCGTTGACGAACTTGGCCGGCGCCAGGTTCTCCGACTCGCCGCGGATCGGCCAGCGCTTGTTGTACAGGTTGAACACCGGATGCACCGACACCAGGTCCATGTGGGCGTCGTAGAACGCGTCCAACGTTCCCACGTCCCGCCAGTAGGCCCGATCACGATCGGTGGCGCCGGGCACCTCGTTGTCACTGAAGTCGTAGACCGCGGCCATCCCGTCGTCGACCAGTCGCGGGATGATGTCGCCGCCCATGTCGTGGTCGGAATGGTCGTCATCGGCGTCCGCACGGATCGCGTCGATGAGCACCTTGGTGGTGAAGATGTAATTGCCCATCGACACGAACGTCTGCTCGGGGTCGTCCGGGGTTCCCGGGGGATCCAGCGGCTTCTCGATGAAGTTGCGGATGCGGCCCGACTCGTCGGAGTCGATGCAGCCGAACGCGGTGGCTTCGCTGCGCGGCACTCGGATGCCGGCCACCGTCGCGCCGGCACCGCTGTCGATGTGGAACCGGACCATCTGCTCGGGATCCATCCGGTACACGTGGTCGGCACCGAAAACCACGATGTAGTCGGGATCTTCGTCGTAGATCAGATTGAGCGATTGGTAGATCGCATCGGCCGAGCCGGTATACCAGCGTGGGCCGAGCCGCTGCTGCGCGGGCACCGGAGTGATGTACTCACCGGCCAGACCGGACAACCGCCAGTTCTGCGAGATGTGACGGTCCAGTGAATGCGACTTGTACTGGGTGAGAACGCAGATGTGCAGATACCGGGCATTGACGAGGTTGGACAGGACGAAGTCGATCAGTCGGTAGGCGCCGCCGAAGGGAACTGCGGGCTTGGCGCGGTCCGCCGTCAGCGGGTACAGCCGCTTGCCCTCACCGCCGGCCAGGACGATGCCCAGCACGTGTGGCGCTTCCCTCATGGTTTCAAACCTATCGGCCGTTGCGAAGGGCTGCCAGGGGCATGGGGTGATTGGCGGCGTTCTGTGGTGCTGTCCGTCAAGGTATTTGGCTGCGCACGCCGCGAAGATTGCCCCGCGGTGGGGCGAACCCGGCTCGCGGCGGCCTCCGTCGCCGAACTACCGTTCGGTTATGCGGGTGGCCATGATGACGCGCGAATACCCACCGGAGGTCTACGGCGGGGCGGGGGTCCACGTCACCGAACTCGTCGCCCAGCTACGCCGGCTGTGCGCGGTCGACGTGCATTGCATGGGCGCACCGCGTCCGGGCGTCTACGCGCACGAGCCCGACCCGCGGCTGCGGGGCGCCAACCAGGCGGTGTCGACCCTGTCGGCCGACCTGATGATGGCCGATGCGGCGGCGGGGGCCAGCGTGGTGCATTCACACACCTGGTACACCGGCATGGCCGGGCACCTGGCCTCCCTGCTCTACGGTGTCCCGCACGTGTTGACCGCGCATTCGCTCGAGCCGCTGCGCCCGTGGAAGGCCGAGCAACTCGGTGGGGGTTACCGGATCTCGAGTTGGGTCGAGCAGACCGCGGTGCTGGCCGCCGACGCCGTCATCGCGGTCAGCACCGCGATGCGCGAAGACGTCCTGCGTGTCTATCCCACACTGGATCCCAGCGCCGTGCACGTCGTCCGCAACGGCGTCGACACCGACGTCTGGTACCCGGCCGGGCCGGTGCGAACCGGATCGATGCTGACTGAACTCGGCGTCGATCCGGGCCGGCCCATCGTGGTGTTCGTGGGCAGGATCACGCGGCAGAAGGGACTGGCGCATCTGGTGGCGGCCGCCCACCGGTTCAGCCCGGAGGCGCAGGTGGTGTTGTGCGCCGGGGCTCCCGATACCCCGCAGATCGCCGACGAGATTCGCGATGCCGTGGCCGCCCTGGCCGCCAGCCGCACCGGGGTGTTCTGGATCCGGGAGATGCTGCCCATCGGTGATCTGCGCGAAATCCTCTCGGCGGCATCAGTTTTCGTATGCCCGTCGGTTTACGAGCCGTTGGGCATCGTGAATCTGGAGGCGATGGCCTGCTCGACGGCGGTGGTGGCCTCCGATGTCGGCGGAATCCCGGAGGTGGTCGCCGACGGGGTCACAGGGACGCTGGTGCATTACGGCCCCGACGACGCGCGGGGCTATCAGGCCGGATTGGCTGATGCGGTCAACGAGTTGATCGCCGACGGCGAGAAAGCGCAACGCTATGGCAAGGCGGGACGACAGCGCTGCGTCGAAGAGTTCTCCTGGGCCCACGTCGCCGAGCAGACCCTGGAGATCTATCGGAAGGTGTGTGCATAGCGCCGCCGATTTCGTTCGGCGGCAGGACCTAGGTGGAGCTTGTCACGCCCTTGAGCTCGTCACCGAGGGCAGCGGCTTCGTCGGGCGTCAGCTCGACGACAAGTCGACCGCCTCCCTCAAGTGGTACTCGCATCACGATGCCGCGCCCCTCCTTGGTTGCTTCCAGAGGACCGTCTCCGGTCCGGGGCTTCATCGCCGCCATCGAGTGCTCCCTCCGGGTTCGAGCTGGCCCGCCCGTGCGGACCTGGTCGGCGCCGAGCATGCTCCGCCAGCGAACTTCAAGCCATGCCCGACATCGAACTGCGTTATCACCCCCCCATTGTTCCCTATCCAGGTCGCCACTTGAACAAAGACCCACATCTGTGTGCTCAATGGGCTGTCGCGGGCACCCAGCAATCGCGAATGTGGTCGTCGACCATCCCGGTCGCCTGCATCAGCGCATAGGCGGTGGTCGGGCCGACGAAACGGAACCCGCGCCGCTTGAGTTCACGGGCCATGGCTTTCGATTCGTCAGTGGCCGAGGGGATTTGGGATGGGTCGGCCGGGCGTGACCGCGGCGACGGCGCAAATGACCACAGCAGGTCCGCCAGGTCCGCCGGACTTCCCAGCTCAGCGGCGGCGCGCGCGTTGGCTATCGTCGACTCGATCTTGGCGCGGTTGCGCACGATTCCCTGATCCGCCATCAGCCGCTGCACATCGGCTTCGGTGTATTCGGCGACCTTGGTCATGTCGAAGTGGGCGAACGCGCGCCGAAAATTCTCCCTTTTTCGCAGGATGATCAGCCATGAAAGGCCACTTTGAAAGGCCTCCAGACTCATCCGCTCGAACAACGCGACCCCGTCGCGCACCGGTTGGCCCCATTCGCGGTCGTGGTAGTCGCGATAGAGCTCGAAATCGGGTCCGGGTCGCAGCGTCGCCCAGCTGCAGCGAACCAGTTCGTCGTTATTCACACTGAGTCCTGACGATCCTCACCGTCGTCTGGTTCCCCCGGCTCGCCCTCGGTCTCCTGCCCGGACGACGCGGCGTGCACAGCGGCCAGTTGCCCGCGCAGCGCCTCGAGCTCACGCGCGAGCCGATCCAGCACCCAATCCACCTCGCTGGTCTTGTATCCGCGCAGGACCTGGGTGAACTTGACCGCGTCGACGTCGGAGCCGGTCACCCCGAACGCGGGAAGCGCGGTGGCCGTCGTCCCCCGCGGCAGGGGTGGCAGCTGCTCGCCGCGGCCGAACAACAGGCTGGCCGCGCCGAACAGGACGATCGCCACCAGCACCAGGACAACCAGGTACAGCAACACCAACGCCACGTGATCGATACTGCCCTATGCCACCGACACGGCAGCGTCCGCCGTGACCCCGCGCAAGGCTAGCGGGGCCTGATGGCCTGCATCGGCGGCCGGTCCGCCAGCGACACGGGTGACGTGTGCTGGGTGTAGCCGTTGCCCTCGGGGCCGCCCGCTGTGAACTGCGTCAGCCCGACGCCCGAGTCCGGGATCCCACAGCGCGACAGCAGGGTTGCGATGACCTGCCGGCTCATCACGCCCAGCTCGGCCAGTGGTCGGTTGCGGTGCGCGCGGACTCCCAGGTTGGCCTGGGCGATCGCGTCCAGCCCCAGCCGGTCGAAGGCGTCCACCAGCAGACCGATCTCCACGCCGTAGCCCGGCGCGAAGGGCACCGAGGTCAGCAGCTCGCGGGTGGCCGCGTATTCACCGCCGAGCGGTTGGACGATGCAGCCCAGTTCCGGACGCAGGGCCGCCAGCAGCGGCCGTGCCACCAACTCGGTCACCCGCCCACCGCCGGTGGCACTCGCGTCGGCCGGCACGTCGCCGACGTCGGCGAGCTCGCTGCCCCGCAAAGGCCGCCGATAGAAGCTTTTGACCAGGTGAATGTGGTCGTCGGTGAGCAGCGGAGCGACCAGCCACGGCACGAACATCGGGTGCGGATCGATCAGGTCGGAGTCGACGAACACCACGATGTCGCCGCGGGTGGCTGCCAGCGAGCGCCACAGCGCCTCACCCTTACCGGGCCGGATCGGCACCTCGGGCAACGCCTGCTCGCGGCTCACGACGCGGGCTCCCGCGGCGACGGCGCGGATCTCGGTGTCGTCGGTGGAGCCGGAATCCAGCACGATCAGCTCGTCGACCAGCCCATCGACCAGCGGTGAGATGCTGTCGATCACCGACTCGATGGTTTCTTCCTCGTCGAGGGCCGGCAGCACCACCGAGATGGTCCGCCCCGCCTTCGCGGCCTCCAGCTCGGCGATGGTCCAGCTCGGTCGGTGCCAGCTGCGGTTGGCCAGCCAGACGTCGCCGGGCCGTGCGGCGAGCATGCCGTCGTTGGCGAGATCGCCGGCGACCAGGTCAGATGTCGTCATGCCAGCCCTCTCACCGTGCGTGTCGGCGGGCGTGTTCCCTGGATCGAGGCCACCATTTCCAGCACCCGTCGGGTGGCCGCGACCTCGTGTACCCGAAACATCCGCGCGCCGGCGGCCGCCGCGAGCGCGGTGGCCGCCAACGTTCCCTCGAGCCGCTCGGTCAATTCCACACCCAGAGTCTCCCCGACGAAGTCCTTGTTGCTCAAAGCCATCAGCACGGGCCACCCGGTATCAACGAGATCGCTCACGTGGCGCAACAGCAGCAGCCCGTGGAAAGTGTTCTTGCCGAAGTCGTGGGTGGGGTCGATCAGCACCCGGTCGCGGGCCACTCCGCACGCCACCGCCCGCTCGGCGGCCGTGGTGACCTGGGCGATGACGTCGTCGACCACGCCACGGGTGGTGATTCCGTAACTCACCCGGAAGGGGCGCGTGCGCGGCAGCGCGTTGCCGGTGTGCGAGCACACCAGGCCCGCCCCGAACTCGGCGGCCACCTCCGGCAGCTCAGGGTCGATGCCGCCCCAGGTGTCGTTGATCAGATCCGCGCCGGCCGCGCAGGCCACCTTCGCCACCTCGGCCCGCCAGGTATCGGCGCTGATGAGCTGGTCCGGATAGGCCCCGCGCAGCCATTCGACGAACGGCACCAGCCTGGCGATCTCGGTGTCGGCATCGACCTCTTGACCGGGACCGGCCTTGACACCGCCGACGTCGATGACGTCGGCACCGTCGGCGACGGCCCGGTGCACGGCCGACCTGGCAGCGTCGTCGCTGAAGGTCGCACCCCTGTCGTAGAACGAGTCCGGGGTGCGATTGATGATCGCCATGATCAGCGCACGATCGCCCGCGACGGGACGGCCGCACAGAGTTGGACGGCCGGCTGACGCCGGCGGTGTCGAGTGCACACGTATATGGTGCCCGGTCGCCGCGCCGCGCGCGGCCCGGGGACCGCGGGCGGCGGAAGTTGGAGCGTTAGCCAACGGCCCGCTCAGGGGCGTTTGCCCTCGGCTACCTCATCGGGATACTCGTCGTAGTACGGCACGTAGCCCTCGTCGCGTCCGGCCAGCACGTACAGCGGGTCCTTTACGTCGGAACCATAGGCCTGCTCGCGCAGCTCCACCTTGCGGCTCTTGAAGGTCGTGGTCTGCTCGATGGACTCCACCACCCGCACAAAGAGCGGCAGCGCGTAGGCGGGGAGCTGGTCGTACACGGCACGGGCCAGCGACTGCCCGTCGAACTCGGCACCGCCGCGCAGCTTGACCGCGGCCATGCCGGCGCGGCCGCCCGTGCGCGGAACCTCGACCCCGAAGACCGTGCAGTCCTCGACGGAATCGTCGGACGCCAGCGCCGCCTCGACCTGCGTGGTGGCGACGTTCTCGCCCTTCCACCGGAAGGTGTCGCCGAGCCGGTCCACGAACGCGGCGTGGCCCATGCCCTGCGGGCTCATCACGTCACCGGTGTTGAACCAGCAGTCGCCCTCACGAAAAGCGTTGCGCACCAACTTCTTTTCGCTCGACTCCTGATCGGTGTAGCCGTCGAAGGGCTGCAGCCGGTTGACCGGGCTGAGCAGCAACCCGGGCTCGCCGGCCGGCACGCGACGGACCCGTCCGTTGTCGTCGCGCAGCGGGGCGCCGGTGTCGGGGTCGTACTCGACGTAGGCCAGCGGCATCGGGAAGACACCGGTGGAGCGGGGCACGTTGAAGACGTTGATGAACGCCGCGTTGCCTTCGCTGGAGGCGTAGAACTCGCAGACGCGGTCGATGCCGAATCGCTCGGTGAACTCGTCCCAGATCTCCGGGCGCAGCCCGTTTCCGGCGATCACCCGCACCTTGTGTGCGCGGTCGGTCGGCTTGGCGGGCTGGTTGAGCAGGTACCGGCACACCTCGCCGATGTAGATGAAGGCGGTGGCCTCGTTGGCGATCACCTCGTCCCAGAACTTCGACGCCGAGAACGACTTGCCCAGCGCCAGCGTCGCCCCCGAGTTGATCACCGACGACAGCGCCACCGTCAGCGCGTTGTTGTGGTACAGCGGCAGGCAGCAGTAAAGGGTGTCGGAACTCCTGAGCCGCAACCCGATGCCGCCGAACGCCGCGAGCGCCTTGAGCCACCTCAGGTGCGTCATGACGCTGGCCTTGGGGAATCCCGTTGTGCCCGAGGTGAAAATGTAGAACGCGGTGTCCCTGGCATGCACGGCCGATGCCGAGGCGGGGTTGGTGGCCGGCGCGCTCGCCGCGAATCGCTCCAAGTCCTCGACGGTCAACGTCTCAGTGCTGCCCGAGCCCCCGCACTCGGCCACAGCGCTCACCAGATCGGTCTCGGCGATGAGCACCTTGGCGTCCAGCAAGCCGAGACTGTGCGCGAGCACCTCGCCGCGCTGGTGGTAGTTGAGCATGCCGGCGACCGCGCCGCATTTGACCGCGGCCAGCATGGCCAGCACGGTGTTGGGCGAGTTGCGCAGCATGATGGCGACGACATCGCCCTGACCTACGCCGCGCGCGGCCAGCACGGCGGCGTATTGGTTGGCAGCGGCGTTGGCGTCGCGGTAGGTCAGTTGCTGATCGCCCATGCGCAGGAAGATCCGGTCGCCGTAGCGGGCGGCCCGGTCGGCGAACACCGTGCCGATCGACTTCTTGGAGCCGGGCTGGGCCAGCAGCCCGGTCATCGCGCCACGCGCGATCACCGGCAGGTCGGCCAGTACGGCCGGCGCCCGAAATGCGATGTCGGTCAGTTTGACCGCCGTGCGCGCTCCACCGTCACGATCGGACACGTGATCCCCTCGATTCGTTTCCAAAGTCAAGCTCGGCGGACAGCCTAGTAGGGGTGGCAAACCCGTCTTCGGCCTCAGCCCGGTGCGCACGCTTTTAGCGCCGCACTCACCTTGTCGACCAGCGCCAACCGGTCCATCGCCACCTGAGAGACGTAACCGCTGTCCAGCAACCCACACAGCCAGGTCCACAGCCCTTCGTAGTGGCCGAAGGGATCCAGCAGCACGATGGGTTTGTCGTGCAGACCGAGGAAGGCCGTCGTCCACGCGTCGAGCAACTCGTCGAGGGTCCCGATGCCGCCGGGCAGCGCGATGAACGCATCGGCCCGGTCTTCCATGGCCTGCTTGCGCTCGTGCATGGTGTCGCTGACGATCAGCTCGTCGGCGTCCGCGTCGGCGATCTCGCGGCGCATCAAGACCTTGGGGATGACGCCGACGGTCCGGCCGCCGCGGGCGCGCGCCGCGCTCGCCACCGCGCCCATCGCCGATACCCGGCCCCCGCCCCACACCAGCGTCCAGCCGCGCTCGGCGATCGCCTCACCGAGTTCCGCAGCGACTCCGAGCAATTCGGGATGCTCCGGGCCGGACGCGCAGTACACACACACCGACCACTCGGCTGATGAATCGCGTTGGCCGGGCATATCCGCCAAAGGTAGACCAACCGCGTGCGGGCCGTCATATGTGGGGCTTTCGCCTTACCGCCCGGCTCTCGCACATAAAATTCGGCGGTGCCGATTCGATGGAACGTCCCCCAACATGCGACGGCCTCAGAGCGGCTGGATGCGGCTCTGGCCGACGGGGCCCGGGGAGCGGTGGTCCTGGGACCCGACGGCGTCGGCAAATCCACCCTGGCCCGGGTGGCCGCCGAGCGTTTCGCCGATCGGCACCCGAACACGCTCATCCGCTGGGTCACCGGCACCCCGACCGAGCGGACGGTCCCGTTCGGAGCGTTCAGCCATCTGGTGGAGATCGCCGACCTCGGCAAGCCGGCCGCGCTGTTGCGGGCCGCCCGGGCGTCGCTGGGCGGCGACGACCTGTTGGTCATCGTCGACGACGCCCAACATCTGGACGTGCTGTCGGCCACGCTGGTCTACCAGCTGGCGCGCGACGGCGCGGGGCGCCTCATCGTGACCGCCCGCGCCGACCCCGCTCCCGAAGCGATCGCGGCGCTGTGGAACGACGGCCTGCTCACCCGGATCGATATCGAACCGCCCGGCGGGGCGACCGCGCCGGGCGAGATCGACACGTTCCTCGACGAGCTCCCGGCGGCGGCGCGCTCGGTCCTGGAGTATCTGGCCGTCGCGGAGCCGCTGTCGGTCGCCGAGTTGACCGCGCTCGCCGGCGACGGCGCGGTGGACGACGCGGTGAGGTGGGGCGCCGCGGAGACCCGGGCGCGGGGCGGGTCCTCCGACGACCCGGTCGTCTACACGGCCCACCCGCTGTTCGCCGAGCGGACGCGCGCCGCGCTCGATCCCGACGAGGCCCGGCAGCGACGCACCGACCTCGTCGAGCTGCTGTCGCAACGTCCGTCCGAGCATCTCAGTGACCGGTTGCGGCTGGTGTCGTTGGCGCTGGACAGCGACACTCCCCCACGGGTCGCCGATGTCGTCGTCGCCGCCAAGCAAGCGCTGCGGCTGGGCGACCTCGCGCTGGGCGAACGGCTGGCCCGATGGGCGCTGCAGCGGTCCGGCGGGTTGGTGGCACGGCTCGCGCTGGCCCATGCCCTGGGCTGGCAGGGCCGTGGCCGCGAGGCCGATTCGGTGCTGGCCGAGGTCGACTCCACCGCGTTGACCGAAGCGGCGCTGATGGACTGGGCGCTGCTGCGCGCGGCCAACCAGTTCTGGATGTTGAGCGAACCGGAGCGCGCCACCGCGTTCTTGCGGACCGTGCGCAACCGGGTCACCGACACCGGGCCGCGGACCACCCTCGACGCGCTCAGCGCGACCTTCGCGATGAACGCCGGCAATGTCGGACACGCCGTGAAGGTCACCGCCGAGGTGCTCGCGTCGCCGGCGGCCGATGACCAGGCGGTGGCTTGGGCGGCCAGTGCGGCCGCATTGTGCGCGGCGCGCGAGGGTCGATTCGATGACGTCGAGCCGCTGGCGCAGCGCGCCTTGGCCGCCGAACATCCCGGACTGCTGCGCTTCACGATCGGGCTGGGTCAAACGACCGCGCTGTTGATGGCCGGGCGCCTCGACCAAGCCCGCCAGCTCGCGCAGCAGTTCACCGACTTCGCCGAACTGCAGCAGCCGGGCCGCGCGATCGGCGAGGTGCTGCTAGCAAATGCGCTCATCGCCGGGGGCGAATTCGCCGCTGCGGCAGCGTTATTGGTCCCGGCAGCCGCCACCCTGGAGCGCACCGGCTACTCGTGGGGGCCGCTGTCACTTACGCTGCTGGCCACCGCGCTGGCCCAGCAGGGCGACACCGCTGCGGCGGCAAAGGCGTTGAGCAGGGCTGAATCCCGGCACGGCACCAAGTCGGCGCTGTTCGCGCCGGAGCTCGGCGTGGCGCGGGCACGGCGGCTGTCCCTGGTGCGGGACACGCACGGCGCGGTGGCCGCCGCGCGCGACGCCGCCCGAACGGCCGAACGTGGCGGGCAGCGGGGCGTCGCGATGCGGGTCTGGCACGAGGCCGTGCGGCTGGGCGACATCCGGGCCGCCGACCCCCTGGCTCGACTCTGTGCCGAGATCGACTGTGTCGCAGGCAGAATCGCGCTGTCCCATGCCCGGGCGCTGTCCGCCGGCGATGACGATGGGCTGCGGGCGGTGTCGGAAGAGCTGACGTCGATCGGCATGCACGCGGCCGCGGCCGACGCTGCCGCGCAGGCGCAGCGGTGCGGGGCCGGGAAGGCTTAGCCGCTCAGGTAGCCGCGCAGCACGTCCACCGCGGCGGTGATGTCGGCGACCGCGACCCGCTCGTCGCGCTTGTGCGCCAGGTTGGGATCACCGGGCCCGAAGTTGACCGCCGGTATGCCCAGTGCGGCGAACCGCGCCACGTCGGTCCAGCCGTACTTGGCCCTGACGTTGCCACCCGCCGCGCCGATGAGGGCCTTGGCAGCGGGCTGGGACAGTCCGGGCAGTGCGCCCGCCGCCGCGTCGGTCTGCTCGATGTGCACGTCGAGCCCGGCGAGCACGTCGTGGACGTGTTGCAACGCGTCGGGCAGCGACCGGTCGGGGGCGAAACGGAAGTTGATGGTCACGGCGGCCGCGTCGGGAATGACGTTGCCCGCCACGCCGCCGTCGATGCGCACGGCCGACAGGCCCTCACGGTAGACGCAGCCGTCGATGTCGACGCTGCGTGCCTCGTACGCGGCCAGCCGCTCGAGCACGGCGCCGAGCTTGTGAATCGCGTTGTCTCCCAACCAGGATCGCGCCGAATGGGCACGGGTTCCGCTGGCGCTGACGACCACGCGCAGCGTGCCCTGGCAGCCGGCTTCGATGTAGCCGCCGGTGGGCTCGCCCAAGATCGCCACGTCGGCCGACAGCCAGTCCGGCAGCTCGCGTTCGATGCGGCCCAATCCGTTTGCCGCGGCCTCGATTTCCTCGCAGTCGTACATCACCAGCGTCAGATCGTGCACCGGGTCGGCCACCGTGGCCGCGAGATGCAGAAAGACCGCGTCCCCGGACTTCATGTCCGCCGTGCCGCAGCCGTACAGGTCGCCGCCCTCGCGCCGGCTGGGCAGGTTTCCGGCCACCGGCACGGTGTCCAGGTGCCCGGCCAGCAGCACGCGCGACTGCCGCTGGTGGTGCGTGCGCGCCAGCACGGCGTCGCCGTTGCGAATGATCTCGAACCCGGAGGTCTGCGCCCGAAGCGCGGCCTCGACCTCGTCGGCCAGCCGCGCTTCGTCCCGTGATTCGCTGGGGATGTCCACCAGCGCCGCGGTCAGCGCGATCGGATCTCCGCGTAAGTCCAGCACGGTCTCAGGGTAGGCGACCGCGGCGCGGCGCAGCCGGCCGTCGGTGTTTGACCGCCCCACCGAGGCGACGGCACGACTCCCGGCTTCACACTCCCACAGGGCGGGCGGAACCCGATGCGAGCCCACGAAGTAACCTGTCCGCCGTGACAAGAGCAGCAGGCGCCGAAGGGATAGGCCTGGCAACGCTGGCCTCCGACGGATCGATCCTCGACACATGGTTTCCCGCACCGGAACTGACCGCATCGGGCACCAGCGCGACGTCGCGGCTGGCGCTGTCCGATGTTCCCCCGGAGTTGACCGCGCTGATCGGCCGCGACGACGACCGCGGCACCGAGGCCGTCGCCGTGCGAACCGTCATCGGCTCGCTGGATGACGTGGCCGCCGACGCCTACGACGCCTACCTGCGATTGCATCTGCTCTCGCACCGATTGGTGGCGCCGCACGGGCTGAACGCCGGCGGCTTATTCGGGGTATTAACCAATGTGGTCTGGACTAATCGCGGACCGTGCGCCGTCGAGGGTTTCGAGGCGGTCCGGGCCCGGTTGCGGCGCCACGGGTCGGTGACGGTGTACGGCGTCGACAAGTTCCCGCGCATGGTCGATTACGTCCTGCCGACCGGAGTGCGCATCGCCGACGCCGACCGGGTGCGTCTGGGCGCCCACCTGGCGCCGGGCACGACGGTGATGCACGAGGGCTTCGTCAACTACAACGCCGGCACCCTGGGGGCGTCGATGGTGGAGGGACGCATCTCCGCGGGCGTGGTGGTGGACGACGGCTCCGACATCGGCGGTGGGGCCTCGATCATGGGGACGCTGTCCGGCGGTGGCACCGAGGTGATTTCGATCGGCAAGCGCTGCCTGCTGGGCGCCAACGCCGGCCTAGGTATCTCGTTGGGCGACGACTGCGTCGTCGAAGCCGGCCTGTATGTCACCGCGGGCACCAAAGTCATTACGCCCGAAGGTAAAACGATGAAGGCACTCGAGCTGTCCGGCGGCAACAACCTGTTGTTCCGCCGCAATTCGGTGAGCGGGGCGGTGGAAGTGGTGGCCCGCGGCGGTCAGGGTATTGCGCTCAACGAGGACCTGCACGCCAACTGAGGTGCACCTATAAGTCGGCGGCGACCCGCTCGGCGGGCGGGGCGGCGCCCAGCGCGGTTCCTTTGGTTTCGGGCAGCAGAGAGACGCACACGAGGCTGGTCGTCACCAGCGTCGCCATCATGAGCCCGATCGCCCAGCTGCCGTACGTCGCCAGCAAGGTGCCCGCCAACAGCGGCGGCACGGCGGCGCCGAGGATGCCGGCCAGGTTCATCGCCACCGCCGCGCCGCTGTAGCGGTAGCGCGTGGCGAACAGCTCGGGAACGAAGGCCCCGGTGGGACCGTTGGCCGTCGCCGCGCAGGCGAACATGCCGAGGACGGCTACCGCGTACATGACGGGGCTGCCGGTATCCATCAGCGGGATGACCACGAAGGCCCACGGCAGACACGCCGCCAGCCCACAGAGCATCACTCGGCGGCGCCCGACCCGATCGGACAGCCATGCCCCGAACGAGACGAACGCAATGCTGGTCAGTCCGGCCAGCGCGCCGACGCCCCAAATGAAGCTGCGCGAATAGCCCAGGTGGGAGTGGGCGTACATGACGAGGAAGGTGTTGCCCAGATAGACGAAGCCCATGCCGCCCAGGAAGCAACCCGCGACCAGCACGATCTCGCGTCGCTGCAGCCGCACCAGTTCTGCCAGTGGCGCTTTGGGCACCAGGTTGCGGGCCTTCTCCTCGACGAACAGCGGGGTCTCATCGATGTTGAGCCGCACATAGAGGGCGATGCCGATCAGCCCGCTGCTGATCAGGAAGGGCACCCGCCATCCCCATTCCAGGAACGCGGGGCTGCTCTCCCCCATGGTGAGGCTTACGGCGAGGAACGTCAGGCTGGCGAGTATCCCCGCCGTGCCGCCGCCCAGCGAGGTGAACATGCCGTACCAGCCGCGCTTTCCGGGGGGCGCGTATTCGGCGCTCAGCAGGACGGACCCTGCCCATTCGCCGCCGACGGCGAAACCTTGCAGCAACCGCAGGACGACGAGGGTCAAGGGCGCCGCGACCCCGATCGACGCCGTAGTGGGGACCAGGCCCACGCTGACGGTCGATGCGCCCATGATCAGCAGCGTGGCGACCAGTGTCTTCTTGCGACCCAACCGGTCGCCGAAGTATCCAAAGACGGCCGCTCCCAACGGGCGGGACAGGAATGCCGTCGCGAACGTCGCCATCGAGGCGATGGTGGCCACCGTCGGTCCGAGGTGCGGGAAGAACACCGCGGGAAACACCAGTGCGGCCGCGGTTCCGTAGATCAGGAAGTCGTAGAACTCGATGGCCGAGCCCACGAGACAGGCCGTCGCGATCCGCCGCATGGGGGTGCGGCCGGTGGGGGCCGCGAACCGAGCCGGCTCACCCATGGTGCCCGCTCGCCGTCCGGTTACGTCGTTGCACCGTTACGACGGTAGGTGAAGCTTCGCGGGCACGCTCGGCCCTAAAGCTGGCAAATTGCTGCGTGTCTCGAAACCGGGCTGACCGGGCGCCACCCGGTTGAGCGCCCGCTCAGCCGTCGGTCAGCAGCTGCTTCTTGAGGACCTTGCCCATGGCGTTGCGCGGCAGCGCGTCCACGATGCGCACCTCACGAGGCCGCTTGTGCACCGAGAGCTCCTGAGCGACATAGTCGATCAGCTCGTCGCCGTCGGCCGACCCGACGACGTACGCGACGATGCGCTGACCGAGGTCCGCATCGGGCATCCCGATGACCGCCGCCTCCTGAACGCCGGGGTGGCCCAGCAGCACGGTTTCGATCTCACCCGCCCCGATGCGGTAACCGCCGGACTTGATCAGGTCGACCGACTCCCGCCCGACGATGCGGTGCATCCCACCTGCATCGATCACCGCCACGTCGCCGGTGCGGTACCAGCCGTCGGTGTCGAACGCCTCGGCGGTGGCTTCGGGCCGGTTCAGGTAGCCGTCGAACATCATTGGCCCGCGCACGTGCAGCTTCCCGACGGTCTCGCCGTCGTGCGGCACCATGCCGCCGTCGTCGTCCACCACCCGGGTCTGCACTCCGGACAGCGGCAGGCCCACCCACCCCGGGCGTCGCTCGCCGTCGGCGCGCGTGGACACCGTGATCAGCGATTCCGACGCGCCGTAGCGTTCGATGGGCCGATGTCCGGCGAGTCCGGCCAGCCGGTCGAAAACGGGCACCGGCAGCGGCGCGCTCCCGGAGACCAGCAGCCGCGCGGGGCGCAGCGCCCGGGCGGCGGGCTCGTCGGCCACCACCCGCGACCACACCGTGGGCACCCCGAAAAACAGCGTGCCCCCGTGCTCGGTCGCGGCCTGCGCGTAGCCCGCCGGCGTCGGCTTGCCGGTATGGATGAAGCGATTTCCGATCCGCAGCGAGCCGAGGAGTCCCAGCACCAGGCCGTGCACGTGGAAGAGGGGCAGGCCGTGCACCAAGACGTCGTCGGCCGTCCATCGCCAGGCTTCCGCCAGGGCATCGAGGTCGGCCGCGATCGCCCGTCGGCTGAGCACCACACCTTTGGGCAGCCCCGTGGTGCCCGAGGTGTAGATGATCATCGCGGTGGCGTCCGGCGACGGCTCGGGGTAACGGTGCCAGGAGCGGGCGTGCACCCGAACCGGGATGTGCGGCAGGCCCTCCGACTCCGAGTCTTTCGGGGGCGCTGCCCCAAGCCAAGCCCGCACACCGGAGTCGGTGAGCATGTGCCGGCGTTCGGCCGCGCCGACGTCGGCGGGCACCGGGACAAACGGCACCCCGGCGATGAGGCACCCCGTGACGGCCAGCACGGTCGCCGCAGTCGGGGCGGCGAGGACGGCAACCCGGCCCGCGCCGCCCGCCCGGTCGGCCACCGAGGTGGCGGCACCGACGAGGTCGCTGCGGCTGAACACGGTGCCGTCGATGCGCACCGCGTCGGCGATATCGGTGGCGGTGAGCGCCGCGGGATTCAGGGACGCCAGCAGCACGTGAGCAGGCTACCGCGCCGCCGAGGAGGTCAGCCTCGCTCGTCCCAGATCTTCGTCAAGGTGGAAAGGATCTCCTCGCCGCGGCCCAGGCCGCCAAGGTGGCTTTCGCCGGGCAGCACGATGAGCTCGCAGTCGGGCAGCCGGGACACGACGTGCTCGCCGTGCGCGAACGGCACGATGTGATCGCTGTCGCCGTGCCACCACCGCACCGGGACCTTGACCTCCTCGAGCCGGAATCCCCAGTCCTGGGTGAACAGGATGATGTCGTTGAACGGGGCCGCCAGTTGCTTGCGGCTCCCGTTGAGCAGGTCGTCGAGGAACATGGCCGCGAACTCGGGCCGGGTCAGCAGGCGCCGGTCGCCCTCGGGCGATATCGCGGCATAGAGATACAGCGCGGGGTTGGCGACCGGACGGATGGACCGGATCACCAGGCTCGCGCCGATCCGCAGCGGGTCACCGCCCAGCCGCAGCAGCGGGGCCACTCGCTTGCCCAGGTTCATCAGGCCGCTGGTGATCCCCTCGTCGCCGAGGAAAGGCGCGACGCCACCGAGCACGCCGAGGGCTACCACCCGGTCCGGCAGCACCGCCGCGGACGCGAGCGCGTACGGGCCGCCGCCGGACAGGCCGATGACGGCCATCTTGTCGATGCCGAGGATGTCCGCGATGGTGCGGAGGTCGTCGCCGAACGCGCGGATGTTGTCGTAGCGGTGCGGCGTCGACGAGCCGATCCCGGGCCGGTCCAGGCCGATCAGCCGGATCTTGTGCTGTTCGGCGTACAGGCGGGCCTCGACAGGGATCTGCCGACGAGCGCCGGGGGTGCCGTGCAGCCAGAAGAACGCGCGGCCCTGCGGGTCACCGAACTCCGCGAACCCGATCTGGCGGTCCTCGCCTACGGCGACGTTTCCTTCGAGCTTGGGGCGGGCGATCTCGATGACCATGTCGAGCAGCTTGACATGTCAGGTGTGGTTCACCCAAGCGGGCCCAGTCGCGCCATCACTCACCGATGGGCAGCAGGTGCCGCAAACATCAATCAACGTCGGAATTGCTCGAAACATCAGAGGGATTTCGGGCACATATGGCTCGGCTTACGCGGGAACCCCGATCGCCATCGGTTCCATGTACTGATGCAACCCGCCAATGCCGCCGCCCTCGCGGCCCAGCCCGCTGAGCTTGAAGCCACCGAACGGCGCGCCACCGGGACTGATGCCGTTGACCGCGATCTGGCCGGTACGAATGCGGCGCGCCACGCCGACGGCGCGGTCCACATCTTCACCCCACACCGCACCGGAGAGCCCGTATTGCGAGTTGTTCGCGATGGCCACGGCGTCGTCGTCGTCTCGGTAGCGCAGCACGGTTAACACCGGGCCGAACACTTCCTCTTGCGCGATAGTCGAATTCGGCTCCGCCCCGGACAGGATCGTCGGTTCGACGTAGTAGCCGACGTCCAAGCCGGCCGGCCGGCCGCCGCCGGTCACCAGCTTCGCCCCATCGCTGCGCGCTCCGGCGATGTGCGCCTCCACCCGGTCGCGTTGCGCCGCACTGATCAGCGGACCCATCTGCCCATCGGGATCGGTGGGGTCGCCCACCTTGACCTCGCGAGCCAACGCCGCAAGGCGGTCGACGATGTCGTCGTGCAGCGAATCAGGCAACAGCAGCCGGCTGTGCAGGATGCAGGCCTGTCCCGCGTGCAGCGAACAGGATTCGAACAGCATCTGCTGCAGCATCTCGTCGGTGACTTGCGCGTCGTCCAGCACGATGCTGGCCGACTTGCCGCCCAGTTCCAGCAGGATTCGCTTCATGGTGTCCCCGGCGGCGGACATGACCTGGCGACCGACGACCGAGCTGCCGGTGAAGCTCACCATGTCGATGCGCGGATCGGTGGTCAGCAGCTTGGCCGCCTCGACGCCTGAGGGCGTGACCACGTTGACCACCCCGGGTGGAATGTCGGTGTGCTCGTCGATCAGCCGCGCCAGCGCAAGCCCCGCCAGCGGGGTCAGTGGAGAGGGCTTGAGCACGACCGTATTTCCCGCGGCCAGAGCATGATTCAGCTTCATCACGTTCAGGCAGTGCGGGAAATTCCACGGCGTCAGCACCGACACGACACCCAGCGGTGCATGCCGGAGCAACGTGGTCCCCGCGCTGATACCGCTGACCTCTTGGTCGACCAGCTGGGTCGCGAGCTGGGCGGCATGCATGGACATGAACCCGGCACCGTCGATCTGCATCATGCGTTCGTTGGCGATGCAGCCCCACTCCGCCTGGGACAGCGCGAAGAAGTCGTCGGCGTGCTTGGTCAGCGCCTCGCCCAGCTGGTTCAGGCACGCGGCTCGCTGCTCGGCGGACGTCGTGCCCCACGGTCCGCTGTCGAAGGCGCGCCGCGCGGCCGCGATCGCGTCGGCGACCTGGGCGATGCTCGCGTCGGGCGCGGTGGCGATGACGGCCTCGGTGGACGGGGACACATCGTCGTAGCGGCCGTCCTGCGGCTCGACCCAGTCGCCGTCGATGTAGAGCTGGTAGGTCTGGACAAGAGCGGGCGAATCGGCCATGTGCTTCCTCCGGTCATCTGATCACTTGGTGTACCCGCCTCAGCGACCGCCGTCAATCATCATCGAGCGAATTCCGCGCTATCCCTTGCTGTGCCGTCGTATTGACAGCACGCGACGGCGCAGAGTACACACAACGCGCAGGACAGATCACACCGATCTGTCGGATCAGTCGTCCCGCGAGGAGGCTTTTGCTACGTGACCGACTCAGAAACCGTCAGCGCCAAGGTGCGGGCACTCGTCGGACAGCCAACCGGCGGCACCGGAAAACCTTCGCTCGCACCGGACCCGGTGAACCAGCCCATGATCCGGCACTGGGCGCACGCGATGGCCGACATGAACCCGGTCTACCTCGATCCAGAGTTCGCCGCCTCGTCACGGTTCGGCGGCATCGTGTCGCCGCCGGTGATGCTGCAGACTTGGACGATGCCCTCGCCGAAATTGGAGGGAATCGGTGAGCGGGGTGGGGCTCCTGTCGAGATCCACAGCAATCCAACCGCATTCCTGGATGAGGCCGGCTACACCAGCACGGTGGCGACGAATTCGGAGTTCGAGATCGAGCGGTACCCGCGACTGGGCGACGTGATCAGCGCGACGACGGTCTACGAGTCCGTTTCCGACGAGAAGAAGACGGCGTTAGGCACCGGCTTCTTCCTGACCTGGCTGACGACCTACACCGACCAGCACGGTGAAGTGCTAGGGCGACAGCGATTTCGGGTGCTGCGATTCAGGCCGGCGAGCTGATGGCGGCACGCCTCGCCCCGGCGATCACCCCGGACACCGAATTCTTCTGGAATGGATTGCGGGAGAACAAACTCCTGATCCAGCGCTGCGGCGGGTGTAGGCAGCTGCGCCATCCTCCCCGCCCCATGTGTCCGCACTGCCGGTCGTTGGACTGGGAGGCGATCGAGTCTACGGGCCGCGGCACGGTCTACAGCTACGTGATGCCGCACGAGCCGAAGTTTCCGTTCTTCGAGTACCCCTACGTCGTCGTGCTGGTGGAACTCGAGGAAGGGGTGCGGTTGGTATCCAACCTGACCGGCATCGATCCGTCCGATGTGACGCCGGGATTACCGGTCGAGGTCTACTACCAGGATTTCGATGATGGCCTGGTGCTGCACCAGTTCCGGCCAGCAAGCTAGGTATTGCCATGGATCTCAACTTCACCCTGGGTCCTGCTTGGGCGCGGGCGGCCGGGCTCGGCGCAACCTACTCGGAAGGACCCGCATGACGATCACCTCCGGCCGGACCACAACCCTGCGATGGCAAGACATCGCGGAGGGCGACGAGGTCAACCCGCTTGAAATCCCGATCACCACAACGATGATCGTCGCCGGCGCGATCGCCACCCGTGACTTCATGCCCGTGCACCACGACCGCGACTACGCCAAGCAGCAGGGCTCACCCAACCTGTTCATGAACATCCTGACCACCAACGGGTACTGCGTGCGCTTCCTGACCGACTGGGCCGGCCCCGAGGCGATGGTGAAGAACCTGTCGATTCGCCTTGGGGTGCCATGCTTCCCCGACGACCCGCTACGGTTCACCGGCAGTGTCACCAACAAGACCGAGGGCTCAGATGGTGAGAACTTCGTCGAGGTGACGTTCAAGGGTTCCAACAGCCTGGGCGACCACGTGTCCGGCACTGCGGTACTCAGCCTGCTCGACGGGTCGGGCGCGTGAGCCGGACGCTGCCGGGCGCCGCGGCCATCGTCGGGATCGGCCAGACGGAGTTCTCGAAGGAATCCGGGCGCAGCGAGCTGCAATTGGCATGCGAGGCGGTCAGTGCCGCACTCGACGACGCCGGCCTGGACCCCAGTGACGTCGACGGCATGGTCACATTCACCATGGACGCCAGCGACGAGATCGACATCGCCCGCAACGTGGGCATCGGTGACCTCAGCTTCTTCTCCCGCGTGCACCACGGCGGCGGTGCGGCCGCAGGCACCGTCGTGCACGCGGCGATGGCCGTCGCCACGGGTGTCGCCGACGTCGTGGTCTGCTGGCGCGCATTCAACGAGCGGTCGGGTTTCCGGTTTGGTGGCAGCGGTCGCAGCATGGCCGAAACACCCTTGTTCATGGCGCATTACGCGCCGTTCGGGCTGCTCACCCCCGCGGCCTGGGTCGCCGTGCACGCCCAGCGCTACATGTCGACGTACGGCGTCACCAACGAGGACTTCGGCCGGATCGCGGTCGTCGACCGTAAGCACGCGGCGACCAACCCCGACGCGTGGTTCTACCAGCGCCCGATCACCCTGGAAGACCACCAGAATTCGCGCTGGATCGTCGAACCCGTGCTCCGCCTGCTGGATTGCTGCCAGGAGAGCGACGGCGGCGTCGCGCTGGTGGTCACCAGCGCCGAGCGCGCCCGTGACCTGCGCCAGCCGCCGGCCATCGTCGCCGCGGCCGCCCAGGGCGCGGCCCACAACGGCGAGATGATGACGAGCTACTACCGCGACGAGATCACCGGGCTGCCCGAGATGGGCGTGGTGGCCCGCCAGCTGTGGCGCGACTCGGGGTGCACGCCGCAAGACATCCAAACCGCGTTCATCTACGACCATTTCACGCCGTTCGTGTTCGCCCAACTCGAGGAACTCGGATTCTGCGGGCGCGGCGAGGCCAAGGACTTCGCCACCATCGAGCGGCTGTCGCTGGGCGGAGAGTTCCCTATCAACACCAACGGCGGCCTGCTCGGCGAGGCCTACATCCATGGCATGAACGGCATCACCGAGGGAGTGCGGCAGGTGCGCGGCACCTCGCACAATCAGGTCGACAACGTCGAACACGTGCTGGTCACGTCCGGCACCGGCGTGCCCACCAGCGGGCTGATTCTCGCACCGGCCGGCTGAGGGGAACCGTGGCGTTGGGTGTGAAACCTCGGCGGACAAAATCGGCGTGTCGCCGCCGGGTGTTCACACTCAGAGCCGTGAGCGCACAGTCGGTGGCTCTTGCACGTCAACGCGGGATTCGCTCCAAGTCTTGAGCTCGCTGCACCGGCGGACGCTGTTGCGGGTCCACCTCGGGCGGCCGGTCGACCCGTGATGCCGTTCTGTGGGAGTGGACCGACGTGGTGCTGCGGCGTGGGGCTTCTGCTGGTGGTTGCCAACTCGAGCTT
>NZ_LZMB01000033.1 GCF_001673555.1 Mycobacterium sp. 1165178.9 | reverse complement strand
ACCGGCCGGTGCGCACGCCGCGCATCGCGCGCAGCATCGAAGAGCTGACTGACGGTCTGGGTGAGATCGTTACAGGCGACTTTCCCTATCAGCCCGCGGCCGGACAGGACGATCGAGGACCGGTGTGGCTGTTCTCCGGACAGGGTTCGCAGTGGGCGGCGATGGGCGGCGAGTTGCTCCTGACCGAAACGGTGTTCGCCGCGACGGTGGCCGAGGTGGAGCCATGGATCGCCGAAGAGTCGGGATTTTCTGTCACCGAGGCCATTTCAAGCCCCGAGACGGTGCGCGGGATTGACCGGATTCAGCCCGCGCTGTTCACCATGCAGGTCGCTCTGGCGGCGACGATGAGGGCATACGGTGTGCACCCGGGGGCCGTGATCGGGCACTCGATGGGCGAAGCCGCGGCCGCGGTGGTGGCGGGAGCGCTAACGCTGGAAGACGGTGTCCGCGTGATCTGTCGCCGATCGCGGCTGATGTCGACGATTGCCGGCTCCGGGGCGATGGCTTCGGTGGAACTGCCGGCCGAGCAAGTGCTTTTGGAACTGATGGCGCGCGGCGTCGACGATGTCGTGCTGGCGGTGGTGGCCTCGCCCCATTCGTCGGTGATCGGCGGCGCCGCATCGACGGTGCGCGATCTGGTCACCGCATGGGAGCAACGGGACGTGTTGGCACGCGAGATCGCGGTCGATGTCGCCTCGCACTCCCCGCAGGTCGATCCGATCCTCGATGAGCTGGTCGACGTGCTGGCCCAGATCGAGCCCAGGACACCGGAGTTGCCCTTCTACTCCGCGACCGCATTCGACCCGCGCGAGGAACCGGTGTGTGACGCCTGGTATTGGTCGGACAATCTGCGCCACATGGTGCGCTTCGCCGCGGCGGTTCAGGCCGCGTTGGAAGACGGCTTCCGGGTCTTCGCGGAGTTGGCCCCGCACCCACTACTGACCCACGCCGTCGAGCAGACTGCCGGAAGCGTCGGCATGCCCGTGGCCGCACTCGCCGCCATGCGCCGGGAGCAAGCGCTGCCGCACGGACTACGCGGCTTCCTGGCAGAGCTGTTCGGTGCCGGTGCGGCAATTGACTTTTCGGCGATCTTCCCGGGTGGCCAGCTGGTGGACGCACCGCTGCCGACCTGGAACCACCGCCCGCTACTGCTGACCCGCAAGAGTCCGCGGGCACACAGCGCGAGCACGGTTTCGGTGCACCCGTTGATGGGGGCGCATGTCCGGTTGCACGAGGAGCCGCAGCGCCACGTGTGGCAGGGCGAGGTCGGCACCGCGGCTCAGCCCTGGCTGGGCGACCACCGGATCCACCATGTGTCCGCGCTTCCGGGCGCGGCCTACTGCGAGATGGCGTTGGCCGCGGCCCGCACGGTGTTTGGCGAGAGGTCCGAAGTTCGCGACGTCCGCTTCGAGGCGATGCTGTTGCTGGACGACGAGACACCGATATCGGCGGTTGCGTCGGTGACCCCGACGGGGGCGGTCGAGTTCGCGGTAGAGACCTTGCAGGACGGCACGCAGATTCGGCGGGCGGCCGCTGTGCTGCACGCGGGGACAGACGAGGACCAGCCACCGGCGTACGACATGGCCGGCCTGATCAAGGCCCACCCACGCCGGGTCGACGGGACCGAGCTGCGGAAGCAGTTCGACGGGCACGGTTTGCAGTACGGACCGGCATTCGCCGGACTGGCTGCGGTGCACCAATCAGAGGAAACGATCGACACGGTGCTGGGCGAGGTGGGCCTACCCGGCCCCATCCGCTCGAAACACAGCCCGTATGCGGTGCATCCCGCCTTGCTGGATGCCTGTTTCCAGTCGGTCGCGGCCCATCCCGGGGCCCGGGTCGCAGGCAGCGCCGGTCTGCTGCTGCCGCTGGGCGTAGACCGAATCCATGCCTACGGTTCCGCCCGCACGGCGCGTTACTGCTATACGACGGTGACACGGGCCGACTTGGCCGGGTTGGAGGCGGATCTCGATGTGCTCGACGAGCGCGGGACGGTCCTGCTGGCCGTGCGCGGATTGCAACTGGGGACCGGGACCTCCGAGAGCGTAAACCGCGATCGCCTGCTGAACGAGCGGCTGCTGTCCGTCGAGTGGAAGCAGCGAACGGTGCCGGACGTGGAGGGTATCGGCGTCGGAACCTGCTTGCTGATCAGCACTTCCGCCAGCGCCGACGTCATGGCGACAAGGCTGACCGACGCGTTGAAAGTTGAGGGTGCCCGGTGCGCGACCATGACATGGCCGATGCATGCCGATCATGGGGCGACCGCCGAAGCGCTCGGCATGCACCTAGCCGAGCAGGTCAGCGGAATCGTCATACTCACCGACCCCGAGAACGGCACCCGGGAGGAGCAGTGGGGTCGGCTCGGCGAGGACCATGTGCGTCACCTGGTGCGAATGACCCAGCAAATCGCGGACATTGGTGAAGAACCGCCCCGCCTTTACATCGTCACGCGGAACGCACAAATCGTGTTGCCGGGCGACGTGGCGAATCTCGAGCAGTCCGGCCTCCGCGGCCTCGTGCGAGCGATCGGCACTGAATATCCGCACCTGCGCGCCACCCAGATCGACATGGACGAGGACAGCGATGCCGAGCAGCTGGCACGGCAACTGCTGGGGAATTCGGACGAGGACGAGACAGCCTGGCGGAACGGCCAGTGGTACACGGCGCGTCTCAGCCCCGCACCGTTACGCACCGAGGAGCGGCGAACGGCCGCGGTGAACAACCAGCACGATGGCCTGCGCATGCAGATCCGCACGCCCGGCGTCGTGGACACGATGGAAATGACTGCGTTTCAACGCGTTCCGCCAGGGCCGGGCGAGATCGAAGTCAGGGTGAACGCGGCAGGCGTCAATTTCGCGGATGTCCTGTTGGCCTGCGGACGGGATTCCAGCGCCGATGGCGATACACCCCGGCTCGGTATGGATTTTGCCGGCGTGGTGACCGCGGTCGGTTCCGGGGTCACAACACATCGTTCGGGCGACCACGTCGGCGGCTTCTCCACAAACGGTTGCTGGGCAACGTTCGTGACATGTGACGCCCGCCTGGCGGTGCCGCTGCCCCCGGGCCTCACCGAGGCCCACGCGGCTGCGGTGAGTACGCCGCATGCGATCGCGTGGTACGGGCTGCACGATCAGGCCAGGATCACCACCGGTGACCGTGTGTTGATTCACTCCGCCACTGGGAGCGTGGGACGGGCGGCGATCGCGATCGCGCGCGCGGCGGGGGCCGAGATCTTCGCCACCGCGAGCAGCGCGGAGCGCCGGGAACTACTGCGCGACATGGGTATTAAACACATTTACGACTCCCATGGCACCGACTTCGCCGACCAGATCCGCCGAGATACCGACGGCGACGGGGTTGACATCGTGCTCAACTCCCTAACCGGCGCTGCGCAGCGCGCCGGGTTCGAGGTGCTGTCCGTGGGCGGACGATTTGTGGAGATCGGTCAGCGCGATGTCTACGCCAACACCCGGCGGGGCCACTTCCCGTTCCATCGCAACCTCGCGTTCCATCACGTCGACCTGGCATTGATGTCGCAGAGTCATCCACACCGAGTCGGCGACCTGCTGAGCACGGTGTACCGACTCGTCGCAGACGGTGAGTTGCCACTACCGGAGATCACTCACTATCCGCTCGGCGATGCGGCCGGCGCTGTCAGCGCGATCAACGCGGCAGAGCAGGAGGGCAAGGTTGTACTAGACGTGCCCCAGACCGGACACACCACTGTCGTGGTACCGCCCGAGCAGGCCCGGCCGTTCCGGCCCGACGGGTCCTACATCGTCACCGGTGGTCTGGGTGGCATAGGACTCTTCCTCGCCGAGAAAATGGCCGAAGGCGGCTGCGGCCGCATCGTGCTCAGCTCCCGCTCAAAGCCCAATCCCAAGGCGCTGCAAACGATAGAGCTCATTCGGGCGATGGGAACCGACATCGTGGTGGAATGCGGCGACATCACCGAAGCCGGCACAGCGCCGCGTCTGGTGAGCGCCGCGACTGCCACCGGGCTTCCGTTGCGCGGGGTGCTGCACGCCGCTGCGGTCTTCGAAAACGCGATGCTGGCAAATATGACCGACGATCTCATCAGCCGCAACTGGGCTCCAAAGGTCCACGGCGCGTGGAATTTGCACCGTGCCACGGCCACTCTCCCCTTGGATTGGTTCTGTCTGTTCTCCTCGGCGGTAGGCCTGGTCGGCTCGCCCGGGCAGGCAGCATACGCCGCCGCCAACAGCTGGCTGGACGCATTCGCGCGCTGGCGCCGAACTCAGGGCCTGCCCGCCACGGGGATCGGGTGGGCGTTGTGGGCCGAGGTGGGTCGCGCCGCCGAAGTGCGAGCCAAGGGCGGCGAAGAAACGACGCCCGGCCGCGACGGCGAAGGCACCGCCATCGCACACTGGCGTGACACGGCTTTCACCGCAGACGAAGGCGCCCATGCGTTCCAAGCTCTGCTGCGCCACGACCGCCCGTACTCCGGGTATGCAACGTTGACGGGAACGCCGTGGTTCGGCGCCTACGCGCAACGCAGCCGGTTCGCCGAACTGTTCCGGTCCAACGACCAAAGTGTCTCGGACGCGGGCGAACTGCTCAACGAGTTGTACGCGCTGCCACCGGAGGAGTGGCCCGTTCGACTGCGTCGCATGATATCCGACGCGGTCAGCCTGATTCTGCGCCGTACCATCGACCCTGATCACCCCCTCTCCGAATATGGCCTCGACTCGATGGGCAACCTCGAGCTGCGCACCCGCATCGAGGCCGAAACAGGGATTCGGGTCACCACCAATGACATCACCACCATCCAGGGCCTAGCTGGGCTGCTGTGCGAAAGATTGGCTCCGGCAGATGGTCTCGGCACCATAGAGACAGGTCAACACGCCGAAGCCGCGACCGAGCCGCAAGTGGACTGAAGGAGGCGTGGGTGTTCATAGGTGCAGGGCCAGCGCGCGGGTTGTTCGTGGGAACCGTCTACGACTGGACACCCGGGGCGGGAAGGATCGTGACTTGGCAGGCATCGCCCGCTTCGCTGGCGAAAGCCCGGCAAGCCCCGATCAGTGAGGTCCCGCTCAGCGCAATGCAGGACGCGCACCTGCGCGGCTTTTCCCGCTATGCGCAACGCGGGCTCGACTATGCGCGACTGGTGATCGGCTCCGGAGACGAACCCGGCCGATGCGATGTCCGAGCCATGAGCTACGTCATCAACTCTCACCTCCGCCGGCATAAGACGTATCACAGTTGGTTCGAGTACGGCGACGCGGAAAACATTGTGCGGCACACGATCGCTGACCCCGCCGACATCGAGTTCGCCCCGATGCGGCAGGACAACATGACGCCACGCGAGTGGCACCAGTTTGTGCTGTCCACCCCGGACCCACTGCAGTGGGATTGCTTCAGGTTCGGCATCATTCAGCGCGACGACCACTTCACCATTTTTGCGATAGTCGATCACCTCCACTGTGACCCAACGATTATCGCCGGCTTATACACCGAAATCGTGATGAACTACCGCCTGCTGGTGGCCGGCCGAGCGCTCGTTCAGGCGCCGCCCCCGGCCAGTCATGACGACTTCTGCATACGGGAACAGCAACACGTAGCGTCCCTGACCTTGGATTCCGCCGAGGTTCGCAGATGGATCGAATTCGCCGAGCACAACGGGGGAACCCTGCCGGACTTCCCGCTGCCGCTCGGTGATCTGTCGCAGGCCAGGGGCGGCGACGTGGTGGTCGATCGGCTGATGGACCAGGGCCAGACGGCCGAATTCGAGTCCCGGTGCATCGCGGCGGGGGCCCGCGTCAGCGGCGGCTTGTTCGCCTGTATAGCTCTCGCGCAGCATGAGTTGACGGGGGCCACAACATATTACGGCCTTGCGCCGACCGATAAGCGCAGGTCGCTCGCGGAATTTTCGACGATGGGTTGGTTCACCGGCGTGGTTCCCTTCACCGTGCCGGTAAACCCGACTTCCTTCGAAGAGACCGCCCGGGCCGCGCAGGCGTCCTTCGATTCGAATATGGACCTCGCCAACGTATCGTTCAACGAGATATTGAAGTTGGCACCCTGGCTCAGGGCGTGGGGGCCGAACTGCACGATGGTCAACTACATGGATGCGGGCCTTCCTCCCTTCTCTGCCACCGTCACCTCCCACATGAAGGATGCGAATGTCAGCATCTACTGTGACCCCAGGGACCCGGCGCACCTTTACTTCTCGGTGATCCGCCTCTTCGACGAGGTGTCGATGTGGGTGAACCTCCCGAATAATGCGACCGCCAAAGACTCCGTGATCCGGTACGTGAGCGCGATGAAATCCGTGCTGCGGCGCGCCGCGGACGGACGTTATACGGGTGCAGCGGTTCAGGTGTCTTGATGGAGATCGGAGCGCAATACCCTGATGCCGGGTTTCGACGATGAAAATCGTCTTGGCCGCCCATGGGACTCGCGGTGATGTCGAACCCTGCGCCGCAGTCGGTTTGGAGCTGCTGCACAGGGGACACGAAGTCTGCATGGCGGCCCCACCCAACCTGGTCGGCTTCGTGGAGTCCGCCGGCCTCAGCGCGGTCGGTTACGGGCCGGATTCGCAGGAGCAGGTCAGCGCGGTCGCCGACTTCGTTCACCACGCCTTCCAGCCGCAGAATCCCATCAACCTCGTGCGCTCAGGCAGGGACCTCTTCGTTGAGGGCTGGGCACAGATGGGCCGCACGTTGGCCGCACTGGCGGACGGGGCCGACATGCTGGTAACCGGCCAGACGTATCACGGCGTCGTCGCCAACGTCGCTGAGTACTACGACATTCCACTGGCGGCGATCCACCACATGCCGATCTGCGTCAACGGCCAACTCGCCCTGCCTTCCATACCCTCACCGGCACCCGTGGTCCGCTCCACATTGAGGGCGGCGTGGTGGCTGTATTGGCGCATCACCAAGGACGCCGACGACACGCAACGACGCGAACTGGGCCTGCGCCGGACACACGCCCCCGCGGCGAAGCGAATGGCGGAACGTGGATCGCTCGAAATCCAGGCCTACGACGAGGCTTGCTTTCCCAACCTTGCCGCCGAATGGAACGGCGGCCGGCGACCCTTCGTCGGCGCGCTGACGTTGCGGCTGCCGACGGGTGCCGACGATGACGTCGCGAAATGGATCGGCACGGGTACGCCGCCGATCTACTTCGGCTTCGGCAGCACGCCGATCCAATCCCCGGCCGACACGATCGCCATGATCGTCGCCGCCTGCGCGGAGTTAGCCGAACGCGCCCTGATCTATTGCGATGCACGCGGCTCCACCCGCATCCAACATTCCGACGAGGTGAAACTTGTCGGCCCGGTGAACTATGCGGCCATCTTTCCGCGCTGTCGCGCAGCCGTCCACCACGGTGGAGCGGGCACCACCGCCGCGGCCCTCCGAGCCGGAATCCCGATGCTGATCCTTTGGGACGTAGCCGATCAGCCGCTGTGGGCGGCGGCAGCGATGCGGCTGAAAGCCGGTCGTGCTCAACGTTTGTCGACTATCACCAAAAAATCGCTGGTGGCACACCTACGCCGGATCCGCGCGCCGCACTACGTCGCGCGCGCCGGTCAACTCGCCACCCACATGAGTGATCCGGCTGAGAGCGTCACCGCGGCGGCTGATCTCATCGAAGGTGTCGTTCACCGGAAGCGCGTCGCCTGATGTGGGCCACGGTGCTGGTACTGGCGCTATGGGTGGCAACGGACCCGACGCGCCTGGTCGTCGTCGCGGCCCTGATGTCACGCGTGCGGCCCAAGCACAACCTGATCGCATACTGGCTGGGCGGCCTAGCGGCCGGTATCGCCCCCGGGATCGCGGTGTTCGGCCTGATGCTGGTGACGCGCAATTCGGTACCACTGGTCATGGAAGATATGAGGTCCGCGGTCTCCCGATTCACCGGCGGGTATTTCCAAATCGCCATTGGCGTGTTCGCGCTACTGATCGCGGCACTGCTGTCGACGAGGTTTCGGTTGCGTCAGCATGTCGGAGCGCCCACCTACGGCGGCTTTCCGGCGGCCGAGGATCACCAACCAATCACGCCAACCGCAATCGCACGGATAAGGGTCCGCGCCGGTCGCGCCCTGCAAGGCGGCAACCCGTGGCTCGCGTTCGGGATCGGGCTGGTGTCGACAATGCCGCCCATCGATTACCTGGTCGTACTCATCGTCATCGTCTCCTCCGGAGCCGCGTTCGGCACCCAGCTCAGCGCGGTCGTGATATTTACGCTCGTGGTGCTTGCTCTCGTCGAGATCCCACTCGTGGGCTATCTGGTCATGCCGGCAAAAACCCAGGCGGCCGTGCTGCAGCTGCAGAGGCTTACCCGAGTGCACCGGCGGCGGATTCTCGTCGCCGTGCCCGCAGTGGCGGGGCTCGTGTTGATCGCCGCTGGCCTGGGCAGCATCTGAGCCCTACCTAGGGCACGTGGCTTCTGCGGCTGAGCCTCTCGGCGTTCGAATGGATGAGTCGATAGGGATAGGAAGTGTGCTTCTCGATGACGTCGCGAAGGTGCGTCATCGACTCGTGCAAGCGCTTGTCGCGTACCACGGTTACCTTGAGGAAAGGGAACCGAAAGTCCTCGATGAGGCCGTCCCAGAAGTAGAGGGTGCCGTTGTTTCGCCCCGACCGTTTGCTGCCCCACAGATGTGATGGATGCCCACCGGACGTTCTGATGGCGGCGGCGGAGACGAACGGTTTGACGCTGAGCCCGGCCTTACGCGCGCGCCTGGACAGCCCAACCTCGTAACGCCAGATGAGCGTGCCTTTGTGAACGGCGTACTGGAACTCGTCCCACAGATCGTCGAGGAAGGGGCGGGTGCGCGCATTGAGATCCCAAGCCAGGAAAAAGGATTGGAGGTGGGAGAACATCTGCGTGTTTTCGATGGCGCCGTACATGTCAGCCCCGCGGAAGGAACGCCACATCTCCTCCAGAGGAAAGAGGGGACCGAAGACGCTGTCGTTCGCGATGACGAAACGGTCGAACTGATCAAGCGACCATCCGCGCCGCCTGAGGATGCACCATGCGAGGTGCCACGAGCCGAAGTCGAAAGAAAGCGTGCGACGCGTGTAAATGCCCGCACAGAAGGGGCGGATCGAAGTGACCGATTCCGCGGAGAGGACCGGCGAGGCGGAAACGAAAACAATGGTCGCCCCGAGCCGGTGCAGCGCCTCCAGGTAATAGGTGACGTATGGATCAACGACGCCTTGGACATCGAAGTGTGCGAACAGAAGGAGGGTGCCACGACCGGAAGGCGGCTGCGGTGGAAGTTCCAGGTGGCTTTCACAGAGGAATCGTAAAGCGTTGGGGCTTAACCGGTATCGAACGGCCGCCACGGCGCGCTCGGATTCCGTGGCCAGCACGTTCGACAGTTTCACGGTGCCTCGATGACATCCCGTGCACGCTGAGCCGGCAGTGTGGCCGCCGCACCGGTTTTCATCGCCAGCGCGAAAAAGTCGGTTCGTGTGGTCGTCACATCCACGATCCCGAATCCGACGCGCTGCAGCATCTCTTCGATCAGCCCGACGTCAAACACGTGGTGATGAAGGGTTCGGTTATGAAAATTCTTCAGGCTTCGTTTCCTGAACTGTTGACGTCCACCCGCCGGCCAGTCCCTGCGTAAGTCGTGGAGGGCCAAGATCTCATCGAGATGGGTCAGGTCGTCCTCGCCCACGTCGGCGGTGAAATCATCCAGCAGGTGTTCGAACTTCGTGACCGGGCGCCGGTGGTCGAAGTTGTTCTCTTTGTTGGGGACCACGAGTACCAATGCTCCGCCCACCTTGATTACCCTTTTCCATTCGACCAGAGCCTTCAAGGGGTTGGCGGTGTGCTCTAGGCAGTTCGAGGACAGCAGGAAATCGTATCGGGCAGTCGCGAACTTGTTCAGGTCGGTCGCATCGGCAATGAATTGATGACCGCGTTTGTTCCGCTGGTAGTGGTAGCGCGCACCAGCCTCGATGCGTCCCTCCCAGATGGTGTCCGCGGAGAAGTTGACGCCATCCAGACCTCTGACCCTTTGATAGAGGGGCAGCACGGTTCTGAAAAGCAAACTCGGGCCGCCGATCTCGACACCATATTTACCGTCGACGAATGACTGATAACGCTCACGAAGTGGTAGGCGCCATCGAGTATGGTTGACGGTGAATCCCGGCCCGTTTTCCCGCAACGAGTACTGGTACCAGTACGTGAACTCCGTGATCGTCCGTGGCCCTGGCACTAAGCGTCCAAGCGGGCGAACTGATTCTGGCGATAGCGCTCGACGCAGGCCGCTCTTCTGACCTTGCCGCTGGTGGTGATCGGAATCGAACCCGGCGCTACCACAACGAGATCCGCGACACTGACCCCGTGCACATCGGAAATCGCGGAAGTGACTCTACGTTTGACGACGTCGAATCCGTCCCCCGTCCCCTCCTTGGGGCCGGCCCGATTTTTGAGCTCGATGATGGCGACGAGCTTTTCGGTTCCCTTGTCCGGAACCGCGATCGCCGCACACCGTCCCGGCGCAATGCTTTGGATCGTCCCCTCGAGGTCGTCGGGACAGTGGTTGCGCCCGTACACGATCAAAAGATCCTTGGTACGGCCGATCATGAACAGCTCTCCGTCGGAGATGAAGCCCAAATCCCCGGTTCTCAACCAGGGCCCTTCGGGAGTACCGGCCGATGGGGCGAGCAGCGTGGCGCCGAACGTATGCTCAGTCTCGCTTGGTTTGTGCCAATATCCGGTAGCGACGTTGCCCCCGTGCACCCAGATCTCACCGGTCGTTCCCGCCGGACACTCAATACGGCTCTCGGGATCCACGATGCGCACCATCGGAGACCGCGGCGCGCCGTAGCTGACGAGCGCGGTGCCGCCAGTGTCTGCCTGACGCTTCGCGCGGCCCGCGGCCAGTTCTTCGGAGTCGAAGTGAACGATCCGCGGTGGTTGACCGGCTTCGCGGGTCGAGACGTACAACGTAGCCTCTGCCAGTCCATACGATGGCCGCAACACCTTGGCCTGAAGGTTGAAGCGGGCGAACCGCTCGGCGAAGCGCTGCAGCGTCGCGGGCTGTACCCGTTCGCCACCGTTGAAGATGCAAGACACGTTGCCGAGGTCAAGGCCGGCGAGGTCATCATCCGAGGTTTTCCGAACCGCCAAGTCGAAGGCAAAGTTGGGCGCTGCCGAATGCGCCCGACTGCTCTGTGCCAGCAATTGCATCCAGCGGGCCGGCCGCTGCAAGAAGGAAACCGGACTGGCAAGGACACTGCGAAATCCCGTCAGAACCGAAAAGATGACTCCTAGCTGCAAACCCATGTCGTGATAGAGCGGCAACCAGGACACCATCGTGCTGTCCGGTGGCGCGACGCCTCCGTGGTCCCCGAAAAAGGCGGCATTCATGTGCTCGAAGTTGGCCAGGATGTTCTTGTGCGAGACCATGACCCCGGCGGGGCTACGCGTCGATCCCGAGGTGTATTGCAAATACACCGTGTCCGTTGAACTCTCGACCCTCGCAGCGGGCGCCTTCTTCGAATCGAGATCCAACGCATCAACTTCGATGAGCGCTGGACCTGCTTCGCCGGACGTCCATCCGAGATAGCCGGCGATATCGTCCGCGATGGATGATGTGGTGAGAACCGCAGAGGGCGATGCGTCGCGTAGCACCGAATTGACCCGTTCGTCGCTGTCGGCACCTAACGGAACCGCGACGAAGCCGGCCTGTATTGCGCCGAGAAACGCAGTGACGTAGTCGAGCCCCTGGGGCGCCAATATCAGGGCACGGTCACCTGTGGACCCGTGCAGCCGAAGCTCTTGCGCCAGATTCAGCGCTCGTCGATACAGCTGTCCCCACGTCATACTCTCCTCAACGCCGGCCCAGTCCCGTTCATAATTCATAAACGTGAACGCCGTCCGATTCGGCGCCAGACTGGCGCGTTCGCGCAGCAGGGCCGGAATGGGAGACTTGAGCATGGGCGTCAGGTTACCTCGGCCGTTATCACCACGCCGGTTTTGCAGCAAAGACGATGGGCGACTGCAACGCACGCCGATCGAAAGCGTGATCGACAGGTTGAATCGCAACCCCGTGTCGCTGAAACTTTTGAATTTGCGCTTCAAATACGGCTACAGATTTCTTAGCCGCCTCCTCATACGGGACGACGTGTTGTTCCTGAACTACGGATATGAGGAGGACCCGCCAATGTCGTTGCCGCTGACGGCGGCCGATGAGCCCGATCGGTTCCCCATTCAGCTCTACCACCGGACGGCCACGCAGGTGGACCTGGCCGGCAAGGACGTGCTGGAGGTGAGCTGCGGTCACGGCGGCGGCGCATCGTATTTGATGCGGACCCTGCGTCCGGCTACCTATACGGGCCTGGATCTGAACACGGTCGGCATCGAGTTCTGCCGAAAGCGGCACACGCTGCCCGGCCTGAACTTCGTTCAGGGCAACGCCGAAAGCCTGCCCTTTCCCGACCGTTCCTTCGACGCAGTGGTCAATGTCGAAGCCGCGATCAACTACCAGGACGTTCCCAGATTCTTCGCGGAGGTGGAACGCGTGCTGCGCCCGGGCGGACGGTTCGTGTACGCCGATATCCGCTACGCCGACGAAATCGCCGCCTGGGAGGCGGACCTGGCCAACATCCCCATGCGGCTGCTGTCGGAACGGGTCATCAACGCGGAGGTCATGCGCGGGCTAGAGAAGAATCGGTTCGTCGACCAAATCATCCGTCGCCTACCGAATCTCGCGGTTCTGCGCGGCATAGCCGACGACTACGCGGGTGGGCCAGGGTCGTTGATCTACCGCCGGCTGGGAAATGGCGAGGCCTCCTACCGGCTGTTTTGCTTTGCCAAGGATTGAGGAGTTCGTCACCAAAATTTTGTGCCGCGGGGCTCCGAGTGAGAAGCCAACCCTCCCTCGTGGGGCGCCCAACGGCCTATCCTTTGAGGATTCCAGCAAATGCTGGCAGTCGAGATTGGCGGAGGGTCGGATGGCGGCGGCCGTAGGAGCGTGCCAGGTCTGTGGCACCGAACTCCTCGAGGATGCGCGGTTCTGCCACAGCTGCGGCGCGCCGGCTGCAGAACCCGCCGCACGTGCGGAATACAAGCAAGTCTCGGTGCTGTTCGCCGACGTCGTGCATTCCATGGACATCGCCGCGGCCGTCGGCGCCGAGCGGCTGCGCGAGATCATGGCCGCACTGGTCCACCGCTGCACCAAGGTGGTGCATCGCTACGGGGGCACGCTCGACAAGTTCACCGGCGACGGGATCATGGCGGTGTTCGGCGCGCCGGTAACCATGGAGGACCACGCTTTTCGCGCCTGTCTAGCGGCCCTGGGCCTCCAGGAGGAGATCAAGCCGCTTGCCGCCGACGTCCGCGAGCGCGACGGTGTGGACCTCCAACTGCGGGTGGGACTCAACTCCGGCCAGGTGATCGCGGGTGAAATCGGTTCGAAAGCGTTGGGCTACACCGCGATCGGTGAGCAGGTCGGGATGGCGCAGCGGATGGAATCCGTGGCGCCGCCGGGGGGAGTGATGCTCAGCGAATCCACCGCCCGACTCGTTCAGCAGGCCGCCGTGCTGGCCGACGCCGAGCAGGTGCAGATCAAGGGCAGCGAAGTGCCGGTCCTGGCCCGGCGTCTCCTCAGCCTGACCGGCGGGCCGCAACGAAGTGGCGACTTGCAGGGCGCACTGGTCGGACGAGAGCTGGAAGTGACGACCATCGCCGGCCTCCTGGATCGATCGAAAAACGGGCGCGGATGTGTGGTCTGTGTTGCCGGGCCGGCGGGCATCGGCAAGACGCGACTCGCTGGCGAGGCCGTCGCGCTGGCGCTGCGTAACGGCATCGAGGTGGTTTCAGCTTTCTGTGAGTCACACACCAGCGACGTCCCCTTTGTCGCGGCGGCGGCGCTGCTGCGCGCGGGGCTCCGAATAAGCGAACTCGACGACGAGGCGGCGCGGGCACAGGTGCGTGCCGGGATCCCCGACGTCCCCGATGAGGATGTGCTGCTGCTTTATGACCTGATGGGCATTCGAGACCCCGACACGCCCCCTCCGACGATCCATCCGGACGCGCGGCGGCGGCGGTTGACCGCTCTGATCAACTCGATGTCGCTGGCCCGGACTCAACCCGTCCTCTACGTGATCGAGGATGCGCATTGGATCGATGAGGTCAGCGACTCGCTGGTGGCCGAGTTCCTCAGCGTCGTTCCCCGGACGCCGTCGATGGTGTTGATCACCTACCGGCCCGAGTACAGCGGACTACTCGCGAGTGTGCCCGGAGCGCAGACGATTTCGCTCGCGCCTTTGAGTGAGTCGGAAACCACGGCGCTGCTCGACGAGTTGTTGGGCCCCGATCCGTCGGTCGCCGGGATCAAAACGCTCGTCGCCGAACGGGCCGGCGGGAACCCGTTCTTCGCGCAAGAAATCGTGCGCGAGCTCGCCGAGCGCGCGGTGCTCGAAGGCGACCGTGGGGGTTTCACCTGCGGCGCCGATCCGGCCGAAGTCACCGTTCCGGCGACGCTGCAGGCCACCATCGCCGCGCGCATCGACCGTCTGGATCCTGATGCCAAGCAGACGTTGAACGCCGCGGCGGTAATCGGGTCGCGGTTCACGCCCGAACTACTCACCGCGGTGGGCAACGCACCCGTTCTCGACGCGCTCCTGAAGGCCGCACTCATCGATCAGGTCCGTTTCACGCCGAGCACGGAGTTCGCCTTCCGCCACCCGCTCATCCGCAGCGTGGCTTATGAATCCCAACTGCGATCGGATCGCGCCCAGATGCACCGGCGGCTGGCCGACGCCATCGAAACGGGCGAGCCGGAATCAGCCGACCAGAACGCCGCGCTGATAGCCGAACATCTCGAAGCGGCGGGCGACTTGCGAAACGCCTACGGATGGCACATGCGCGCGGCAACGTGGGCGAGATACCGCGACATCGCCGCAGCCCGGCTGAGCTGGGAAAGTGCCACCAGGATCGCCGACGCAATGGCCACCGATGACCCGGAGCGGGCAGCCATGCGCATCGCTCCCCGAACCATGTTGTGCGGGATCGCCTGGCGGGTGCATGTGAACAACATCTGGGACCGCTTCGACGAGTTACGCAAGTTGTGCAGCGCCGCAGGAGACAAGGCATCACTGGCCATTGCGATGGCGGGGCTGGTGATGGATCACGCGTTCCAAGACCGGGTGCGCGAGGCGTCGCGGCTGGCGTCCGAGGCCATCGCCCTCATCGAGTCCATCGGTGACCCCAACATGACGGTGGGACTGTCCTTCACTCCGATCCGCGCCAAGATAGCGACCGGCGAGTGGGCCGAGATGCATCGCTTGTCACAGAGGGTCATTGACCTGGCTGACGGCGACCCCGCGAAGGGTAACTTCCTCTTCGGGTCTCCCCTCGCGCTCGCGTTCGCCCAGCGGGGTACCGCCCGATGGGCCCTGGGTCGTCCCGGCTGGCGAGAGGACCTGCAGCGCGGCGTGGCCATGGCGCACGGCGCCGACTCCCTGTCCTACGTCACGGTCGTCAGCTACGTGTACACCACGGGCATACCGGCCGGCGCGCTTCGCCCAGACGATGCCACGGTGCGCGAGATCGAGGATGCGCTGGTGATTGCCCAGCCATCCGGCGACAACCTCCAATTGGGCGTCGCCTGGCTGACCTTGGGGCTTGCGCTGGTGCACCGCCGCACGGACGACGAGCGTGATCGGGGACAGCAGCTTCTGGCCGAGGTCCGCGAAGTGTTCCGGCGCGGGGGCCACTTCTTGTGCGACATACCGATGCTCGACGTGTACGTGGCCCGCGAGCAGGCGCGCCGCGGCGATCGCGACCAGGCCATACCGGTGATGCGCGCCGCGGTCGACCATCTCATGCTTGAGGGACAAGGGCTTTCGTGGGGCACTTTGACGACCGGCGTCTTCGTGGAGACACTGCTCGACCGCGGGACCGAAAGTGACGTCACCGAAGCCGAGGCCGCCATCGAGCGGTTGGCGACTGTACCCGCCGATGAGGGCCTGGCGATGCGTGAGACTTGGCTGCAGCGGATGCGAGCCGCGCTGGCGCGCGCCCACGGCGATGTCGAGGCTTACACGCGGTTCAGAGATCGCTACCGCGAGTTGGCGAAAACCTTTGGCTTCGAGGGACATATCGAGTGGAGCGAGGAGATGCCGTAACCGCAGCCGCTCGAGCATGCGCGTCTAGCCCCGCTACCTCGCATAGGACGAGCCGAGATAGCGCTCCACCAAAACGCGTTCCGCGGCCGGATCTTTCAGCGGCCACCCCCACAGCGCAAGGAAGACGCGGATCAGCCATTGCGCGGCCAGCGGGTCATCGTTGCCGGGCCCCAGCATCTCGGCGGCCATGGCCGTCACGGTTGGCGAGCTGATGACCCACTCACTGACCGGGGCCGCATGGATCGACCGCATGAGTTGAGCGAGTGGGTCGGAGCGCAGGCGTTCCAGCGCCATGATCGTGGCGGTCACGACGCGCTCCGGGCCGACGAGGTCCTTGATGGCCTCCCGGGTGGTGTCAACGATGCGAGCCGCTTGAATACCGACGACGGCGTCGCGGATAGTCGCCTTGCCGCCGGCGTGGCGGTAGATCGTCGCGGGTGAACAATGGACCACAGCGGCCAAGGCTTCGATCGTGAACCCGTCGTATCCCCGGCGAGCGATGAGGTCGGCGGCCGCGCTGTAAATCCGTTCCGCGGCTTCGCTACGACGGTCGCGGCCCACCAGCCAATCGTCGCGAGGCATCCACCCATACTCCCCCACAATGCGGAGCACAGAAGCGCTTCTCGCAGCATGAGAAATCTATGTCAATTATTCTCACGCGAACGGCCTGCTGGCGGCGGGTGCGCACGATGATCGGCCCTCGACATCGATCGCGACCGCTCCTCAACTTGCCGGCGTCCCATTGACCCCGCGGTGAGCTGCGCCGAGCCTGAAGCCCATGGCGGTTTTGGACAGTGCAACCCGGTTCTTCGGCAGCGAAGCGATACAGGATCCCTATCCGCTGTATGACCGGATGCGCGAAGCGGCACCCGTGCACCGGATCGGCGACTCGGTGTTCTACGCCGTGTGCGGTTGGGATGCGGTACAAGAGGCCGTGGAGCGGGTCGAGGATTTCTCCTCGAACCTCACGGCGACCATGGTCTTTCACGAGGACGGCACCGTCACGCCGCTCGACATGGGGTTGCCCGGAGCCCCGATGCATACGTTGGCCACCGCGGACGACCCCGCGCATGCGATGCACCGCAAGATCCTGCTGCCGCACTTGTCGGCCAAGCGCGTGCGGGTCATCGAGGAATTCGCGGTGCAGACGGCGGACCGGCTCTGGGAAGAGAACCTCCGGGATGGTCAGATCGAATGGATGGGCGCCATCGCCAACCGGTTGCCGATGATGGTGGTTTGCAAGCTGCTGGGTCTCCCCGACGACGACGCCGACAAACTCATTCGGCTCGGCTATGCCACCACCACCCTGCTCGATGGGATCGTCACTCCCGAACAAGTCGAGCAGGCCGGACTAGCCGCGATGGAACTGTCGGGCTATGTCTTGGAACACTTCGAAAAGGCCGGCGGCAAGCCAGAATCCGGGCTGATGGGCGACCTGGCGGAACGCTGCGCGTCGGGTGAACTCGAACAACTGCCGGCGTTGGGCATCATGCTCACGCTCTTCAGCGCCGCCGGCGAATCGACCGCATCGCTGCTGGGCAGCGCGGCGTGGATTCTCACCGATCGCCCCGCGATACAACGGGAGCTCCGCGACAACCCGGAATTACTAGGCGCTTTCATCGAAGAGACCCTGCGGTTCGAGCCGCCATTTCGCGGTCATTATCGGCACGTGTGGCGTGACACCACGCTAGGCGGGATCAGGGTGCCGGCCAATTCTCACCTGCTGCTGATGTGGGGAGCGGCCAACCGCGATCCGGCGCACTTCGAGGCACCGAACGAATTTCGGCTCGACCGCACGGCCGCCAAGAATCACTTGAGCTTCGGCAAGGGCGTGCACTTCTGCGTTGGAGCCGCGCTGGCCCGGTTGGAAGCCAGCATCGTGTTAGGCATGCTGCTCGAGCGCACGACGTGGATCGACGCGGTGGACATCGGGGAATGGCTGCCCAGCATTCTGGTCCGGCGCCGCGAACGGTTGCGGTTGGTCGTGCAATGACCTTAGGGACGCGGTTGCACGTCGACGCTCGGCGGCCGCGACTGCGGCTCCTGAGGCTTCGCCCGCACCGAGCGCCGGACGATGCTGAACGCCGCGGCACCCCCGGCGAGGACCGCGACGGCGACCCCCGCGAAGACCAACGGGCGCTTGCCGCGACGCTGCGCGCGCCGCGCGTCCTGCAGCGCTTGGGGCAAGCTTGTGACCACTTCCTGCGCGGCGGCCAGCTCCTGGGCCAGGATTTCTTGGGCCCCGGCGAGGTCACGGGCTAGGCGCCCCTCTCGGTATCGGCGACGCAGCTGCGTTGCGGCCGATTGCGCGGACTGAACGCTCAGCCCGGCGAGCCCCCGGGTGACGTCCAGCGGTCCCTGCGCCGAATAGGTCAGGCCTTGGGTCAGTCGCTGCCGCGGGGTCAGCCGGGAACCCATCTTCGCCCTCATCTGTCGCCTTTCTGATGGAGCCTGCTGTGAAGCCTGCCCGGGAAGGTCCGGTATCCGAACAGACTGCCAGCATAGGGACGTCAGCGTCCGCGGTGTGCGCTGCCGCGATTTGCGCGTGATTCGCCTTGGGTGACACCGCGTGCGGCGACGCCCGCCAGTAGTGGCAGACTCTCATGCCGTGACCAACAGCCCCTTTCAGACTGCTACCGCGACGCTCCACACCAACCGCGGCGACATCAAGGTCGCCCTCTTCGGAAACCACGCGCCAAAGACCGTCGCCAACTTCGTTGGCCTGGCGCAAGGCACCAAGGAGTACTCGACGCAGAATGCATCGGGAGGCTCATCCGGCCCCTTCTACGACGGCGCGGTCTTCCACCGGGTGATTCGGGGCTTCATGATCCAGGGCGGCGACCCGACGGGAACCGGTCGGGGCGGTCCTGGTTACAAATTCGCCGACGAATTCCACCCCGAACTGCAATTCGACAAGCCCTACTTGCTGGCGATGGCGAATGCGGGCCCGGGCACCAACGGCTCGCAGTTCTTCATCACGGTGGGCCAAACCCCGCACCTCAACCGCCGCCACACGATCTTCGGTGAAGTGACCGACCCCGAGTCGCAGAAGGTTGTCGACGCGATCTCGACGACCGGCACCGACGGAAACGACCGCCCCACCGAGGCCGTCGTCATCGAGTCGATCACGATTTCCTGAGCCGGCCGATAAGCCGTGGGTCCGGTCAGCCTTGCTGACGGCCCGCATAGCCGGCTGCGGTGAGCGCGTCGAGCACCCCCAACGGATCCGTCCCGAGGTCCCAGCGGGAGAACAGCACCAGCTCGCCGTCGGCCGTCTCGACCTCGAGTAACCGCACTTTGCGTCCGTAGCGGCGGAACTCGATGATGCGGATGATCTTGATGTCGGAATGCTGCAATACCTGCGTCCGGAACCAGCCGCGCAGCTTCAGGCCACCAGGCGTGATTGCCAGCTTGGGACGCGCGTGCCAAGACACGCCGGCAAACAAGATCAGACCTGCCGCGGCAACGCCCGCGAGAATCCGCCCGGGCGGGTCTGTGACCACGGTCACAGCGGCGATAGCCATCAAAACGCCCGCGGCTCCACAACCAGCGATTCCGGCCGCGCGCGGCTCCCACTGTGTTTGCTGCATACGCTCCTCAACCCCTCCCACCACTGCCTATGCAGTTATCCACATCAGCTATCAACAGTGGGGATAAATCACACGCGTGTGATTGGGTGGCGGGAAAGTTGCTGACGCGGTGTCGAATTAGACCGAAAATGAATTCATTACACCGACTGTCCTGTTCAGTGCCAGCGCATCGTGAGCAACAAGCCGGTGATCATGAAAGCGAACGCGATGGCGTAGTTCCACGGGCCCAATTGCGCCATCCAGTTCAGGGCGGTCGGCGCGTTGCTCCCGACCGCGGCCAACTGGAACACCATCAGCCAGACCAGACCGATCAGCATGAGGCCGATGAACAGCGCGACGAACCACACGCTCGATGGTCCGACCTTGACTTTGACCGGGGTGCGGCTGACCGCGCTGACGGCGAAGTCGTTCTTCTTGCGGACCTTGGACTTGGGCATGATTACCTCGCGGATTACCTCAACGACACGGTGAGCGGGACGGGGTGCAACGATAAACACTGCAACTGCACCCATGGCTTGGCTACGAGACTAACTCACCTGGGACGGTGACCAGGAAATGGAGACGCGATGACCCAGACGCGCCGGTCGCCATGGCGCTTTGGGGTCCCGATCGTCTGTCTGCTGGCCGGACTGCTGCTCGCCGCAACCCACGGGGTCTCCGGCGGCGCCGAAATCCGCCGCAGCGATGCCCCGCGGCTGGTGGACCTGGTCCGCGAGACCCAGTCTTCGGTGAACCGGCTGAATGCCCAGCGCGAGGCGCTGGCGGGCAAGATCGACGCCGCGCACGGACGGTCGTCGGATGCCGCGCTCGCGGCGATGCTGCGGCGCTCCGCCCAGCTCGCCGACGAGGCGGGGATGAGCCCGGTACACGGACCGGGCCTGGTGGTCACTCTTGCGGATGCGCAGCGCGACGCCAACGGCCGGTTCCCCCGGGACGCATCCCCCGACGACCTGGTGGTGCATCAGCAAGACATCCAGGCGGTGCTCAACGCGTTATGGAGCGCCGGCGCCGAGGCGATCCAGATGCAGGATCAGCGCATCATCGCGACGTCGGTGCCGCGCTGCGTCGGCAACACTCTGCTGCTCAACGGGCGCACCTACAGCCCGCCGTACATGATCACCGCGATCGGCAACGCGACGGCCATGCAAGCCGCCCTCGCCGCCGCTCCCCTGGTGGTCCTCTACAAGCAGTACGTTGTCCGCTTCGGGCTCGGCTACCAGGAAGAGGTCAAGTCCGACGTGCAGGTAGTCGGCCATTTCGAGCCCGAGCGGCTGCATTCCGCGCAGCCCAACGGCCCGATCTCCTACTGACGCCTACCGACCGAAATCGCCACGGCCGTCGGACGGTAACCTGGCACGATGCGGATCCTGGTTGTCGACAACTACGACAGCTTCGTGTTCAACCTGGTGCAGTACCTCGGTCAGCTTGGCGTGGACGCCGACGTCTGGCGCAATGACGACGCCCGGCTTTCCGACGAAGCCGCAGTGGCCCGTCAGTTCGACGGCGTGCTGCTGAGTCCGGGGCCGGGTACCCCGGAGCGCGCGGGCGCGTCCATTCCGATGGTTCGGGCGTGTGCCGCCGAGCGGACTCCGCTGCTCGGGGTCTGCCTGGGACACCAGGCCATCGGCGTCGCATTCGGCGCGACCGTCGACCGCGCCCCCGAACTGCTGCACGGCAAGACCAGCAGCGTCCACCACGGCAATACCGGTGTGCTGCAAGGACTTCCGGATCCCTTCACGGCGACCCGCTACCATTCGCTGACCATTCTGCCCGAGTCGCTGCCCCCGGTGCTTCAGGTCACGGCTCAGACCCGAAGCGGTGTGATCATGGGCGTGCGGCACACCGAACTGCCGATTCACGGCGTCCAGTTCCACCCGGAGTCGATCCTGACCGAGGGCGGCCACCGAATGCTGGCGAACTGGCTCGCCGATTGCGGGTGGGAGCGCAACGACACCTTGGTGCGGCGACTCGAGAATGAGGTGCACGCCGCGGTACGGCCGTATTTTCCGGCCGGCCCGACGGCTACTGACCGAACTTCAGCGTGATGATTCCGTCGCGGTTGACCCCGGAGCCGGCCGGCGGGTTCTGATAGACCACCCGATGGGACTGGGAGCCGCCGGCGTCGACGTCGGCGCCCTTGTCCAGGATTCCCGTCCAGCCCAGCGCGCGTAGCCGTGGTTCGGCGTCGGTCCAGAACATCCCGGACAGGTCCGGCATGACGAACTGGTTGCCCTTGGACACCTGCAGCTCGATCACCGAGTCCACCGGAATCGTCTGTCCCTTGGGCGGATTGGTCCCGATCACCTCACCGGCCGGCCGGGTGCTGTCCACCTGCACCTGGGTGACCTTGGTGAAGCCGTAGACGGTCAGGTTCTTCTGTGCGATGTCGACGGTTTGGCCCGCGATGTCGGGAACCTGCTTGGTCTCCGGTCCGGACCCGACGATGAGGGTGACGACGTTGGTGATCGCCGACGTCTGATTGGCGGGCGGATTCGTCCCGATCACCTTGCCCAGCAGTTCCGGAGTCGACGGGGAGTTGGCCTGCTTGAACTTACTGAAGCCGGCGGCCTTCAGCTTGCTGACCGCGTCGGAGTAGCTCAGCGAGGAAACGTCGGGCACCTCGCGCTGTTCGGGCCCGGTGGAGACGTTGATGGTGATCTCATCACCCGCATTGACCGACGCATTGGCGCCCGGATCGGTACCGATGACGTGGTCGGGCGGGATCGCCGAATCCGGCTTCTGCAGGGTGCGGGTCTTGAAGCCGCGATTCTGCAGCGCCGCGATGGCATCGGCGGACACCTGCCCGCGCACATCGGGCACCTGCACATCACGGGCATTGCCGCCGAACGTGTTGAAGGCAATGACGACGACGATCGTCAGCACCGCGAGCGCGAATACGGCGATTATCCAGCGGCCGACCGAACCGACGCTGCGGTCCTCACCCGCGTCGGCGAGAACTTGACGGGGCAGCGGGTCGGTCCGGGACGGCCCGGAGTTGCCCGCATTGGCCGACAGCAGCGAGCTCCGGTCGGCGTCGGTGAGTACCTTGGGCGCCTCGGGTTTCTCCCCGTTATGCACCCGAATCAGATCAGCACGCATCTCCGCGGCGGTCTGATAACGGTTGTCGGGATTCTTGGCCAGCGCCTTGAGCACCACGGCGTCGAGGTCGGCGGAGATGCCGTCGTGCCGCTGCGACGGCGGGACGGGGTCCTCCCGAACGTGTTGGTAGGCAACGGCAACGGGCGAGTCGCCGGTGAAAGGCGGTTCGCCCGTGAGGATTTCGTAGAGAACGCAGCCCAATGAATACACATCGGAACGAGCATCGACCGCCTCACCGCGAGCCTGCTCGGGGGACAGATACTGCGCGGTTCCGATCACCGCGGCGGTCTGGGTGACGCTGTTGCCGCTGTCGGCAATCGCGCGGGCGATGCCGAAGTCCATCACCTTGACCGCATTCGTGGTGCTGATCATGATGTTGGCCGGCTTGACGTCTCGATGGATGATGCCGTTCTGGTGACTGAAGTTCAGCGCCTGGCACGCGTCGGCGATGATCTCGATGGCCCGGCGCGGTGGCAGGGGGCCGTCGGTGTGCACGATGTCGCGCAGGGTGACACCGTCGACGTACTCCATGACGATGTAGGGCAGCGGGCCGGTGGGCGTCTCGGCCTCGCCAGTGTCGTAGACGGCGACGATGGACGGGTGATTCAGTGCGGCGGCGTTTTGCGCCTCGCGCCGGAAGCGGAGGTAAAAGCTGGGGTCGCGGGCCAGATCCGCGCGCAGCACCTTGACCGCGACATCGCGATGCAATCGGACGTCGCGGGCCAGGTGAACCTCGGACATACCCCCGAAGCCGAGGATTTCGCCCAGTTCATAGCGGTCGGACAGGTGCTGCGGCGTGGTCATTGCGATGTTCCGTGTCGGGCCGGCACGTTATGGAAGCCGGAGGCCCCTATTGTCCCGGCATCGGGCCAATTAATTCGCATTTCGGGCCGGGCCCCAGCACCGCTCGGAGTCTTGGTCGGCGGCGGCCCCGAGGCGGGCGGGGTCCCGGTGTCGGTCACCGTCGGTGGCTGCTGCTGCTGGTCCGCCCGTGAATTGATGACGATCAGCACCGCAATGATGATCGCCAGCGCGCCGAGCACACCGGCGGCCCACAGCAACGCGCGCTGACCCGAGGAGAAGGTGCGACGGGCGGGGGGCGTGCGGTGGCCGCCGGTGGTCGGTCGCGACCGACGGGGCGCGGCGCTCCGGCTCGGCGACACCGCGGCGGCGCGGGTGGTCGGGCTGGAGGGAATGGCTGCCGGCGAGGCCCGGCCGGCTGGTGGGGTCGCGCTGGGCCGCGGCGGACGGCGACCGGCACGCACCGCGGCCACGGCGTCGGCGAACGGTCCGCCGCTGCGGTACCGCATCGCCGGGTTCTTCACCAGCGTGATCTCGATGAGTTCGCGCACGTTGGGCGGCAGCTCAGCGGGCAGCGGCGGGGGCGGTTCCTTGATGTGTTTCATCGCCACCGTCAGGGCACCATCACCGGTGAACGGCCGCTTGCCCGATACCACCTCGTAGCCGACGACCCCCAGTGAGTAGACGTCGCTCGACGGGGTGGCGTCGTGGCCCAGGGCCTGTTCGGGTGCGATGTATTGGGCGGTGCCCATCACCATCCCCGTCTGGGTCACCGGGGCGGCGTCGACGGCCTTGGCGATACCGAAGTCGGTGATCTTGACCTGGCCAGTCGGGGTGATCAAGATGTTGCCGGGTTTGACGTCGCGGTGCACCAGCCCGGCGGCATGCGCCACCTGCAGGGCACGTCCGGTCTGCTCGAGCATGTCCAGCGCGTGCCGCAGCGACAGTCGGCCGGTCCGCTTGAGCACGGAGTTCAGCGGCTCACCGTTGACCAGCTCCATCACCAGGTAGGCAGTCCGGCCCTCCCCGTCCAGCTGGCTTTCGCCGTAGTCGTGGACGGCCGCGATGCCGGGGTGGTTGAGCATCGCGGTGGTGCGCGCTTCGGCGCGGAACCGCTCAATGAACTCGGGGTCCTGGGAGAACTCTTGCTTGAGCACCTTGACCGCGACGCGCCTGCCCAGCCGGCTGTCTACCGCCTCCCACACCTGACCCATGCCGCCGGTGGCGATCAGGCGCTGCAGACGGTATCTGCCGGACAGCGTCACACCAACTCGCGGGCTCATGGTCCTCCCTGTAGCGCGGCCTGGATCACAGCCCGTCCGATCGGCGCGGCGAGTGCACCCCCCGTCGCAGACAGGCGGTCGGCGCCATTCTCCACCAACACCGCCACAGCGACCTTCGGGGTCTGTGCGGGCGCGAAAGCGATGTACCAGGCGTGCGGCGGTGTATGCCGCGGATCGCTGCCATGCTCTGCGGTACCAGTCTTCGATGCGATCTGCACGCCGGGAATCGCCCCTTTCTGCTGTGCGACCTTCTCGGCGCCGACCATCAGCTCTGTCAGCTTAGCGGCGACCTGCGGCGACACGGCGCGCCGCTGCTCATACGGTGCCGTGGTGCTGATCGTGGTCAGGTCGGGCCCCTTGAGGCTGTCGATCAGGTAGGGCTGCATCGTCACCCCATCGTTCGCGATCGTCGCGGCGATCTCGGCGTTCTGCAAGGGCGTCAGAGCGACGTCCTTCTGGCCGATGCTCGACATTCCCAGCGCCGCGGCGTCCGGGATGATCCCCACGGTCGACTCTGCGACCTGGAGCGGGATGACACTCGGCGTGCTGTCCAGCCCAAACGACCGCGCCATGTTGCGCAGCGCATCGGACCCGGTGAGGAGCCCGAGCTGGACGAACGCGGTGTTGCAGGACAGGGCGAACGCCTGCCGCAGAGACACCGTCGGCTCGTTTCCACACGGCTCCCCACCGTAGTTCTCCAAACTTGCGGTGCTGTTGGGCAATGGAATGGAGGGTGCGGCGGTCAGCTGCTCGGT
>NZ_LZMB01000032.1 GCF_001673555.1 Mycobacterium sp. 1165178.9 | reverse complement strand
TGGATGAGGCCCACGAACCCCAAGCCCATGACGATGGTCAGCACTCCCCCGGCCCTGCAGCGCCAGGCCCGGTTCAGTCCGCGCCAGCTGACCACGGTCGCCGGGGCGCCGGTGCTGGGCGCGGTGTTCGCGTTGGGCTGGACGCCGTGCCTGGGGCCGACGCTGGCCGGCGTGATCACCGTCGCCCCGGCGACCGTGGTCAGCTGGCGCGGACTGAACCGGGCCTGGCGCTGCAGGGCCGGGATGAGGCCCACGAACACCAAGCCCATGACGATGGTCAGCACTCCCCCGGCCCGTTGCAGCAGCAGCTGGTTGGTGATCAGCGTGGTCGTCATGCCCAGGACGGCGACGGTGCCGAGCACAAAAACGGTGGTGAACCCGGCGACGAACAGCGCCGCCGATCCCGCCACGCGCCAGCGGGCGGACCTCGCGGGGCGCGCAAAGTTCGCGCCCGCCGGTGGCTGTTGGTCCACGCCCACGACCGCGGCCAGATACGACAGGTAGCCGGGCACCAACGGCACCACGCACGGCGAGGCGAACGAGACCAGTCCCGCCAGCAGGCAGGCTCCGAGGGCCACCAGGAGGGGCCCGGCGGCGGCGAGCTGAGTGAATCCGGTCATCGCCGTCTCGAGCCCGTCACGACGCCGCCTTGCCTGCCGGGGTCGGCGATGCCTCGCCGGCCAGTCGCTGCACCACCGGCTGCAGGTCGGTCGCCAGCAGTTCGCGCAGGAAGACCGCCGCGACCCGGTGCTGGCGGTCGAGAACCAGCGTGGACGGGATCACGGTCGTCGGGTACTTGCCGCCGAACGCGATCAGGGTGCGCATGGCGGGGTCGTAGATGGACGGGAACGTCACCTTGCGGTCGTTGACGAAGTCCAGTGCCGCCTGCCGGTTGTTGTCCCGGACGTCGATGCCCAGGAAGGACACCGCCGAGCCCCGGGTGGCGTCATACACCTGCTGGAGCTGGGTGACCTCGGCGCGGCACGGCCCGCACCACTGCCCCCAAATGTTGATGACCACGACCCGCCCAGCGAAGATCGGGTCGTCCAGCGACAGCGTGTGCGCGGGGTCGGCCAGGTCGGGCCCGGCCAGCGGGCCGGGGCGGCCGCGACTGGCCGGCGGGTCGTAGTAGATGTCGGTCTTGCCGCCGGGCGAGACGAACTCGAAGGTGCCGCCCTGGGCCACCGCGTCGCGGCCCGAGGAGCAGCCGGCGACCAGGCCGGGCAGCAGCGCCGCCAGCACGGCCCCGGCCATCGCCTGTCGCGCGGTCAAGGCGCCACTCCTCATCGCTTCGCTCTGCATCGTCGTCGGCGCGCGGTCAACGCGCCGCCGGTTCGCTGTACTCGACGTCGACCAGCCGGTCGCCGTCGTAGACCAGGGTCGTCACCGACGCGAGCCCGCACTGCCGCCGCCGCGGGTCGTGCCACAGTCGCCGGCCGGTCACATGCAGCCGCAGCGTCCACACCGGCAGTTGGTGGCTGACGCACACCACCTCGTGGCCGGCGCCGCGGGCCCGGGCCTTGTCCGCCGCCGTTTGCATCCGGGCCGCGATCTCGGCGTACGGCTCACCCCAGGACGGCCGGAACGGGTTGCGCAGCTGCCACCACACCCGCGGATCGCGCCAGGCGCCGTCGCCCGGGCTGACCCGTTTGCCCTGAAAGAAGTTGGCCGATTCGATCAGGTCCGGGTCGGTGTCCACGGTCAGGCCGTGCTTGGCGGCGATGGGCGCGGCGGTCTCCTGGGCCCGTTCCAGCGGCGAGGCGATCACCGCGACGATGTCGCGGTGAGCCAACGCGTCGGCCACCGCGCCCGCTTGCGCGCGGCCGTTGTCGGAGAGGTGGAAATCAGGCAGCCGCCCGTAGAGGATGCCGCTCGGGTTGTACACCTCGCCGTGCCGCACGACGTGCACCCGGGTGTGCTCGGCCATCAGGACTTTCCCTTCTCGGCTTGCGCGGCGGCCCTGGCCGCGGCGGGCAGGGCGCCGGCGATGCGGTCGAACGCGCCGTCGTCCAGGGCGCATGAGACGAACCACGCCTCGAAGGCGCTGCACGGCGGGTAGACCCCCGCATCCAGCAACGCGTGGAAGAACGGTGGATAACGCCACGTCTGGGTGGCCCGCGCGGACGCGAAATCGTGCACCGGCGTCTCGGAGAAGAACACACTGAGCATGTTGCCGGCCCGCGGAATCTGATGCGCCACACCGGCATTCGTGAGCGCATCGGAGAACAGCCCGGCCAGGCGATCGGCGTTGGCGTCCAGAGTGGCGTAGGCCGCGGCGTCGGCGTTACGCAGGGTCGCCAGCCCGGCGGCCATCGCCACCGGGTTGCCCGACAGCGTGCCGGCCTGATACACCGGGCCCAGCGGCGCCAACCGCTCCATCACGTCGGGCCGGCCGCCGAACGCGGCGGCCGGCAGGCCGCCGCTCATCACCTTGCCGAAGGTGAACAGGTCGGCCTCCACGGGATCGATTCCGTACCAACCACTTCGGCTGACCCGGAAGCCGGTCATCACCTCGTCGATGATCAGCAGCGCGCCGTGCTCGGCGGTGATCGCACGCAGCGCCGCGTTGTAGCCGGGCGCGGGCGGCACCACACCCATGTTGCCCGGGCTGGCCTCGGTGATCACCGCCGCGATCTGCTCGCCGAACCGGGCGAAACTCTGTTGAACGGCGTCGATGTCGTTGTAGGGCAACACGATTGTGTCGGCCGCCGTCGCACCGGTGACGCCCGGCGAGGACGGCAGGCCCAGCGTCGCCACCCCGGAACCCGCGTCGGCGAGCAGCGCGTCGACGTGGCCGTGGTAGCAGCCGGAGAACTTGATGACCTTGGCCCGGCCGGTGAAGCCGCG
>NZ_LZMB01000031.1 GCF_001673555.1 Mycobacterium sp. 1165178.9 | reverse complement strand
GCGCAGCGTGGCGGTGACGGAGACGATGTTGCGGAACTGCGCCGTCGCCTCGTCGTCGTGGAATTCCAGGCCGTAGTCACCGAACAGCTCGCGGCGCGGGCGGGCGGCTACCTCCCAGCCCTTGCCGGTCAGGTAGTCGACGACGTTGCTGCGTTCGCCGTCGAAGAACAGGCCCGACAGGTCGATGTCGCAGCCGACTTTGGCCCACCTGTCGCTGAATTCCTGGGCGCGCTGCGACATCGTCGTGCCCGCGGCGGCAGGGTGGTACTCGGTGGCCAGCACGCTGCCGGCGGCACTGAGCTCGGTGATGTTGTCGAAGAGACGGTCCTGGGCCTCGGGCGGCAGGTACATCAGCAGGCCCTCGGCGCTCCATGAGGTCGGTTGCGTCGCATCAAAGCCGCTGTCGCGCAGCGCGGCCGGCCAGTCCTCGCGCAGATCGATGCCGACCGTGCGCCGCTCGGCGGTCGGCGCGGCGGCCAGGCTGGACATGGTGGCGCTCTTGAACTCGATGACGGCGGGTTGGTCGACCTCGTAGACCACGCTCCCGGGCGGCCAGCTCAGCCGGTAGGCGCGGGCGTCGAGGCCGGCCGCCAGGATCACGGCCTGGCGGACCCCGTCGCGGGCGGCGTTGAGGAAGAAGTCGTCGAAAAAACGGGTGCGCACGGCGATGGAGTCGGTCTCGAGCCCCAAATCCTTACCGCTGCCCTCGTAGCCATCGGATTCCGTGACCTCACCGTCGACCAGGCGTCGGAAGAAATCCAGACCGACGGCGCGCACCAGGGGCGCGGCGAACGGGTCGTGGATGATCGGGTTGCCGGCCTCGCTGGCCAGTGCGCGTGCCGCGGCGACCATTGTGGCCGTGGCACCGACGCTCGAGGCCAAGTCCCAGCTGTCCTGGTCAGTGCGTGTCATGGTGCTCCCAAGTTATTTAGCAAATGCAACGAGTCGGGAGGAACTCTACGCCTCACGGCTTACGGCTTCCTGTGTTTTTCCGCGCGCTACGGCGGCGGCGAACGTCCGATCAACGATGCCGCACGGGGCCATCGGAAGGCCGACGCGATGGCCCTGACCGGACCTGGGCATACCAGCTGTTAGTCTCGTACACGGTTTGACGCGCTGTAATTAAGGCGGCCGTACGTCCTGGCCTGCGGGTGTTGGGCGCGTGATGCAGGAAACCCCGGCTGCGCAGGAGGAAGAGTTGCTTTCCGCTTTCATCTCATCGCTGCGGACAGTCGACCTGAGACGGAAGATCCTCTTTACGCTTGGCATCGTCGTCTTGTATCGGGTCGGTGCCGCGTTGCCGTCCCCTGGCGTCAACTATCCGAACGTCCAGCAGTGCATCAAAGAGGCCAGCGGCGGAGCGGCCGGACAGATCTATTCGCTGATCAACCTGTTCTCCGGTGGTGCGCTGCTCAAACTCACCGTGTTCGCGGTCGGGGTGATGCCCTACATCACCGCGAGCATCATCGTGCAGTTGCTCACGGTGGTCATCCCACGGTTCGAGGAGCTGCGCAAGGAAGGCCAATCCGGCCAGGCCAAGATGACGCAGTACACCCGTTATCTGGCCATCGCGCTGGCCATCCTGCAGGCCACCAGCATCGTGGCCCTGGCGGCCAACGGCGGGCTGCTGCAGGGCTGCTCGCTCGACATCATCGCCGACCAGAGCATCTTCACCCTGGTCGTCATCGTGCTCGTGATGACCAGCGGCGCGGCGCTGGTGATGTGGATGGGTGAGCTGATCACCGAGCGCGGAATCGGCAACGGCATGTCCCTGCTGATCTTCGTGGGCATCGCGGCGCGCATCCCCGCCGAGGGCAAGCAGATCCTGGACAGCCGCGGCGGGATGATCTTCGGCGCCGTCCTGATCGCCGCGCTGGTCATCATCGTCGGCGTGGTGTTCGTCGAGCAGGGCCAGCGCCGGATCCCGGTCCAGTACGCCAAGCGCATGGTCGGCCGCCGCATGTACGGCGGAACGTCGACGTATCTGCCGCTCAAGGTCAACCAGGCCGGTGTTATCCCGGTGATCTTCGCGTCCTCGCTGATCTACATCCCGCACCTGATCACCCAGCTGATCCGCAGCGGCGCCGGCGGGGTCGGCAACAGCTGGTGGGACAAGTTCGTCGGCACCTACCTGTCCGACCCGAGCGACCCGGTGTACATCGCCATCTACTTCGGCCTGATCATCTTCTTCACGTACTTCTACGTCTCGATCACGTTCAATCCCGACGAGCGTGCCGACGAGATGAAGAAGTTCGGCGGGTTCATTCCCGGCATTCGGCCGGGCAAGCCGACGGCCGATTACCTGCGTTTCGTGCTGAGCCGGATCACGCTGCCGGGTTCGATCTACCTCGGCGCAATTTCGGTGCTGCCCAACTTGTTCTTGCAGATCGGCAATAGCGGGGCGGTTCAGAATCTGCCGTTCGGCGGTACCGCGGTGTTGATCATGATCGGCGTGGGCTTGGATACGGTCAAGCAGATCGAGAGTCAGCTCATGCAGCGCAACTATGAAGGGTTCCTCAAGTGAGAGTGGTTTTGCTGGGACCGCCGGGGGCGGGCAAGGGGACGCAGGCCCAGAAGCTCTCGGAGAAGCTGGGGGTCCCGCAAATCTCCACCGGCGAGCTGTTCCGTAGCAACATCGAGAACGGCACCAAGCTCGGCCTGGAGGCCAAGCGTTACCTCGACGCCGGCGACCTGGTGCCCTCGGAGTTGACCAACCAGCTCGTCGACGACCGGCTGAGCGATTCGGATGTGGCGAACGGTTTCATCCTGGACGGGTATCCGCGCTCGATCGAACAGGCCAAAGCGCTGCACGACATGCTGGGACGCCGGGGCACCGACGTCGACGCCGTGCTGGAATTCCGGGTCTCCGAAGACGAGTTGCTGCAGCGGCTGAAGGGCCGCGGGCGTGCCGACGACACCGACGACGTCATCCTGAACCGGATGAAGATCTACCGTGCCCAGACCGCGCCGCTGCTGGATTACTACCGCGACGAACTCAAGACGGTCGACGCCATCGGCTCCATGGACGAAGTGTTCGCCCGCGCGCTGCAGGCGCTGGGCAAGTAGGGATGAACCCGCTCGCGCGGCTGCGGGGTCGCAAGGTGGTGCCGCAGCGCAGTGCCGGCGAACTCGACGCGATGGCCGCGGCGGGCGCGGTGGTGGCGGCCGCGTTGCGGGCGGTCCACACGGCCGCGGTTTCCGGGGTGTCGACGCTCAGCCTGGACGAGATCGCCGAATCGGTGATCCGGGACGCGGGCGCGGTGCCGTCGTTCCTGGGCTATCACGGCTATCCCGCGTCGATCTGTGCGTCGGTCAACGAGCGCGTTGTGCACGGGATCCCTTCGGCCGCCGAGATTCTGGCGCCGGGTGACCTGGTGTCGATCGACTGCGGCGCGGTGCTCGATGGCTGGCACGGTGACGCCGCGGTCACCTTCGGAGTGGGGACGCTGGATGCGGCCGACGAAGCTCTGTCGCAGGCGACCAGGGAATCGCTGGAGGCCGGGATCGCGGCCATGGTGCCCGGTAACCGGCTGACCGACGTGTCGCACGCCATCGAGATGGGCACGCGCGACGCCGAGGCCCGCCATTCGCGGGCGTTCGGGATCGTCGAGGGCTACGGCGGCCACGGCATCGGCCGCCAGATGCACATGGACCCGTTCCTGCCCAACGAGGGCTCTCCGGGACGCGGCCCTCTGCTTGCCGCCGGGTCGGTACTGGCCATCGAACCGATGCTGACGCTGGGAACCGGCAAGACCGTGGTGCTCGACGACCACTGGACGGTCACCACCACCGACGGGTCGCGGGCGGCACACTGGGAGCACACCGTCGCGGTCACCGACGCCGGCCCACGCGTCCTGACCTCGGCATAGTGGCCGACTAGCCTTGAACTAAACGCCCACTCACCTCGTTTCCCCGGCAGGAGGTGATCGAGTGGCTCGGGTTTCTGGCAGTCGCGGAGTGACCGGCGCTGCCGAGGCCGCTCTGATGAAGGCGCTTTACGACGAACACGCCGCGGTTCTGTGGCGCTACGCGCTGCGGCTGACGGGGGACGCGAGCCAGGCCGAGGATGTGGTCCAGGAAACGCTGCTGCGGGCGTGGCAACACCCCGAGGTCGTCGGCGACACCGAGCGCTCGGCTCGGGCGTGGTTGTTCACCGTGGCCCGCAACATGATCATCGACGACCGGCGCAGCGCGCGGTTTCGCAACGTCGTCGGCTCCACGGACGTCTCGGGTGCGCCCGAACAGTCCACACCGGACGAGGTCAACGCGGCGCTGGACCGTTTGCTGATAGCGGACGCGATGGCCCAATTGTCCGCCGAGCACCGAGCGGTGATCGAACGGTCCTACTACCGCGGTTGGACCACCACACAGACTGCTGCAGACCTAGGAATCGCAGAGGGAACAGTGAAGTCGCGACTACACTATGCTGTGCGGGCGTTGCGGCTCACTCTGCAGGAACTTGGGGTTACCCGATGAGGGGCTCCGAATGCGCGAGGGGTGAGAGAGATGGATGAAATGAGGACGCCGGTACGCGATATCGGCCCTCCCGAAGATCGTTACGCGATGTGGGATGCCGCATACGTGTTGGGCTCTTTGTCGGCCGCGCAACGGCGCGAGTTCGAGACGCACATGGCGCAGTGTCCGGCCTGCCGGTCCGCCGTCGCCGATCTCAGCGGCGTGCCGGCCCTGCTGTCACAACTCGACCGTGACGAGGTGGCCGCGATCGACCAATCCGGTCCGGCCCCTCAGATCTCTGCGGAATTGCTGCCGTCCCTGCTGGCGACGGTCCGGTGGCGGCGGCGCCGCACCCGGGTAGTGACCTGGGTGGCGTCGGCGGCCGCGGCCGCGGTGCTGGCCATCGCGGTGCTCGTCGGACTTCAGGGTTGGTCGTCGACCCCGTCGCAGCAGATGACCGCGTCTTCGGCGCCGATGGCGCAGGTGGGCACCAGCCTGCTCACGTCGACAATCGCCGTCAGCGGCCAGCACTGGGGGACGTCCATCAACCTGCGCTGCGTGTGCCTGGCTCCGCTGACCGCGCACCATGACACGCTCGCGATGGTCGTGCTGGGGCGTGATGGCAGCCAGACCCGGCTGGCGACATGGGTGGCCGTACCCGGCCACACGGCGACGCCGGCGGGTGCCATCTCGACTCCGGTCGACCAGATCGCCGCCGTGCAGGTGGTTGCCGCCGACACCGGACAAGTGTTGTTGCAGCGTTCGCTGTAAACACCGCGCGGTGAACCCACCGCCCTCGCGTGTCGTTACACAGGCATGCCAGGGACCCACCGCGCGGCCGCGACTCGGGACAGCGTCGACGCCGTTGTCATCGGAGCCGGGCCCGCGGGGCTGGCCGTCGCACGGCAACTCGGCCATCGGCACGGTGTCACAGCGCTCGTGCTCGACCGCGCGGCGGCCCCCGCGAACTCCTGGCGCACGCGTTATGACGACTTTCGCCTCAACACGACCGGGTTCTTGTCTCACCTACCGGGACAACGTATCCCGTTGAGCGCCGGCCGATGGCCCACCAAGGAGGACATGGTCCGCTACTTCGATCGCTACGTCGTACAGCAGAAGATCCCACTCATGCTGGGGTGCGAAGTCCACTCGGTCGACCGTTGCGGGGGAGTGTGGCAGCTCGACACGTCATCGGGCGAAGTCCTAAGCCGCACAATAATTCTCGCCACGGGCAACTACGATGCACCGGCCGCTCCTTGCTGGCCGGGGCTTGATTGCTTCCAAGGCGAGCTCGTTCACTCCGGGAAGTTCGTCAACGCGTGGCCGTACCGCGGCCGAGACGTCCTCGTGGTCGGGGCGGGTAACTCGGCGGCCGACATCGCGGTGCAGCTGGCCAACGACGGCGCCGGCCGGATCTGGCTGGCGGTGCGCACACCACCGCACCTGGTGCGCCGGGCCATCGGCGGGTTCCCGTCGGACATCTTCCTCGAGCTGTCCGCAAGGATCCCCGCCCGCGTGGTCGATCCGTTGATCGCCCGTGCGACCCGCCTGATGTGGGGCGACCTGTCCCCCTACGGTTTTCAGCGACCCACGGTCGGCCTCAAAGCGACAGTCGAGACACGGGGCCGCATCCCCACGCTGGCCGACGGGCTAATCGACGCGGTTCGAGCGCGGCGCGTCGAAGTCGTAGGCGCCGTCACCCGGCTGGAATCCGGCTCCGTCATCCTCGCCGACGGCACATCGGTGACGCCCGAGGTGATCATCGCCGCAACCGGCTTCGAGACGAACCTGCGCGGTTTGGTCGGCCACCTCGGTGTCCTCGACGAGCACGGCAACCCGCGCGGCGGCTTCGCCTGCCACGTCGGGGAGGGAATGTTCGCGATCGGATACGGGATTCCGCCGAATGGTCCGCTGCGGGCCATCCGGCTGGCCGCCACGCCGCTGGCCGCGAAGGTCGCGGCCTACCTCAGGCGGTCGCAGGACAGCGAACAACTGGCGCCGGTTTAAGGAACGCAAATGAATCTGCTCACCAAGCAACACACTTTCTTCCGCGGCGAAGCGGGCTACGAAGCGGCCCGTCTCGATACGGTATGGAACGGCCTTGTGCCGGAACGATTCCCGGACGTCATCGTCCAGGCGCACAACGCCGACGACGTGGACTCGGCGCTGCGTTATGCGCGGGCGAACGGGCATCGCGTCGGGGTATGTTCGGGCGGGCGCAGCTGGGTCGCCAACCACCTTCGCGACGGCGGCCTGCTGCTGGACGTTAGCCACCTCGATCATTGCAGTGTCGATCCGGAACGGATGACCGCGGACGTCGGCCCGGGAAAGATCGCCAGCGTCTTCGCGGCCGAACTCGACGCGCAAAACCTGTTCTTTCCCGCGGGCCATTGCGAGGGGATCTGCCTCGGTGGTTATCTGCTGCAAGGCGGCTACGGCTGGAACAGCAGGGCCCTCGGACCGGCGTGCGAGAGCGTGCTGGGGCTGGAGGTCATCACCGCGGACGGCGAGCACTTCTATTGCGATCCCGAGAATAATCCCGACTTGTATTGGGCCGCACGCGGTTCGGGCCCCGGCTTCTTCGGTGTGGTGACCTCGTTCAAGCTACGGGTCTATCCGCGTCCGGCGGTGTGGGGCACCTGCCTGTACATGTACCCCATCGAGCTTGCCGACGAGGTCTTCACGTGGGCGCGCTCGATCAGCGGCGAGCTCGATCACCGGGTCGAACTGCAGATGCATACCGCCCGTAGCTTCCCGGGAGCCGGCCTGGAGGAGCCGGGCATCACGATCGCCTCGCCCGTCTTCGCCGATTCGGAGGACGAGGCGGCCAAAGCCCTTGCCCCGCTGGGCAGTTGCCCGGTTATCGATAAGGCGATCGTCGGCCTTCCCTACGCGCCGACAACCCTGGCCAATTGGTATACGGCCGTGATGACCAGTTACCCGAAGGGCCACCGCTACATCGCGGACAGCATGTTCACCTCGGCTTCCGCCGAAGAACTACTGCCCGGCATCCGCCGGATCATCGAAACGATGCCGCCGCACCCCTCACACTTCATCTTCACGGGCTGGAAGACGTCGCCGAGCCGCACCGACATGGTCTATGGCCTCGAAGACGACATCTACATGGCGCTGTACACCATCTGGCAGGATCCGGCGGACGACGAACGGTACCGCGACTGGGCCGCGTCCAACATGGCCGCCATGTCGCACCTGGCGACCGGTATCGCGCTCGCGGACGAGAACCTGTGCCGGCGCCCCGCGCGATTCATCACCGAACCGAACATGGCACGGCTGGACCGCGTGCGCGCCGCCTACGACCCGGATGGCCGCTTCCACAGCTATTTGACACGTATCTAAAAGCGCTGGCAATCAGCGGGATCCCGCTCAGGGAGTGAACTGAAGTTACCCGCGGGTCGTGTTACTGGCATCGTCATAAGTTAGGTGAGCAGATGTCGAGGCAACACCGGGTGGTCGACCACATCGTCGAGCATCTCGCGAGGACCGACGCCGATTACATATTCGGTGTCGACGGCGCCAACATCGAAGACCTCTACGACGCCGCACACTTCTGCGCAGACATCACCGCCGTGCTGGCCAAGCATGAATTCTCCGCGGCCACGATGGCCGACGGATACAGCCGCAGCGGCGCCGGCCTGGGCGTAGTGGCGGCGACTTCTGGTGGGGGTGCCCTCAATCTTGTTCCCGGCCTTGGGGAGTCGTTGGCCAGCCGTGTCCCGGTGTTGGCGCTGGTGGGCCAGCCGGCGACCACGATGGACGGGCGAGGCAGCTTCCAGGACACCAGCGGCCGCAATGGCTCGCTGGATGCCGAGGCGCTGTTCTCGGCGGTATCGGTCTGGTGCCGCCGGGTGCTGACGCCCTCCGACATCGTCACCGCACTGCCCGAGGCCATCGCGGCCGCACGCGGCGGTGGCCCGGCTGTCCTGTTGTTGCCCAAGGACGTTCAGCAGAAGCCGGTGACGGTCGTCGGTCGCGATGGGCATACCACCGGTCCGTCGGCGGCGCCCCGGATCGGTGATCTGGATCCGGTATTGCGCGCGCTACGGGCCGCCGACGGGCCGGTCACGATCATCGCCGGCGAGCAGGTTGCCCGCGACGATGCCCGAGCGGAGCTGGAGACGCTGCGCGCCACGCTGCGGGCGCGGGTGGCATGCGTGCCCGACGCCAAAGACGTCGCAGGAACGCCAGGTTCGGGCTCGTCGTCGGCCCTGGGTGTGACCGGTGTGATGGGGCATCCCGGCGTGGCCGAGGCGGTCGCTAACAGCACGGTGTGCTTGGTGGTGGGCACCCGCCTGTCGGTGACGGCCCGGGCGGGCCTCGACGAGGTGCTGACGGCCGCGCGGACGGTGTCGATCGGGTCGGCGGCGCCGTACCTCGATTGCACCCACGTGTACACGGACGACCTGCGGACCTCCTTGCGCATGGTGGCCATGGAACTGTCCGGCCACGGGCGGCCGAGGGGCCTGCGGGTGCCCGATTTCGTGACCGACACCGAACTGCGTCCACCGCCCCATCGCGGTCCGGGTGTGCGCTACCGCGATGCGCTCAGCGTGCTGGACCGGGTGCTGCCCGACGGTGTGGACATCGTCGTCGACGCGGGCAACACCGGTGCGGCGGCCATTCACCACCTGCCGGTCCGCCGTGGCGGGCGGTTCGCCGTCGCGCTCGGCATGGGGGGCATGGGCTACAGCTTCGGTGCCGCCATCGGGATGGCTTTCGGCCGTGCCGCGGACAGCCGGTTCAGCCGGCGCACGGTAGTCATAGCCGGCGACGGCGCATTCTTCATGCACGGCATGGAAGTTCACACGGCGGTGCAGTATCGGCTGCCGGTGACGTTCGTCTTGTTCAACAACAACGCCCACGCCATGTGCGTGACCCGCGAACAGCTGTTCTACGACGACCTGTACAGCTACAACCGGTTCGGTCCCAGCCGGCTGGGCGCCGGATTGGCGGCGATGTTCCCGGGACTGTCGGCGATAGACGTGGCCGACGTCGACGGGCTGGCTGCCGTGCTCGAAGGGGCGATGACCACGGACGGCCCCTCGGTGATCAGCATTGAGTGCTCCGCCGACGAAATCCCGCCCTTTGCAACATTTTTGAATCAGCAAGCGGCCAAATTCATTGGCCGACCGACACCTCACGAAGGGGAAAGATCAGATGTCCCTGCCAGCGCTTGACGACATTCACGTTCACACCGGCACCACCGAGCCGATCGAGGGGCTGGTCCGGATCGAGAGCTCGCCGCTGGAGAAGACCGCCCCGATGTTCATGGCCCAGATGCGGTCTGTGTACCCGCACGACGAGGTCTTCGGGCGATACTGCACTGTCAGCGACTACGTCGACTGCCCACCCGACGAGCTGTTCGAATACCTGGCCGATACGCGCAGCCTCGAGGAGTGGACGTACACGCTGCGCGACTTCACCCCCACCGACGAGCCCGGGCTGTGGCTGGCCTACGACCGGTTGCTCCCGGATACCAAGATCTTCACCCGAACGGTGGCCAACGCCGAGGCGCGCACCGTCGACTATCACTGCGCCTGGGACCAGAGTCAGCACCTCTGGATGATCTACCTGATGCGGGTCGTCGACGCGCAGATGGTACTGAACAAGCCCGGTTCCGTTGTGCTGTGGACCAATTGCCACCACCCCTTCTACGACAACAACCCGTACACCGACGCCGCGCCGCCGGATCGGACGGGCTGGGTTGGTGACTTTTGGGACATCTTCGGTGCCGGTCACGGAGTGGAACTGCACAACCTCAAGACGATCGCCGAGTATCGCCACCGCAACGGCCTGCCGATCACGCCGGTCTGGATGAGATGAGCACCGCGAAATGAAGCAACCAACCGCGAGCCTGACCGACGTCTCCACCTACCTGCCCGGAGAACCCATCGGCGCAGGCTATTACGCGAAGTTCGCCGGCTCCGATGAGCTGGCCGACAACCTGATGTTCCGCGCCCCTAAGTTCCGCCATCACGTCGCGGCCGATGAAACCGCGGTCGACATGGTCGAGCAGGCCGCCGCGGGTGTCATCGAACGGAACGGCCACGACGTCATCTCCAACGTGGACGTGCTGATCACCCACACTCAGATGCCCGACATGCCGTTCTACGGCGGGGGTGGCAGCATCGCGCACCGTCTCGGCATGCGACCCAACTGGGTGTTGGATCTGCACAACGGCGGGTGCGCGGCGTTCGTGCTGGGGCTCAAGGTGGCCCGTCGGCTCCTGATGTCCGGCGAGGGGCGCACCGCGCTCATCGCCGTCGCGCAGAACGCCGCGGGACAGATCTTCGATCAACCCGGCGTGCGGGCGAAGGCGCAGTCGTCGGTGCCCGGTGACGGCGCCGCCGTCGGCCTTGTCACCCTGTCCGACGATTCACCGATTCTCGACGTCGAGTGCCGCACCTACGGCGAATACGCCGGCGACATGACGATCGCCGTCGACCCGCCCCGGAAATGGTGGCAACCCGGACCGGGTGAAGGCTGCATCGGTTTCACCGAAAGCAAGATCACCAAGGTGTTGGCGCGCGGCAACAGGCAGGTCCCCGAGGTCGCGCTCGCGGTCTGCGACCGGATCGGGTTGCGCTCCAATGAGATCGATCTACTGGTGACCAATCAACCCAATCGGGTGTTCTTGCGTAACTGGCGGGAGGCGCTCGACGTGCCGGCCGAACGTCATCGCGACACCTTCGACGAGTGCGGCAACCTGTTCGGCGCCGGCATCCCCATCAACCTCGACCGTGCCATATCCGACGGTCAGCTCAAGGCCGGCGATGTGGTGATGATGGCGGCGTTCGCGCACGCCGGCGACTTCGCGGGCGCGGCCGCGGTCCGGTGGGGCGGGCGAGACTGATGTCGGTCGTGCTGGACGCGGACCCCGTCGAGATGGGTGGCGCACTGCCGGACGCGATCGATCCGCTGGCGCTGTCCCTCAACGAGAACCCGTTCCCGCCGCTGCCGGCCGTGCGGTCGGCGTTGATTCGCTCGATCGACGCCGCCAACCGTTATCCCGAATTCCGGCCCGAACGGATGCGGACCCTCGTCGCCGGGCACGTCGGGGTCGGCGACGAGCAGGTCGTGCTCGGAGCCGGGGCGAGTGGCGTGGCGATGCAGGTCCTGCACGCGGTGACGCGGCCCGGCGACCGAGTTGTGTTGAGCGAGCCCACATTCGACGGCTACCCGATATTCGCGCAGATGGCCCACCTGACGCCGGTCAGCGTTCCGCTCGACCAATCCGGTCACCACGACCTACGGGCCATGGCCGAGGCGGCGGCGGACGCGAAGGTCGTCGTGCTGTGCCGGCCGCACAATCCGACCGGCACGATGGAACCCGTCCCGGAGGTCGAGCGATTCCTGCGCCGCGTGCCGGACGACACCGTCGTGCTGCTCGACGAGGCCTACATCGAATTCGTCGCCCCACAGCACCGCGTCGGCGGGCCGGATCTGGTGCGGCGCTTCGGAAATGTCGTGGTGTTGCGGACGTTCTCGAAGGCCTACGGGTTGGCCGGACTTCGTATCGGCTACGGGTTCGCCTCACCGGAGCTCGCCGCGATCCTGTGGAAGATGCAATTGCCGTTTGGCATGGGGATCACCAGCCTGGTCGCGGTGGCCGCATCCTATGCGGCCGACGACCAGTTGCGGCAACGCATTCTGCGGATCGCCGGTGAGCGACAATATTTGTCTCGGCGCCTCGCTGCGCTAGGGGTGCGCACTACCGACGGACACGCCAACTTCGTCTACCTGCCGCCCGTCGGGCGGCACTGGCAACAGGTGTTCGGTGACGCCGGACTGAAGGTCAGGCCCTACCCCGACGGAGGCGCGCGGATCACCGTCGGGAGCCGCGCATCCACCCGCGCGGTGCTGACCGCAGTGGCAAAGTCACAAGCCTGAGGAAAATCGCGGCCAAAGTGCGGTAAGAAAGGGCGTGGCCCCTTCTGCATCCGACAAACCCGACCCGATCGCACAGGCGAGGGCGAACTGGACGCGTGCCGGCTGGGGTGACGTGGCGCCGGGCATGGTGGCGGTGACCTCCGTGATGCGGGCTCACCAGATCCTGCTCGCCCGCGTCGAGAACGCGCTGCGCCCCTACGACTTGAGCTTTTCCCGCTTCGAGTTGTTGCGGCTCCTGGCGTTCAGCCGCAGCGGCGCGCTGCCCATCACCAAGGCGTCCGACCGCCTGCAGGTCCACGTCACCAGCGTCACGCATGCGATCCGTCGGCTGGAAGCCAACGGGCTGGTGCAGCGGGTGCCCCACCCCACCGACGGGCGCACCACACTCGTGCAGATTACCGATTTGGGGCGCTCGACCGTCGAGGACGCCACCATCACGCTCAACGAGCAGGTGTTCGGTGACATCGGGATCGACGCCGACGAGTCCGAAGCGCTCGTATCGTCCATTGAGACGCTGCGGCGCAACGCCGGCGACTTTTGAACCTCTCGCCGACGTCCTACGTGGTAGCGGTAGGAGGTCTGCGATGAACCTTGGCCCTGCGCGGAACTGACACCGATGCCGCTTCGCATCCTTGTCGTCGGTGCCGGTGTCGGCGGCATTTCCGTTGCCCGCGGGCTCATGCGCGACGGGCATGACGTCACCCTCTTCGAGCGACGGCCGGATTCGCAGCCGGGTGGGGGCGCCGTAACCATTTGGCCCAATGGCGCAAGGGTTTTGGATCAGCTCGGTGTCGATATGGAAGGCGCCGGGCAGCTACTGTCCACCGTGCGCGTCAAGACACCCACGGGTCGCCGAATCGCAACGGTGGACCTGACGACGATCACGGCGCGATTGGGCGCACCGGTCCGGATGGTCCCGCGTCGACTCCTGCTCGAACGCCTGCTGAAAGGGTTTGCCGCAGAGCGCATTCGGTTCAACCGCCGTGCTATCGGTTTCGTCAACACCCAGAGTGGGGTGCGGGTCGAATTCGACGACGGCACCTCGGCCGAAGGGGATCTGCTGATCGGCGCGGACGGTCTGCACTCGAGGGTCCGTGATCATGTGGGCGGGCCGGCCGCGCGGCCCACGGGCTGGTGCAGCTGGCAGGGGCTTGTGTCGCTTCCGGGCAACGTCGACCGAAACGTCGCGCTCATGATCATCGGCGAGCATGGAAACCTTGGCCTGTGGCCAGCGGGAGGGTCGAATCTGCAGTGGTGGTTTGACTTGCCGTGGACGCCCGACTTCGTCAGGCCGCCACGTCCGGTCGACACGCTGCGTTCCCATTTCACCGGATGGTCCGATCTTGTCGACCGTGTGCTGCTGACGCTGAACGACGAGGATCTTGCCCCTTCGCCATTCCCGCATTTCCGGCATCCGATTCTCCGCGCGGGCCGTGGCGCTGTCACCCTGCTCGGCGATGCCGCCCACACGATGCCGCCGACCCTTGCGCAGGGGACAAACCAGGCGCTGCTCGACACGATGGTGTTGTGCAAGGCGCTTTCGAATCTCGATCGGACAATCCTTCCCGGCGGGAGGCATCAGCTCGCGAGCGCGCTGCGCTGGTATGAAAAGACCCGGCGGCGCCAGGTCAAGGCCGTGTCCTGGGTGACCACGCAGCAGGTGTCCCGCAGCGAGTCCATGCTGAGGCCGGCGGCAATGATCTCGGACCGGGTGATGACGTGGGCGCTGGCGTCGTTCCTGCACAAGGTGAGCCACACCCGGATGTCCGCGGCGATCAGTCGAGACCTCGCGGCCGTAGCGCCCGCGCGCGTCTGAACGGAGGTGAGGTGATGTCGACGAGCGCCAAGGTGCCGCCTCCGCGGCTGGCCCGCGTTGTCGAATGGGTCCGCCATCGCCTGTATCGGCTACATCAACGGCTGGTGCCCCCGCCCGCGGCGATGATGGAAATGATCACCGCCACTTGGGCTTCGCAGGCGATCACCGTCGCGGCCCAATTGGGCGTCGCCGACGCGCTGGCCAAGGGCCCGCTGCCGATCGAGGAACTGGCAGACCAGGTGGGCGCGGACGCCGACGCCCTGCGACGGTTGCTGCGCGCCCTGATCGGTCGCGGGGTTTTCCGCCGCCGCCGCGACGGTCGCTATGAGCTTAATGCCCTTGCGGCGACACTGTGTTCGGATGCACCGGTGTCGACAACGTCCGCGGCGCGGTTCTACGGGTCCCGGGAGCAGCGCGAACGATGGACGCTGCTCGTTGATTCCGTCCGCACCGGTCTGTCCGTCGTCCCGGCGCTGCACGGCAAGGACAGCTTCGCCTACTTCGCCGACGAGCCCGAGCTCGCCGAGCTCTTCAACCAGACGATGACGAACATTTCGGAGCTGACCACGGCGTCGGTGGTCGCCGGTTACGACTTCAGCGCCTACCCCACGATTGTCGACGTCGGCGGTGGTCACGGCCCGCTGCTGGCCGCCGTCCTCGCGGCGGCGCCCGGTTCCCGCGGCGTGCTGTACGACTTGCCCTCGGTCGTCGCGAGCGCGCTCCCATTGTTCGAAAGGCACCGTGTGGCCGACCGGGTGTGCATCGCGGAGGGATCGTTTTTCGACACCGTTCCGGGTGGGGGTGACGCCTACATCCTCAAGAACATCGTCCACGACTGGCGCGACGACATGGCGGTCCGAATCCTGCGCAACGTTCGCGCAGCGGCGGGCCCGCAGGCCAGGGTGCTACTGGTCGAAATGGTCATCCCGGAGCACGACCGTGACTTCCCTGGAAACTGGGTGGACCTGGAGATGCTGCTGAACCTGGGCGCGCGGGAACGCACGGCGGCCGAGTACCGATATCTGCTGAGCGAAGCGGGGTTTGAGATGACGAGGGTGGTACGAACCGCTTCACCGCTCAGCGTCGTGGAAGCCAAGCTCGCGTGAGTTCAGCTGCCGCGCAGCATCTCGATGACCGCGCTGAAGTCCTTATCGGCGTGGTCGGCAGCGAATTTCGCGTAGATCTCGGCGGCGTGTGTACCCAGTGGAGCCGCCGATCCGCTGGAGGACACCGCGTCCATCGCCAGGCCCAGGTCCTTGTTCATCAGCGCGGTGGCAAAGCCCGGTTTGAAGTCGTTGTTGGCTGGTGAGGCCGGGACCGGGCCGGGCACAGGGCAATTGGTGTGCACGGCCCAGCAGTTGCCGGTCGCCCCGGTGATGACGTCGAACAGGGACTGGGCGGACAACCCGAGCTTCTCGGCCAGGATGAACGCCTCGCCGATCGCGATCTGCTGCACCGCCAGCACCATGTTGTTGCACACCTTGGCGGCCTGCCCGGCACCGGCCGCGCCGCAGTGAATGATCTTGCCCGCCATGGGTTCCAGCACCGGCCGCGCCCGCTGCAGGGCGTCCTCGTCGCCACCCACCATGAACGCCAGAGTCCCGGCGACGGCACCCTTCACCCCGCCGGACACTGGTGCGTCCAGCTGCGCGACGCCGTTCGATTCGGCCAGCGCATGCACCTCGCGGGCATCGTCGACCGAGATCGTGGAGCTGTCGATGAACAACGCGCCGGATCGCGCAGCCGGCAGGATCTCCGCATAGCAGCGTTTGACCAGCTCCCCGTTGGGCAACATGGTAATGACCACGTCCGAGCCGGCCACCGCGTCGATGGCGCTGCCGAATCCGGTGACCCCGGCCTCGGTCGCCGCGGACAACGCCGCCGGCACAGGATCGAATCCGCGCACCGCGTGTTTGGCCGCAACAAGATTCGTCGCCATGGGCCCGCCCATATGACCCAGGCCCAGGAAGGCCACCGTCAGGTGCTCGGTCATCTAAAAGACCCTTCTATACGGTTGCGCGGACCCGTGCGGCTTCGGCCCGGCCGATGACCACCCGCATGATTTCGTTGGTGCCTTCCAGTATCCGGTGCACTCGGAGGTCGCGGACGATCTTTTCCAGACCATACTCGCGCAGGTAGCCGTAGCCGCCGTGCAGCTGCAGGGCTTTGTCGGCGACCTCGAAGCAGGTGTCGGTGACGTAGCGCTTGGCCATTGCGCACAACTCGACTTTGTCGGGATCGTCGGCGTCCAAGGCATCGGCCGCCCGCCACAACATCATTCGCGACGTCTCGAGGCCGGTGGCCATGTCGGCCAGGGTGAAACGGATGGTCGGCTCGTCGAGCAGCGACGACCCGAACGCCTGCCGGTCGCGAACGTAGGCGCCCGCCTTGTCGGCGGCGGCCTGGGCGCCGCCGAGCGAGCACGCGGCGATATTGAGCCGACCGCCGTTGAGGCCTTTCATCGCGATGCCGAATCCGGCGCCCTCGCCGTCGGCTCCGCCCAGCATCGCGTCGGCCGGCACCCGGACGCCCTCCAGGATCACCTGTGCGGTGGGCTGCGCATGCCAGCCCATCTTCTCCTCGAGTGCACCGAAACTCAGTCCAGCAGTGCCCTTTTCGACGACGAAGGCCGATATGCCGCGCGGGCCCTCACTTCCCGTCCTGGCCATCACCACGTAGACGTCCGAGGCGCCCGCGCCGGAGATGAACTGCTTGACGCCGTCGAGCACAAAATCGCCGCCCTGTTTGACCGCGCGGGTACTCAGCGCGCTGGCGTCGGAACCGGCGCCGGGTTCGGTGAGGCAGTAGCTGGCGATGACGTCCATCGACGCCAGCCGTGGGACCCAGTCCTTGCGCTGCTCGGCGGTGCCGAAGCTGTCGATCATCCACGCGCACATGTTGTGGATGGACAGGAACGCGGCGGTGACCGGGTCGGCGATCGCCAACTGCTCGAAGATGCGCACCCCATCGAGCCGGCGCAGGCCACTGCCGCCGACATCCTCGCGGCAGTAGATCGCCGCCATGCCGAGCTCAGCCGATTCTCGCAGCACGTCGACCGGGAAGTGTTTGGCCGCATCCCATTCCAGGGCGTGTGGGGCGAGGCGCTTGGTGGCGAACGCGGCGGCCGTCTCGGTGATCACGCGTTCGTCGTCATCGAGGGTAAAAGAAGCCATAAAGCAGTCTCAATCCATGGTGGGAATGACGAATTCGGCGCCGTCCTTGATGCCGGACGGCCACCGCGACGTCACCGTCTTGGTCTTGGTGTAGAAGATGATCGACGACGGGCCGTGCTGGTTGAGGTCACCGAACCCGGAACGCTTCCAGCCGCCGAAGGTGTGGTAGGCCACCGGGACCGGGATGGGCACGTTGACACCGACCATGCCGACCTGCACGCGGGAGACGAAGTCGCGGGCCGCGTCGCCGTCGCGGGTGAAAACCGCCACCCCGTTGCCGTATTCGTGCTGAGAAGGAAGCGCCAGCGCTTCTTCGTAGTTCGTGGCTCTTACGATGCACAGCACGGGGCCGAAGATCTCGTCGGTGTAGATCGACATGTCCGGGGTGACGTGGTCGAACAGGGTGGGGCCGATGAAGAAGCCGCCTTCGAGGTTGGCGTCACCGAAAGTCAGGTCGTCGCTGGCGCGTTCGCGGCCGTCGATGACCAGTTCGGCCCCCGCGTCGACTCCCTGGGCGATGTAGTCGCGCACCCTTGCCAGGGCGGCCTCTGTCACCAGCGGGCCGTAGTCGGCCTTGGGGTCCAGGCTGTGGCCCACGCGCAGGTTGTTGATCCGCTCGATGAGCCGGGCGCGCAGGCGGTCGGCGGTCTTGTCACCGACCGGGACCGCAACGCTGATCGCCATGCAGCGCTCACCGGCGCTGCCGTACCCGGCACCGATCAGGGCGTCGACGGCCTGGTCCAGATCGGCGTCGGGCATCACGATCATGTGGTTCTTGGCGCCCCCGAAGCACTGCGAGCGCTTGCCGGTGGCCGCGGCCCCCGCGTAGATGTATTGCGCGATGTCGGAGCTGCCGACGAACCCGACCGCCTGGATGTCGGGGTGGTTCAGGATGGCGTCGACGGCCTCCTTGTCGCCGTGCACGACCTGGAAGACGCCTGGCGGCAAACCCGCCTCCAGAAACAGTTCGGCCAGTCGCACCGGGACCGACGGGTCGCGCTCGCTGGGCTTGAGCACGAAGGCGTTGCCGCAGGCCAGTGCGGGGCCGGCCTTCCACAGCGGGATCATCGCCGGGAAGTTGAACGGCGTGATGCCGGCGACCACGCCCAGCGGCTGGCGCAACGAGTAGACGTCGATGCCCGGGCCGGCGCCTTCGCTGTACTCGCCCTTGAGCAGGTGGGGGATGCCGAGGCAGAACTCGATGACCTCGATGCCGCGCTGGATGTCGCCCTTGGCGTCGGCCAGGGTCTTGCCGTGCTCGCGCGACAGCAGCTCGGCCAGCTCGTCGTTGTGGTTGTTGACCAGCTCGATGAAGCGCATCATCACCCGCGCGCGCCGCTGCGGATTGGTTGCGGCCCAACCCTTTTGGGCCTCGACGGCCGACGACACCGCGGCGTCGATGTCGGCTTGGCCGGCCATCGGCACCGTCGCCTGAACCTGCCCGGTGCTGGGATCGAAGACGTCAGCGCTGCGGCCGGACTTGCCGGCGGTGCGCTGCCCATCGATGAAGTGCGGAATTTGTGTGGTCATTGGGCCCTCGAGTGTGGTTGACGGCGCTTTGAGCGGATACTTGCATATCCTAGTAACCCGGTTAGGGCGTTGGCAAGGTGGGCGCCCGGCTAGCCTGACAGCTGTATGCGCACCATCGAGGCCGACTACCTGGTCGTCGGCGCGGGCGCCATGGGCATGGCGTTCATCGACACGCTGGTCTCCGAGACGGAGGCCAGCGTGGTGGTGGTGGACCGCCACCACGCGCCCGGTGGGCACTGGACCATGGCCTACCCGTTCGTGCGGCTGCATCAGCCCTCCGCTTTCTACGGCGTCAACTCGTCACGGTTGGGCAGCGACACCATCGATCAAGTGGGTTGGAACCAAGGCCTTTACGAATTGGCGAGTGCCGGCGAGATCTGCGCGTATTACGAACGCATCATGCGCCGGGACTGGTTGCCGACGGGCCGGGTCAACTATTTCCCGATGAGCGAATACCTCGGCCAAAGCTGTGGTGAAGGCCGGTTTCGCACGCTGGCCGGCGCCGACCACGCCGTCCGCGTGACGCACCGCGTCGTCGACGCCACCTACATGCGGGTCACCGTTCCGGCCATGCGCCCCCCTCCTTATGGGGTTGCCGACGGCATCCGATGCGTGCCGCCCAACGACCTGCCCCGGCTCGCCGCGCGTGAGCGCTACGTCGTCGTGGGGGCCGGCAAGACCGGCATCGACACCTGCCTGTGGCTGCTCGGTCACGGCGTCGCGCCGGACCGGCTGACCTGGATCATGCCCCGCGACTCCTGGCTGCTGGATCGCGCGACGATCCAGCCCGGATCGTTGTTCGCCGACCGGATCAAAGCCTGTTTTACCGCGCAGTTACGGGCCGTCGCGGAGGCGGAGTCGGTCGAGGATCTGTTTTCGCGTCTGGAACACGTCGGTGCGCTGCTGCGGCTTGATCCGGCGATCCGGCCGAGCATGTATCGCTGCGCGACCGTCACCCGGCTCGAACTCGAGCAGCTGCGACGCATCCCCGGCGTCGTGCGGATGGGCCACCTGCAAGGCGTCGAGGCCGACCGGATGGTGCTCGACGACGGCGCCGTGGCGATGGACTCCTGCGCGCTGTACATCGACTGCACCGCCGACGGTGCCGAAAAACGGCCCGCTACACCAATTTTCGACGCTGACCGCATCACGTTACAAAGCGTGCGCGGATGCCAACAGATATTCAGCGCCGCGCTGATCGCTCACGTCGAAGCGGCCTATCCGGACGACGGCGTGAAAAACGAGCTGTGCGTGCCGTTGCCGCACCCGGACACCGACCTCGACTGGCTGCGCCTCGCGCGAGCCGACTACGGCAATCAGCTGCGCTGGCTCGGCGACCCGGAGTTGACCGGCTGGCTCGCTGGGGCGCGCCTGGACCTCTTCGGAAATCTGATGGGACACCTGCTCGGCCCGCCGTCGACGAAGCCCCGCGTGCGCGACCGGATACTGGACATCGCCAAATCGGCGCTGGCCGCCACCGCCACCAAGCTCGACCAGCTGATGGCCGCCGAGGCTGCGCTCGACGCGCGCTGACCGTGTAACCCGAGCCGATATTCATCGGGTGAAGGAGGCATGTGGCGCCAAGAAACGAACCCGTCGGACCGCGACCCCTGCGCGCGGTGCCCGACGACGGCCAGGACGCCGGCTACCCGAACTGGGAAGCCGTGTACTCCGACAACGTGAGCTGGGTGTACCGCACGCTGTTCGCGCGCGTCGGCAACCAAACCGACGCCGAAGACCTCACCGCCGAGGTGTTCCTCGCCGCGCTGCGACCGCTGCGGCTGACCGCGAGCGTCGCCGAGGTGCGCGCGTACCTGCGGGCGACGGCCAGGACGGTGCTGGCCGCGCACTGGCGCGAGACGCTGGGCCGAGAGATAACCTCGATCGAGGACATCGAACAACCAGCCGACAGTCAGGACGCGATCAGCACCGCGCCGCAGCGCGTTGCCCGGGTTTTGGACACTTTGCCGGACCGCTACCGCCAGATTTTGGAATCCCGCTTCCTGCGGGGTAATTCGATCAAGGAGTCAGCCGCGGAACTCGGGATCAGCGTGGCCAATGCCAAAGTGCTCCAGCACCGCGCCCTGCGGCTAGCGGCGCAGGTCAACGATGGGGGCCAGTCATGAACGCGCGAGGGCTGCGACGGTATGTCGACGACCTGTTGCGGGGGCGCCGGCCCAGGCCGTTCGCGCCCGATGACTTCGAGGCAGCGCAGGTCCGCACCGCGATCGAACTGCGCGCGGCTCGCGAGGGCGGTGACGCGCCGCGCCCGGAATTCGTCGCCGATCTGCACCGCCGTGTCGCCGAGCAGATGTCGGGCACGCCAACGGAAATGGCGCCCGGCCGCAGCAGCACGCGCCGCCAGGTCATCGTCGGCACGTCGGCCGCCGCCACCGCCGCGGTCGCCGCGGTGTCCGTCGACCGGGCCCTGATCGCGGGCCACGCCGGCGACGGTCGCACCCCCGAGGTTGCCGCCCCGCAACTCACACCCAACGAGGGCAGCTGGCAGCGCGTCGCGGCCGGCTCGGACGTGCCCGACGGTGCCATGCACGCCTTCGACCTCGGATCGGTGACCGGGTTCGTCCGCCGCGTCGACGGCAAAATCCAGGCGATCTCCGGGGTGTGTACCCACCAGGGCTGCAAGCTGTGGTTCGACGCACCCGACGACACGCTGCGCTGCCCCTGCCACACCACGTCGTTCTCGCCCGTCGGGCAGGTGCTCACCCACCAGTTGCCGATAGCGCCAAAACCGCTGCCCGCATTGATGGTTCGTGAGGTCAATGGAGTCATCGAGGTATTCGCCCCGCCGGGCCCCGGGCGGCCGGCCTGAGCGGTGTAACCCACCGCGCTATCTCTTGGCATGGATATCCCCGTGCGACGAAGACTTTTGGCGGCCGTTCCGGCCGTGGGTGTGTTGCTGCTTGCCGGCTGTTCCCAGCCACGGCCGGTGGCGACCACCGCCCCGTCCACCACCACCGCGATGTCGACAACCGCACCGGCGGCTCCGGTGCGCGGCGACCAGGTCAGCATCGACGGCTTCGCGTTTGCGCCGGTGACCCTGACCGTGCCCGCAGGGACCACCGTCACGTGGACCAACCGCGACGAAGAACCCCACACGGTGGCAGCAAGCGACGGCTCGTTTCACTCACCCGGCATGGGAACGGGCGCCACCTTCACCCACACCTTCTCCACCGCGGGGACTTTCGACTACGTCTGTTCGATCCACCCGATGATGCGCGGCACCGTGGTGGTGACGGGATGAGTGCCCAAGAGAGCGGCATGACGCGCCGCCAGCTCATCCGGCACACGGCATGGTTCGGTGCGGCGGTCGGGTTCGCCGTGGCCGGCGGCGAGGTCATCTCGCACGTCGCGGGCCAGGCGGGGGCGCAGCACGTGGCGGCCAAGCCCACCCTGCGGTTCGCTCAAATCAGCGACAGCCACCTCGGGTTCACCGGGGCGCCAAACCCCGACGTCACGGCAACGTTCGGCCATGCGATCGATCTGGTCAACAACCTCGGTTACACACCTGATTTCGTCATCCACACCGGGGACCTCACCCACCTGTCCAGCCCGGAGCAGTTCGACCAGGTGAAGCAGATGATGAGGGGCCTCAAGACGCCACACGTGTTCACCGTGCCCGGGGAGCACGACTCGATCGACGATGCGGGGCAGAAGTATCGAAACGCGTTCGGCGCCGGCTCAGTCGGCGACGGGTGGTACAGCCAAGACATCGCCGGCGTGCACCTGATCGCGTTGGTCAACACGCTGAATCTTCACAAGCTCGGCCATCTCGGTGCCGATCAGTTGGAGTTCGTCAAGAAGGATGTCGCTCGTCTTTCCAGCGATACTCCCATCATCGTGTTCAGCCACATCCCCCTGTTTGCGATGTACCCGCAATGGGGCTGGGGCACCGACGATGCCACGCAGGCGCTCAGCTATCTGCGCCGCTTCTCCTCGGTGACGTGCTTGAACGGCCATGTCCACCAACTGTTCTCCAAAACGGAGGACAACGTCACGTTCTACAGCGGCACCACCACCGCCTACCCGCTGCCGCGACCGGGTGACGGCCCCGCGCCCAAGCCGGTGACGCTCCCGGCAGGCAAGCTGCGCGACGCGCTGGGCATACGCGAGGTCAGCTACGCAAGGGGAGAGACCGCCCTGGCCCTGAAGGAGACTGCACTGCAATGAGTTTGACGAGCATCCTGGTCCGCCTCGGCATCGCCGTGTCGTTGACCGTCAGCGCCGCCAGCCACGCGTACCTCTATGTGCATGGCTACCACCATATTCCGACGATCGGCAGCGCATTCATGATTCAGGCCAGCGTTTCGTTCGCGATCGCGCTGCTGATCCTGATCGGCGGTCCCGGGTGGCTGAGCTGGGCCGGGGCCGCCCTGGCGGCCGGCTCGCTGGTCGCGTTCGTTATGTCGCGCACCGTCGGGCTGTCCGGCTTCCTTGAAAGGGGTTGGGACCCGGCGCCGTACGCCGCTATCAGCGTGATGGCTGAGGTGCTGACGGTGGCCGTGTGGGCGAGCGCCCTAGCGGCTAGGCGGAATCGGGCCGCTCCTGCTTGAGTCGCATCTGGCCAACAAACGCCTTCGTCTCATCCCAGGTGGGCAGCAGGCCGGAGGCGCGCACCTCGGCGAAGCTGGGCGCCGCGGCATCACGGTCGGATAAGTTGGGCGCCGCCCCGTCCACCAGCGGCCAGTCAATGCCCAGCGCCGGATCGGTCGGGCAAATCGTGTGTTCGCGCTGCGGGTTGTATTCCGCGGAGCACAAATACATCACGGTCGAATTGTCCTGTAGCGCGAGGAAACCATGCCCCAGGCCTTCGGAAACATAGATCGTCCGGTGATCGGAGTCGTCGAGCAGGACCGAATCCCACTGCCCGAAGGTCGGCGAGCCCACCCGGATATCGACGACAACATCGAACACCGAACCGCGAACGCAGGTCACGTACTTGGCCTGGCTCGGTGGCAGCTGCGCGAAGTGCAACCCACGCAGCACGCCGGCCGATGATACCGAGCAATTGGCCTGTCTGACGTCCAGCCCGTGGCCGGCGAAGGAGCGGAAGCCCTTGTCGCTGAGCCATTCGAAGAAAAGGCCACGCGAATCGCCGTGAACGTCGGGAGTGATCTCCCAGGCTCCGGGAACCTTCAGTTCGCGTACGTGCACGCTACTGCCCGCGCTCTTCGTAGCGGGCCTCCGCGGCATCTTTCAACGGACGCCACCACGATTCGTTGGCGCGATACCAGTCGATCGTGGCGCGCAGACCGCCTTCGAAATCGGTATGCTTTGGCGCCCAACATAATTCGTTGTACAGCGACGACGGGTCTATGGCGTAACGCAAATCGTGGCCCACGCGGTCGGTGACGCGGTCGAAGTCGTCGGGCTCGCGGCCCATCATCTGCAGCAGTGTCCGCAGCACGGTCAGGTTGTCGCGCTCCCCTTCGGAGCTGATCAGGTAGGTGCGCCCGATTTCGCCCTTGTCCAGGATGCGCCGGACCGCGCTGTTGTGGTCGTCGACGTGGATCCAGTCGCGGACGTTGGCGCCGGTGCCGTAGAGCTTGGGCCGACGGCCGGTGAGCAGGTTGGTGATCTGGCGCGGAATGAACTTCTCGACATGCTGATACGGCCCGTAATTGTTGGAGCAGTTCGAGATCGTCGCGCGCACCCCGTACGAGCGCACCCAGGCGCGCACCAGCATGTCGGCGGCGGCTTTGGTCGCCGAATACGGGCTGGACGGGTTATAGGGCGTCGCCTCGGTGAACCGCCGCGGGTCGTCGAGCTCCAGGTCGCCGTAGACCTCGTCGGTCGAGATGTGGTGCAGGCGCACGCCGTAACGTCTCACCGCCTCGAGGATGGTGAAGGTTCCGATGACGTTGGTGTGCAGGAAGGGCTCGGGACTGTCCAACGCGTTGTCGACGTGGCTCTCCGCGGCGAAATGCACCACCGCGTCGGATTCGGCGACCAGCCGCGACACCAGCTCGGCGTCGGTGATGTCACCGACCACCAGCTCTATGGAGTCCTCAACGTCGGCCAGTGACTCGCGCCGACCCGCATAGGTCATGGCGTCGAGCACCGTCACGGAGTCCTCGGGGTGCTCCCGGACCGTGCTGTGCACGAAATTGGCGCCGATGAATCCAGCGCCGCCGGTGACCAGTAACCGCATGCCCAAACCCTAACCGAGCCCATCGGTCAGTTTGCGGCAGTTAGCCCCAGGGGCCCTCGGGTTTGAGTGAAACTCCCTCGGTCATCTCGCTCCCCCTACGGCAGGTCAGGACGGTGTCAAACCCAGCGGGCCCGCCAGTTCGGCCAGTGCCGAGACCAGGTTTTCATCCTTCGTCAGGACCTGCACGGGGACGTGATCGGCGCCGGCGTCCAGGTGTTCTTTGAGTCGCGCGGCGATCTGGTCCACGGTGCCATACGCCACCACCGCGTCCACCAGGCGGTCGCTACCGGGCCGGGTGACTTCGTCCTCAGTGAAACCCAGCCGCTTCCAATTGTTTCGGTAGTTGGCGAGATTGAAGTAGATGTCGAGCGCCTTGCGGCCGACGGCCCGGGCCTTCTCGGGGTCGGTGGTCAGGATGGCCTTGTGCTCGGGGGCCAGGAAAGCCGATGGTCCGATGAGTTCGCGGGCGTGCGCGGTGTGTTCCGGGGTGGTCAGGTAGGGGTGCGCCCCGGCCGAGCGTTCCGCGGCGAGTTTGAGGACGCGCGGGCCCAGCGCCGCCACCACCCGGCGGCTGGCGGGCACGCCGTAGTCATCGAGCTGCTTCAGGTAGTCGGCGAGCGCGTCGTAGGGCTTGCGGTACTCGGTGTGGGCCTCGGGGTGGCCGACGCCGATCCCCAGCAGGAACCGGCCCGGGTAGGCCTTGTCGATGCGGTGGAAGGAATCTGCCACCGGCTTGGCCGCCGCGGTCCAGATGTTGACGATGCCGGTGCCCACCTGCAGCGTCGTCGTCGCCTCCAGGAGGGGCTCGACCCAGGCCAGCTCGGCGGGCGGGGAACCGCCGACCCAGACGGCGCCGTAGCCCAGCGCTTCGATGTCCCTGGCCTGCTCGGGTGTGACGCCGCGTCCGAAGGATCCGAACCGGCCGAGATTGGGTTTGCTCGCTGCATCGGTCATGGTGTTCGTAACCCGCGCCCCGCGAGAGCTATTCCGGGGCGGCTACATCCCCGTCGACGTCGAGGTCCGCGGCGGCGGCGACGACGGGGGGTGGCTCCAGCGGCAGCAGCACGATGAACCGAGTGTCGCCGGGCACCGACTCCACCCGCAGGTCTCCCCGATGCTTCTTCACGACGATGTTGAACGCCAGGTCCAGGCCCAGCCCGGTGCCCTCGCCGAAGGGTTTGGTGGTGAAGAACGGCTCGAAGATGTGCTCGCGCACGTCCTCGGGTATTCCCGGGCCGGTGTCGCAGATTTCGACGCGGGCCAGGTTGTCGCCTTCCCGACAGGTGCGGACGGTCAGCGTGCCGCCGGTATCGCGCATCGCGGCGATCGCATTGTCGATGATGTTGGTCCACACCTGGTTGAGATCGCCCGGGTAGCAAGGGATTTCGGGCAACGTCTGATCGAAGTCCTTGACCACCGTGACGGCGTGGTCCTTGCCGGCGTCCTTGCCCGCGTCCTTGGTCAATCGGTCGGCGAACATCACCAGCGTGCTGCGCAGCAGGTCGTGCACGTTCGTCACCTGGAACGGAGCCCGATCCAGCTGCGAATACTGTTTGGCGTCGGCGACCAGCGCCGAGATCCGTTTGCTCGCTTCCAGAATCTGGTTCATCAGCAGCTCGCTCTCGATGGTGTAGTTGATCCATCGGATCGCCTGCTCCAGCGATGTCGACTCGAGCTCCTGGCTGACCGCGGAGATCCGCTCCAGCCAATCGGTGTCGATGCCGCCCTCGACGAACGTCGGAGCGATGTCCCACCCGTCGTCGATGCCGTGGTCTTCCAGCCAGTCGCCCACGGCGTCCTCGCGGTCGGAGGTCTCGAGGGCGCTCAGGTGCTGTGAGGCCGACTTGGCGACCTGCTCGGCGACCCTCTCCTGCAACTGCACCAGCGCGCTCAACGCCTCGGCGCTGATGGTGCCGTCGGCGAGCATCGCCAGCTTGTGCCGCATGTTGGCCACGCGCTCGCGCAGATCCGCCGCTGAGCGCGAGATCGCCGCCGCGGGATTGTTCAGCTGATGCGTGAGCCCGGCCGACAGCCGGCCCAGGGCCAGCAGCTTCTCGCGGTTGCCGATGATCCGGCGGGTCCGATCGGTGCCGACGGCGATGCCGTCGAGCAGATGCACCGCCATCGGGAACTGGTCTTTCATGAACTGGGCGAACACCGGCGCATCCATCACGAAGAAGCGCGACGGCTTGGTCACGTGCACCGAGGCGTCGTAGCTCTTCTGGTTGCCGCCGGTGAACGCCCGCCAGGCCCCGCAGTACACGCCGCGCTGCGAGGTGCGGTTGGTCTCGATGTCCTGGCCGCCGGAGAGCTTGCTCATGGTCAGCTCCCCGTCGATGAGGACGTAGAAGCAGGTCGCCGGTTCGCCTTCGACGCAGATCGGGCCCGGTTCGTAGTGCTGGATGTGCCCATTGCTGCACAGCACCGCGAGCTGCTCGTCGGTCAGCGCTTCGAACAGGAAGAGGCTGCGCAGCTCGTCGGGCTGGCACGGCATGGGCCTTGATTCCGCGGTGGTCATGCTTCGGCCAGGTAGCGGTGGACCAGCATGACGGCCATCGATCCTTCACCGACGGCGGCGGCGACCCGTTTGGCCGACGTCGAGCGGACGTCGCCGGTGGCGAACACCCCCGGGACGCTGGTCTCCAGGTGGTGCGGCGGGCGGTCCAGCGTCCAGCCGCACACGTTGCGCAGGTCGGGGCCGGTCAGGATGAAGCCGTGGTCGTCGCGGGCCACCACCCCGTCCAGCCAGTCGGTGCGCGGGGCGGCCCCGATGAAGATGAACATCCGGACGCAGGCGACTTCTTCGGTTTCCTCGGTCCGGTTGTTGACCAGGGTCAGCTTCTCCAGGTGGCCGTCGCCGGTGGCGCGCTGCACCTCGGTACAGGTCAGGACGTTTATCTTCGGGTTCGCCTCGATCTGCTGGATCAGGTAGTAGGACATCGACGCCTCCAGCGACGGGGCTCGCACGACGATGTTGACCGACTTGGCCGTCCGGGACAGGTACATGGCGGCCTGGCCGGCCGAGTTGGCCCCGCCGATCACGTAGACCTCTTCGTCCTCGCAGTCCGAGGCGACGGAGACGGCGGCGCCGTAGTAGATGCCGCAGCCGGTCAGCTCCGTGCAACCCTCGGCCTGCAGCTGGCGGTAGGCGACCCCGGTGGCGAGGATGACCGCGTGCGCGTCGACGGACCCGCCGTCGGCGAACCGCACCGTGCGCTTGGATCCGTTCACCTCGAGGGCGACGGCCTTGCGTGCCGTGATCAGCTCGGCGCCGAACTTCTCCGCCTGCCGGCGGGCGCGCTCGGCCAGCTGGCTGCCCGAAACACCATCCGGGAAGCCAAGGTAGTTCTCGATGCGCGAGCTCTGCCCCGCCTGACCGCCCGTGGCGATGTGTTCGATGAGCACCGTGCGCAGGCCCTCGGAGGCGCCGTACACGGCGGCGGCCAGGCCCGCGGGCCCGCCGCCGACCACGATCAGGTCGTAGAAGTCCTGCGACGGCGTGGTGGTCAGGCCCAGGGTCTCGGCCAGCTGCGCGTCGGTGGGTTCGACCAGGGTGTCGCCGCGCTGGGTGACCACCACGGGCAGCTTCATGCCGTCCTCGCCGGCCGCGCTGAGCAGCCGCTCGCCGGCGGGCTCGTCCGCCATGAACCAGGTGTAGTAGAGGCCGTTGCGGGCCAAGAAGTCGCGGACCTGCCAGGACCGCGCCGACCAGCGGTGGCCGATCACCTTGGTGTGCGGGATGGGGTGCTCGGGTGCCGCCCGCCAGGCGTCCAGCAGCCCGTCGATGACGGGGTAGAACTTCTCCTCCGGCGGATCCCACGGCTTGAGCAGGTAATGGTCCAGGTCGACGACGTTGATCGCGTCGATGGCGGCGTGGGTGTCGGCGTAGGCGGTCAGCAGCACCCGGCGTGCCGCCGGATACAGGTCCATCGCCTGCTCGAGGAACTCGATGCCGCTCATCTGCGGCATCCGGTAGTCGGCGATGAGCACCGCGACCGTCTCGCCGCGCAGTTTGAGCTCTTTGAGCGTGCCCAGGGCGTCGGGCCCGGACTCCGCGCGCACGATCCGGTGCTCTTCGCCGTAGTGGCGACGCAGGTCGCGCGCCACCGCCCGGGAGACCGAGGGATCGTCGTCGACGGTCAACATGACGGGCTTGCGCTGGCTTGAGGGGTTGGTCATCGGCGTTAAGTATGCGCTCGTCAGCGGCCGTGTGGGAGGTCCAGGACGGCGGCCGCGTTCCGCCGACAGCGATTTTGGTGGAGCGGATTTACCAGGTATCGTGGAACAACGGTGCGGCATCCGCGCCGACTTTTTGTGTGCCAAGTCCCTAGGAATTTCCTGTCACCGGCTCACGTTCCAAGTCGGTGCAATGTTGCGTCGACTAGGCGCAGACGAGAACGAAACTATACGACGAGGACTTTTAACTAGTTATGGCCAAGAAGGACGGCGCCATCGAGGTGGAAGGCCGGGTGGTCGAGCCCCTGCCCAATGCGATGTTCCGCATTGAGCTGGAGAACGGTCACAAGGTGCTTGCCCACATCAGCGGCAAGATGCGGCAGCACTACATCCGCATCCTGCCCGAGGACCGGGTGGTGGTGGAGCTCTCTCCCTACGACCTGTCCCGCGGCCGCATCGTGTACCGGTACAAGTAAAGCGCGCCTGATCTCCAACAACTACGAACGAAACAGAACAGGATCGAACAGCCGTGAAGGTGAACCCGAGCGTCAAGCCAATCTGTGACAAGTGCAGGGTGATCCGTCGGCATGGGCGGGTCATGGTGATCTGCTCCGATCCGCGCCACAAGCAGCGCCAGGGCTAGCCCGTCAGGACTCCGGCGCCCCGCAGTACCCACACAACTGAATGCAGACCTCCCAGCACCAGTGAGCGGCTGGCATCGAGTAGATGGGCTGGCTCATCCACGTCCGGACGGAGGCCGGACCCCGGTAGCACCCATCAGGGGCCGGGAACGGGCTGGGAACAGACCTCCGCCTGGAAAAAGAGGAAACGCCACCCATGGCTCGACTAGTCGGCGTCGACCTTCCGCGTGATAAGCGGATGGAGATCGCCCTGACCTACATTTTCGGCGTCGGCCGCACCCGGTCGAACGAGATCCTGGCCGCTACCGGCATCGACAAGGACCTGCGCACCAGGGATCTGACCGATGACCAGCTGACCCACCTGCGTGACTACATCGAGGCAAACCTCAAGGTCGAGGGTGACCTCCGCCGCGAGACGCAGGCCGACATCCGCCGCAAGATCGAGATCGGCTGCTACCAGGGCCTGCGGCACCGCCGCGGCCTGCCGGTGCGCGGTCAGCGGACCAAGACCAACGCGCGCACCCGCAAGGGCCCCAAGCGCACCATCGCCGGCAAGAAGAAGGCCAGGTAACCCCGATGCCACCAGCAAAGAAGGCGGGCGCCGCGGCGCCCAAGAAGGGTCAGAAGACCCGCAGGCGGGAAAAGAAGAACATCCCGCACGGTGCCGCGCACATCAAGAGCACCTTCAACAACACGATCGTCACGATCACCGACCCTCAGGGCAACGTCATCGCCTGGGCGTCGTCGGGTCATGTCGGCTTCAAGGGGTCACGGAAGTCGACCCCGTTCGCGGCCCAGCTGGCCGCCGAGAACGCCGCGCGCAAGGCGCAGGAACACGGCGTGAAGAAGGTCGATGTGTTCGTGAAGGGCCCGGGTTCGGGGCGGGAGACCGCGATCCGGTCGCTGCAGGCCGCCGGCCTGGAGGTCGGTGCGATTGCCGACGTCACCCCCCAGCCGCACAACGGCTGCCGACCGCCGAAGCGCAGAAGGGTCTAGGAGACAACCATGGCTCGTTACACCGGACCCATCACTCGCAAGTCGCGCCGGCCATCGCACCGACCTCGTCGGCGGCGACCAGGCCTTCGAGAAGCGTCCCTACCCGCCCGGCCAGCACGGCCGCGCGCGGATCAAGGAAAGCGAATACCTGCTGCAGCTGCAGGAGAAGCAGAAGGCCCGCTTCACCTACGGCGTGATGGAAAAGCAGTTCCGCCGCTACTACGAAGAGGCCGTGCGGCAATCCGGCAAGACCGGTGAGGAACTGCTGCGCATCCTGGAAAGCCGGCTGGACAACGTCGTGTACCGCGCCGGCCTGGCGCGGACCCGCCGGATGGCGCGTCAGCTGGTCAGCCACGGACACTTCAGCGTCAACGGCGTGCACGTCAACGTCCCGAGCTACCGGGTGTCGCAGCACGACATCATCGACGTGCGGGACAGCTCGCTGAACACCGTGCCGTTCCAGATCGCGCGGGAGACGGCGGGTGACCGTCCGATCCCCAGCTGGCTGCAGGTGGTGGGGGAGCGTCAGCGCATCCTCGTCCACCAGCTGCCCGAGCGGGCGCAGATCGACGTGCCGCTCGCCGAGCAGCTCATCGTCGAGTTCTACTCGAAGTAAGGACCCCCTGCATCCAACCCGGTGCAGGTCTGCGGTGATCGCAAGCGCGGCGAAGCCGGGCGCAGCGGGTTACCGCGGAGAACCAAGCGGCATCAAATAGCGGGTGCCGAGAAGGAGAAGAAGAAACACATGCTGATCTCTCAGCGACCCACACTGTCGGAGGAAGTCCTCACCGACGACCGCTCCCAGTTCGTCATCGAGCCGCTGGAGCCGGGATTCGGTTACACCCTTGGCAATTCGTTGCGCCGGACGCTGCTGTCCTCGATTCCGGGTGCGGCCGTCACCAGCATCCGCATCGACGGCGTGCTGCACGAGTTCACCACCGTGCCGGGCGTCAAGGAAGACGTCACCGCGATCATCTTGAACCTCAAGAGCCTGGTGGTGTCCTCCGAGGAGGACGAGCCGGTCACCATGTACCTGCGCAAGCAGGGCCCGGGCGAGGTCACCGCGGGTGACATCGTGCCGCCCGCCGGTGTCACCGTGCACAACCCCGACCTGCACATCGCGACGCTGAACGACAAGGGCAAGCTCGAGGTCGAGCTGGTCGTCGAGCGCGGCCGTGGCTACGTGCCCGCCGTGCAGAACCGCGCCTCCGGGGCCGAAATCGGCCGCATCCCAGTCGATTCCATCTACTCGCCGGTGCTCAAGGTCACCTACAAGGTGGACGCCACTCGTGTCGAGCAGCGCACCGACTTCGACAAGCTGATCCTGGACGTCGAGACCAAGAGTTCGATCAACCCCCGCGACGCGCTGGCGTCGGCCGGTAAGACCCTCGTCGAATTGTTCGGCCTGGCACGCGAACTCAACGTCGAGGCCGAGGGCATCGAGATCGGGCCGTCGCCGGCGGAGGCCGACCACATCGCGTCGTTCGCCCTGCCGATCGACGACCTGGACCTGACGGTGCGGTCCTACAACTGCCTCAAGCGCGAGGGTGTGCACACCGTCGGCGAGCTGGTGAGCCGCACCGAGTCCGACCTGCTCGATATCCGCAACTTCGGTCAGAAGTCCATCGACGAGGTGAAGGTCAAGCTGCACCAGCTGGGCCTGTCGCTCAAGGACAGCCCGCCGAGCTTCGACCCCTCGCAGGTCGCGGGTTACGACGTGGCCACCGGCACCTGGTCCAGCGAGGCGTCCTACGACGACCAGGACTACGCGGAAA
>NZ_LZMB01000030.1 GCF_001673555.1 Mycobacterium sp. 1165178.9 | reverse complement strand
GAAGGCCTTTTCACCGCGCTGCAGGCGATCGCGACGGTGGGTTCGGTGATGGGCGGCGGCGACGGTCCACCGCCGGCCCGCATCGTCCTGCTCTCCGACGGCGGCGAGAACAAACCCTCCAATCCCAGCGATCCGCACGACGGCGTCTACACGGCGGCCCGAGCCGCCAAGGCCGAGGGCGTGCAGATCTCGACGATCTCGTTCGGTACCCCGTACGGCACCGTCGACTACGAGGGCGCCACCACCCTCGGGGAGCTCCAGAAGAGCTATAACGCCATCGAGAACGAGATCGGGTACCGGACCGTGCCCGGGCCGGGTAGCTCCGGCTGGCTGCGCCTCGGCGTGCTGACCGCCCTGATCGCTACGGCACTGGCGCTGCTGATCAACCGGCGCCTGCCCAGCTGAGGACTCAGGCGGGCAGCCTGCGGTTCAGCAGCAGACCGGCCAGGACGGCGCAGGCCATGGCGAAGGCGCCGAGCAGCATCCAGGCCAGGCTCGCGTCGCCCTTCACGGTCCGGTACCCGATCTCGTTCTCGATGGCGTTATAGCTCTTCTGGAGCTCCCCGAGGGTGGTGGCGGTGTAGGACTGCCCGCCGGA
>NZ_LZMB01000029.1 GCF_001673555.1 Mycobacterium sp. 1165178.9 | reverse complement strand
GCCCCCGGCGGAAGGCTTGCGCTGGCCCGGCTCGAGGTGGGCGAAGGCCAGCAGCCGCTGTCCGCCCGCGACCTCGTCGAGCAGTTGCTTCTGCTCAGCGCTGCCCAGCTCGGTGATCAGCGCACCGGGCCCCAGCGCGGCGTGCAGCACCGGTTCGGGGGCCAACCGGCGCCCGACCTCGTGAAGCACCACCATGATCTCGATCTGGCCGGACTCCTCCGGCTCGAAGCCGAGACCCAGAATCCCAGTGTCGGCGAGCTGATTCCAGACCTCGCGGCTCCAGCCGAGATCGGAGCCGATGATCTTGTTGCGGCTTTCCGGGTCATAGGTGCGCGACAACAGGTCGCGGGCGGACAGCGGCTGCTGGCCTTCGCCCACCTCGAGCCGGGCCAGCGCAAGCCTTCCGCCGAGGTAAGCACTAAGGCTGCGCAGCAGGGTGATTCGTGGGCGCTGACCGGGCGGAAGAATCCGGTGCTCGCCGGGGACTGCGCCGACACCTTGGTGGTCAGCGCCCGCCTGCCGGACGGCGGCACGGGGCTGTTCCTGGTCGACGCGGCAGCGGTGACCAGGCACCCGTACCGGACGTTCGACGGACAGCGCGGCGCCCAGATCGAGCTGGATTCGACTGCCGCCGAACCGCTCGGCGAGGCGGGCGACGCATCGGGCGCCATCCGCGACGCCCTCGTGCGCATTCAGTCGGGGCTGTGCGCCGAGGCGCTGGGTGCGATGGAGGAATCGCTGCGCCTGACAACCGATTACCTCAAGACCCGCAAGCAGTTCGGCGTCACGCTCAACAAATTCCAGGCGCTTACGCAGCGCGCGGCCGACATGTACGTGTCGCTGGAGATGGCGCGCAGCATGACCCTGTACGCGGCCATGTCGATCGCCGATGGCAACATCGATCCGTTGATCGCCTCGCGGGCCAAGCTGCAGATCGGTCGCTCGGGCCGGCACATCGCTCAGGAGTCGATCCAAATGCACGGCGGCATCGGTGTGACGGCCGAATACCCGGTCAGCCACTACGCCGCCCGGCTCACCGCGATCGAAAACACCCTGGGCACCTCGGGCGAGCACCTGCATAACCTGATTGACCACGTCGGCGACTACGACCTGGCCCGTCTTTAAGGCATGTCCGAGCCCGCGGAACTGAGCCAGAAGGTCATCGAGTTCCTATCGGCCGGCACCCGCACCGGGATGCTGGGCTACCTCGCCGCCGACGGCAGACCGCTCGTCGCGCCGGTGTGGTTCGTGGTCGACGTCGGGCAACACGGCGCCGAGCTGGCTTTCAACACCGGGCGTGACACGTCGAAAGGCCGTGCCCTGGCTCGTGATCCGCGCGTGGTGATCTGCGTCGACGATCCCCATCCGCCGTACTCGTTCGTCCAGGTGCAGGGCGTGGCCACGGTCAGCGAGGATGCGCACGACGTGCTGGACATCGCCACCCGCACCGGTCGCCGCTACATGGGTGCCGACCGCGCCGACGAATTCGGCCGTCGCAACGCCGTTCCCGGTGAACTGGTGGTGCGGCTGCGGCCTACCAAGGTCATCGCAGGATTTGATATCAGCAACTAGTCCGCCCACGGCGAAGGAGCCGCGATGAGCAAGGTAGGAACAGACCGTCCGCTGCGGGTGATCCAGTGGACCACCGGGAACATCGGTCGCCGTTCGCTGCACGCCATCATCGGACGCCCTGACTTGGAACTGGCCGGGGTGTACGCGCATGGCGCCGATAAGGTCGGCGTCGACGCCGCCGACCTGGCGGGCTGGCCCGAACCGACCGGAGTGCAAGCGACCAACGACATCGACGCGCTGCTGGCCCTGGGCGCGGACGCGTGTTGCTATAACCCGTTGTGGCCCAACGTCGATGAGCTAGTGCGGCTGTTGGAATCGGGAGTCAACGTGTGCACCAGCGCCGCGTGGATCACCGGCGGCAAGCAGACGCCGCAGGACTTCAAACGCATCGAGGACGCCTGCCAGAAGGGCAATTCGACGATCTTCGGCAGCGGCGCGCACCCGGGCATGACCAACATGGTGGGCATGGTGCTGTCCGCCTCGTGCGAGCGCGTCGATGAGATCCGGATCACCGAGTCGGTCGACTGCTCGACCTACGAGTCGGCGGAAACCCAGACGGCGATGGGTTTTTCGCAAGATCCCGATACCCCGGGGCTCGCCGAAAACGTCCGGCGGGAAAGCGAGGTCTTCGCGGAGTCGGCCGCGATGATGGCCGACGCGATCGGGGCGAAGCTGGACAAGATGACGTTCGACGTCACCTTCACCGCGGCCACCGACGACTCCGATCTGGGCTTCATGAAGATTCCTGCCGGAACGGTCGGCAGCGTCTACGGCTATCACCGCGGCTGGGTCGGCGACCGCAACGTCGTCAGCGTCGGATTCAACTGGACCATGGGCAGTCACGTCGTCCCGCCCAAACCGCTCGAGCACGGCCACGTCATCCAAGTCTTCGGGTTGCCCAACATGCGCACCGTGCTGCACTGCCTGCCACCCAAGGATTGGACGGAGCCCGGGTTCATGGGACTAGGAATGATCTACACCGCGATGCCGGTTACCAATGCCGTCCCGGCGGTGGTGGCCGCCCCGCCCGGGATCGTGACACTGGCGGATCTGCCACCGGTCACCGGTCGGCTGGTCCTCTAGCGGTTATGCCGTTCGCCACAACTGGCGGCCCCGCGAGGAACGCTTGCGTGCACTAAGGTTAGTATCCCTAACTGAGCAAATGTTCCGTTGACATTGGTGTCGTCGGCGACGGTTGGTGAGCTTTGCGGAAGGCGGTCAGGTGGTGACTAGTCCAGACTCAGATTCCCGCCCCGGCCTCTTGACCCGCGTACTGAGACACGGGTGGATCCCGCTGGTGCTGGTGGTCGTTCTGGCGACCTCGGCGCTGATCGTGTCGCGGCTGCACAGGATCTTCGGTTCGGAGGATCTCAACGCAAACGCCGGCAAGGGGATCGAAATCGTGCAGTTCAACCCGAAGGTCGTCGTCTACGAAATCTCCGGCTCCCCGGGCACGACGGCGAACATCAACTACTGGGACGAGAACGCCAACACGCACCAGGTCAACAACGCCGCGCTGCCGTGGTCGACCACGATCTCGACTACGTTGCCGTCGGTGAGCGCCAACATCATGGCGCAGAGCGACGGCAGCACGATCCGCTGCAAGATCACCGTGGACGGCGTCGTCCGCGACAACCAGAACTCCGATGGCCATAACGCCCAGACCTTCTGCCTGGTGAAGTCCGCATGAGCGATGTGAACAGCAAGACCGAGCGCGACCTGAGCGCCGCCGACACCGGCCCGATCAAAACGGGGCGCCTGTCCAAGGCCGAGCGGGGCCACCGGCCTTACCTGCCCCACGCGATCCGTATCTTCGCCATACCGATCATCTTGGGCTGGGTGGCCATCACCGTGTTGGTGAACGTCATCGTCCCCACCTTGGAGAAGGTCGGTGAGGCGCACTCGGCGCCGATGACACCGCTGGACGCGCCGTCGATGAAGGCGATGATGCGCCTGGGCCACAACTTCCACGAGTTCGACTCCAATAGCACCGTCATGATCGTCCTGGAGGGCCAGCGCCCGCTCGGCCCGGACGCGCACCAGTACTACGACAAGCTGATTCGGCAACTCCGCCAGGATCCCAAGCACATTCAGCACATTCAGGACTTCTGGGGCGACCGGCTCACCGCCGCCGGCGCGCAGAGCGCCGACGCCAAGAGCGCTTATGTGCAGGTGAACCTCGCCGGTAACCAGGGCACGACGCTGGCCAACGAGTCGGTGGACGCCGTTCGCAAGGTCATCGACGAGAACAAGGCGCCACCCGGCGTCAAGGCTTATGTCACCGGCCCGGCGGCACTGTCGGACGACATGCACATCATCGGTAACGCCAGCCTGGCCAAGATCACGCTGTTCACCCTGGGCGCCATCGCGATCATGTTGCTGCTGGTTTACCGGTCCATCGTCACCACGCTCGTGCAGCTGTTCATGACCTTCGTCGCGCTGGCCTGTTCGCGCGGAGTCGTCGCGGTTCTCGCGTACCACAACGCATTCGGGCTCACCACCTTCGCCGCCAACATCCTCACGATGCTGGCGATCGCCGCGGGAACCGACTACGGAATCTTCCTCGTCGGCCGCTACCAGGAGGCGTTGGCCGCCGGCGAGGACCGAGAGACCGCGTACTACACCACATTCAAGGGCGTCGCTCCGGTTGTCTTGGGATCGGGCCTGACGATTGCCGGCGCGACCTACTGCCTGAGTTTTTCGCGGCTGCCGTGGTTCAACACCATGGGCGCACCCGTGGCGATCGGCATGCTGGTCGTGGTGCTGGCCGGCATCACGCTGGGCCCCGCGGTGGTCTTCATCGGAAGCCGCTTCCACCTCTTCGAAAGGCAGGCCAAGCGTGGTCGGCTGTGGCGCCGGGTGGGCACCGCCGTAGTGCGTTGGCCCGCACCGATTTTGGCTGTCAGCGCCGCGATCGTGCTGGTCGGCATGATCGCCCTGCCGAGCTTCCACACGAGCTACAACGACCGCCATTACCTGCCGCTGTCAGCCCCGTCCAACCAAGGACAGGAGGCCGCGAACCGGCATTTCTCCGAGGCACGGATGAACCCCGACCTGTTGATGGTCGAGTCTGACCACGACATGCGTAATCCGGCGGACATGCTGGTGTTGGACCGGGTGGCCAAGAACGAGATGCGCACGCTCGGTATCGCGATGGTCCAGGACATCACGCGCCCGCTGGGCATTCCGATTCAGCACAGCTCCATTCCGTTTCAGAACAGCGTTCAAAGCCAGACCACGATGCAGAACATGGGCTTTCTCAAGGAGCGCATGAACGACATCCTGAAGATGGCCGACGACCTGCAGACCCAGATTGACACCACGCAGCGCCAGTACGAGGTGTCGCTAGACCTGGCAGGCGCCGCCGACGACAGCGCAAAAACCACGGCGGTGACGTCACAGATCACCGACACCCTGCGCGACCACATCGCGGACTTCGACGACACCTTCCGGCCGGTCCGCACGTACTTCTATTGGGAGAAGCACTGCTACGACATCCCGTTGTGCATCGGGTTGCGGTCCCTCTTCGACACGTTCGACGGGTTCGACCAGCTCGCCGAGCAGTTCCACTACCTCACCGCCGACATCGCGCACACCGCCAAAGCCACACACGACCTGAATGCACTGTTCCCCATACTGATCAACACGCTGAAGAACACCAGGGGCATCACGCTGACGCTCTACCAGACGTTCCAGGCGATGATCAATCAGATGGAGGCGATGAGCAACACCGCGATCGTGATGGGGCAAAGCTTCGACAACTCCAAGAACGACGACTTCTTCTACCTCCCGCCGGAAGCCTTTGATAACCCGGACTTTCAGACGGGTCTTCGCATGTTCCTGTCGCCGGACGGCAAGTCGGCGCGGTTCTTCATCACCCATCAGGGCGATCCGATGTCACCGGAGGGCATCGCGCGGGTCGACGCGGAACGCACCGCCGCGCAGGAGGGGTTGAAGCAGTCCTCGCTGTCGGATGCCAGGGTCTACCTCGGCGGAACGGCCGCAACGTTCAAGGACATGGCCGACGGCGAGAAGTACGACCTGATGATCGCGGTGGTGTCAGCCCTGACGCTAATCTTCATGATCATGCTGCTGCTGACTCGAAGTGTGGTCGCGGCGCTGGTGATCGTCGGCACTGCGGCCAGTTCGATCGCTGCGTCGTTCGGTCTGTCCGTGTTGATTTGGCAGGACTTGTTCGGCATCCGGATCCACTGGATCGTGATGGCGCTGTCGGTCATCATCCTGCTGGCCGTCGGGTCGGACTACAACCTGCTGCTGGTCTCCCGGTTCCGTGAAGAGATCCATCGCGGGCTCAAGACGGGGATCATCCGGTCGATGGCAGGCACCGGTGGGGTGGTGACGGCGGCGGGTCTGGTGTTCGCCTTCACCATGGCGTCCATGCTGGGCAGCGATCTGCGCGTGCTCGGTCAGTTCGGGTCGACCGTGTGCATCGGGTTGTTGCTCGACACGCTGATCGTGCGCACGTTGTTGATGCCCTCGATCGCCACACTGCTCGGGCGGTGGTTCTGGTGGCCGCAGGTCGTGCACCCGCGCGGTGACAATGCGCGACGGCCGGTGAACGCCGCTCGGGTTTCCGTACCCAGCTCCTCCTGACCCCGCTGTGCGGGCTCCGTCGTCGCCGACCTAATCCTTCGGGGGTAGCCCGACGCTCACCGCGACGGCGCCCGCGCCGACATGCAACGCGAGCACCGGCCCCAGGTCGGTGATGATCGCCGGCTCGCACGCCGGTAACCGCTCGCCCAGCGCCGTCGCCACTTCTCGTGCGCCGTCCGGATTGTTGACGTGGTGCACCGCCAGTGCGGCGGCATGGTGGCCGACGACCTGACAAACCCGGTCGATCATCGTCTCCGTCGCATGGCTGACCGTGCGGACCCGTTGGGCCAGAACAAGTTTGCCGTCATCGATACGCAACAGGGGCTTGAGCGCAAGCGCGGTGCCCAGCCATGCCTTTGCCCCGCCGATGCGTCCGCTGCGGCGCAGGTTGTCCAGCCGGTGCACCACGATGAAGGCATGTCCCCGGTCCACGGCCCCGCGTGCCGCGGCCATGACGGTCTCGATGTTCCCGCCGTCGGCCGCGGCCCGCGCGGCGGCCAAAGCGACGAAGCCGGTGCCCATCGCGGCCGACTTGGAGTCGACGACGCGCACGTTCGGATCGAGATCGGCCGCGGTGCGTTCGGCGGCCCGGCAGGTGCCCGACAGCGCAGAGGAGATGTGAACGGCCACCACCCCGTCGGCGCCGCTGTCGGCCAGCGCCTGCTGGTACACGTCGGCCAGTTCGGCCGGAGTGGCCGCCGCGGTGGTGGCTGCCAGTTTGTAGATGTCGCCGGGCACGTCGTCGACACCATCACGCAGATCGTTGCCGTCGAGCAAGATGTGCAGCGGAACGACGCGTATACCCCACTTTTCGAGCAGGTCGGCCGGCACGCGTGCCGACGAGTCGGTCACCACCACGACAGTCACGAGCGCTACCCGCGGGGCTTCTCGTCGGGCACCCCGGCTTCGGCCAGCGCCTTGAGCATCAACTCCGCGACCGCCTGGTGTGCCTCGAAATTCCAGTGAATGCCGTCGGGGTTTCCCCGGCCGCTCATAACCTGCTCGGCGACAGCGGCTTTGAGGTCGACCAAGGGCACGTTGTGGTTTTGCGCCCATTCGGTGATGGCGGACACCGTCCCCGCGCGTCCATGGTGGGCGCGGCCGTAGGTGTCGGCGATATGCACCGACGGCAGTGAGGCCACGATCGGGATGCCGGGACGGTTGAAATCGATTGCGCCACGGGTCTGTTCGAGATAGTCGGCGCTTAGGTGCGGAGGCAGGGCCGGCCTGGCGATCGGCGAGAGCCTGGGCTGCAGCCAGCCATAGCCGTCACGGACCCACCGTCGCAGCCAGGGTGGCCGCACATAGCGGATCAGCTCGCGCAGCGCGGTGGGCAGCACCGACGGCAGCGAATCCATGCCGCCGGTGGCGAAGATTACCGCGCCGGCCCTGGGCAGCGCCGCCCAGGCCCGCGGGTCCTGCGTCGCCGCCCACCAGATGTCGCGGCACGTCCATCCGATACGGCCGATCAGCTCGACGTCCCAACCCAGTTGTGCTGCAACGATGTTCGGCCAGATTCGGGGGTCGTCGGCGGGCAGGCCCCCGGTTGGCCCGTAGTAGGCCAACGAGTCGGCGAAAATCAGCAGCGTGGGCTTCGGCCGTTGCTCAGAGGACATCGTTGGACACCTGCGCCGAAGCGTTCCACACATCCAGACGCCAACGGATGCTGTCGAATTCGTCGGTGGGATCGTCGTTATGTCCGGAAAGTTGCACCCAGCTGGCATTGCCCATGCCACCGAGAATCGGCCAGTTGGCGACCGGAAGCTTCAGCAGCGCGGCCGACAACGCGGCGATCAGGCCGCCGTGGGCCACCAGCACCACTGGGCGATCCGGACCGTCGGGGTCACCCCATTCCGGCTCGCCGGACACCAATTCGGCAACCAACGGCACGCTGCGCGCCGCGACGTCGACCCTGCTCTCGCCGCCATGTGGCGCCCAGGTGGCGTCTTCGCGCCAGGCCAGCCGCGCGCCGGGAGCCTGCGCGTCGACCTCGGTGTGGGTCAAGCCCTGCCAGTCGCCGAGATGGGTTTCCCGCAGCCGCTGATCCACCCGGATCGGCACGCCGGTCACCTCCCCCAGCCTGATCGCGGTGTCGTAGGCGCGGTGCAGATCCGACGACGCGATCAGCAACGGCTGCAGCTTGCCGAGCACCTCGGCGGCCGCAACCGCCTGGGCCCGCCCGAGCTCGCTGAGTTCGGAATCCAGCTGGCCCTGCATCCTGCTGCCGGCGTTGAACTCGGTTTGCCCGTGCCGCAACATGATCAGACGACGAATTTTCATTACGCGCCCGGCTCTCCGGAGTCGTCACGGCCCTCGTCGAGGTCTACCGGCACCACCGGGCAGTCACTCCACAACCGGTCCAGGGCATAGAAGTCCCGATCTTCCTGGTGCTGGATGTGAACGACGATGTCGCGATAATCCAGGAGCGTCCAGCGGCCTTCCCGGGTGCCCTCACGACGGGCCGGCTTGTAGCCGGCCTTGCGCATCTTCTCCTCGACCTCGTCGACGATGGCGTTGACCTGTCGCTCGTTGGACGCGGAGGCGATCACGAAGCAGTCCGTGATGGCGAGTTGGGCCGAGACGTCGATGACGACGACGTCGTCGGCCAGCTTCGCGGCGGCTGCGCCGGCGGCCACCGTCGCCATGTCGATGGCCTCGTCGGTGGCGCTCATGGGTGTTCCCCTGTGGTCAAGCGAGTTTCGTTCACGATCACCGGCGGCCCCTCGCCGTCGCGGTAGAGCCGGCGTTTGGAGACGTACTGCACCACACCGTCGGGCATCAGGTACCACAGCGGCCGGCGCTGCGCGGCGCGGCGACGGCAATCGGTCGAAGAGATGGCCAGCGCCGGGATCTCGACCAACGTCAGCGCGTGCTCCGGCAGTTCGCCCAGCACGCCCGTGATGTGTTCCCGCCGCAGCTCGTAGCCGGGCCGGCTGACGCCGATGAAGCGCGCCAGCTCGAACGCCGTCTCCCAGCCCTCCCACGAGAGGATGGAGGCCAGCGCGTCGGCCCCCGTGATGAAGTACAGCTCGGAGTCCGGGTTGAGGGCATGCAGCTCGCGCAGCGTGTCCTTGGTGTAGGTGGGCCCGGCGCGGTCGATGTCGACCCGGCTGACCGTGAAGCGGGGATTGGACGCCGTAGCGATCACCGTCATCAGATAGCGGTCCTCGGCAGGAGAAACATGCCGCTCCTTCTGCCAGGGCTGGCCGCTGGGCACGAACACCACTTGATCGAGGTCGAACAGGTCGGCGACCTCACTGGCGGCAACCAGGTGGCCGTAATGGATGGGGTCGAACGTCCCACCCATCACTCCTAGCCTGCGAAGCTGCTTTTGCACGATTTGCCAGCTTACTTGAGCCGGCGTTACGCCCCGATTTCCCAGGCGTTGGCCACATGCGCCACACCAACCTCTGCTGCGTGCGGCATGTGTGTGCCCGACTCATAGCGACAGATGCCGCCGTGACACCCGCGACCCCCGGTGTCGCAACGAGGCGGGCACAAAGAACATCGCCTGTTGCCTCCGGGGACGCGTGTGGCGGATGTGAAACGACACGGGACCCTCCACCCCTACACCGGCAGCAGTTGGTCGATCACCGCGGCCAGCTGCTTGGCCGACCGGCACTCGTGCATCGGGATGACGTCTTGGTAGCGCGGCACCGCCGAGTCGCCGCTGCCCCACAGATGCTTGGGCTCGGGATTCAGCCAGTGCGCGTGCCTGCTGGCGGTCACCATGTGGGACAGCAGCTCGGTCTCCGGATTTCGGTAATTGGTACGGCCGTCCCCGAGCACCAGCAGCGAGGTACGCGGTGACAGCACATTGGGGAACGCCTGAATGAACGACGCGAACGCGTTGCCGTAATCGGAATGGCCGTCGCGGCTGTAGACGCCCGACTCCCGGGTGATCCGCTGAATGGCCACGGCCAGGTCGGCTTCCGGGCCGAACATGTGGGTCACCTCGTCGGTCGTGTCGATGAAGGCGAACACGCGGACACGCGAGAATTGTTGGCGCAGAGCATGCACCAGGAGCAGGGTAAAGTGGCTGAACCCGGCGACCGAGCCGGACACATCGCACAGCACCACCAGTTCCGGCCGTGCCGGACGCGGCTTGGCCAGCACCACGTCGATCGGGACTCCGCCGGTGGACATCGACTTGCGCAGCGTCTTGCGCATATCGATCGACCCGGCCCGGGCGCGTCGCCGGCGGGCCGCAAGCCGGGTCGCCAGCGTGCGGGCCAGCGGTGCCACCACCCGGCGCATCTGACGCAGCTGCTCACCGGAGGCGCGCAGGAATTCCACATTCTCGGAAAGCTGTGGTATGCCGTACATCTGGACGTGATCGCGACCCAGCTGCTCAGCGGTGCGCCGTTTGGTCTCGGAATCGACCAGCTTGCGCAATTGGGTGATCCGCTGCGCGGCAAGCGCTTTGGCGATCTCCTCCTGGCTGGGAGTGGGTTCGTCGCCGTACGAGGCGAGTAGGCCGGCCAGCAGCTTGCCCTCGAGCTCATCGAGCGCCATCGCCTTGAGCGCCTGGTACGACGAGAACGACGGGCCGCGACTGGAGCTGTATTTCCCGTAGGCCTCGACGATCCGAGCGATCATTGCGACCAGGCGCTCGTCCATGTCGGCGAGATCGGGGTTCTCGGTCAGCAGGTCCACCAGCATCTGGCGCATCGCCTCGAC
>NZ_LZMB01000028.1 GCF_001673555.1 Mycobacterium sp. 1165178.9 | reverse complement strand
CAAGCTGTGGCGGTATTGGGCGCAGCATCTGGATCCGGACCGTGCGCGCCGCGACGATCCGCACGAACCGTTGCGGGGCCGCCACGTCATCATCACCGGCGCGTCCAGCGGCATTGGCCGGGCGGCGGCCCTCGCGATCGCCGACCGGGGCGCAACCGTTTTCGCGCTCGCCCGCAACGGTGAGGCACTGGATGCACTGGTCGCCGAGATCCGCGCCAATGGCGGTGCCGCCCATGCCTTTACCTGCGATGTCACCGATTCCGCGTCGGTGGAACACACGGTCAAAGACATCCTGGGGCGCTTTGACCACGTCGACTACCTGGTGAACAACGCCGGACGGTCGATCCGCCGGTCGGTGGTCAACTCCACCGACCGGCTACACGATTACGAACGCGTGATGGCGGTCAACTACTTCGGCGCGGTGCGGATGGTGCTGGCGCTGCTACCGCATTGGCGCGAGCGCCGCTTCGGTCACATCGTCAACGTGTCGAGCGCCGGCGTGCAGGCGCGCAATCCCAAGTACAGCTCCTACCTGCCGTCCAAGGCCGCCCTCGACGCGTTCTCCGACGTGGTGGGTTCGGAGGTGCTGTCCGACCACATCACCTTCACCAACATTCACATGCCGTTGGTGCGCACCCCGATGATCGTGCCGTCGCACCGGCTCAACCCGGTGCCGGCGATCAGCCCCGAGCGTGCGGCGGCGATGGTGGTGCGCGGCCTGGTGGACAAGCCGGCCCGCATCGACACCCCGCTGGGCACGCTCGCCGAGGCCGGCAATTACTTCGCGCCGAGGACATCGCGGCGCGTTCTGCACCAGCTTTATCTCGGCTATCCCGATTCGGCCGCGGCGCGCGGGCTAACCGCCGAGCCTGCGCCGACGCCGCCTGCGCGGACCGCACGGCGCAAGCCCAGCCGGCCCGTGCGCGCCGTCACCCGGGGCATCCGGGCCCCCCGCCCAGTCAAGCGGCTGGTGCGCCTGGTGCCCGGCGTGCACTGGTAGTCACTTCTGCAACGTGAACTGGTTGACGTCGATGTATCCGATCCGGAATGCGTCGGCGCAACCGGTCAGGTATTTCATGTACCGCTCGTAGACTTCCTCGGACTGCACCGCGATGGCCTCGTCCTTGTGGGCCTGCAGTGCGGCGGCCCAGATGTCGAGCGTCTTGGCGTAGTGCGGCTGTAGCGACTGCACGCGGGTCACGGTGAAGCCGTTCGCGGTCGCGCGCTCTTCCACCATCGGTATCGACGGCAGGCGTCCGCCCGGAAAGATCTCGGTGACAATGAATTTGATGAACCGGGCGAACGTGAACGAGATGGGCATGCCGCGTTCGGCCATCTCCGTCGGGTGCAGCCCGGTGATGGTGTGCAGCAGCATGACCCCGTCGTCGGGCAACAGGTCATGCGCCAGGGTGAAGAACGCGTCGTAGCGTTCGTGCCCGAAGTGCTCGAAGGCGCCGATGCTGACGATCCGGTCTACCGGCTCGTCGAACTGCTCCCAGCCCTCCAGCAGGACCCGCGCGGAACGAGGGCTGCCGGACTGAGCGATCAGCTGTTCGACGTGGTCGGCCTGGTTGCGGCTCAGGGTGAGGCCGACGACGTTGACGTCGTACTTTTCCATGGCCCGCATCATGGTGGCGCCCCAACCGCAGCCGACGTCGAGCAATGTCATGCCCGGCTGCAGGCCCAGTTTGCCGAGCGCGAGGTCGATCTTGGCGATCTGTGCCTCTTCCAGCGTCATGTCGTCGCGCTCGAAGTACGCGCAGCTGTACGTCCGGGTGGGATCGAGAAATAGCTGGAAGAACTCGTCCGACAAGTCGTAGTGGGCCTGCACGTCGTCGAAGTGCGGCGTTAGATCAGTCCCCTCGGGGGGCTCCGACGTGGTTGGCATCATGCCAGCCTAGCGCCGGTATCTTGGAAGCAATGAACTCGCCCGTCTTCGTCGACGTCGATACCGGCGTGGATGATGCGCTGGCGCTGATGTACCTGTTCGCCAGCCCCGACGCCGAAGTGATCGGCATCGCCTCGACCGGGGGAAACGTTGGTGTCCAGCAGGTTTGCGAAAACAACCTCGGCCTGCTGGAGCTGTGTGAACGCACCGGCATCCCGGTCTCCAAGGGTTACGGACAGACCCTGACCGGACCGATGCGGCTGCCGTCAAAAGTCCACGGCCCCAGGGGTTTGGGCTACGCGGAGTTGCCGCCGGGCTCCCAACGGCTCACCGACTACGACTCGGCCAGCGCCTGGGTCCGCGCGGCGCGCGCCTGGCCCGGCGAGCTGATCGGCGTGGCGACCGGGCCGCTGACCAACCTGGCGCTGGCACTGCGCGCCGAGCCCGAGTTGCCGGCGCTGCTCAAGCGGCTGGTGATCATGGGCGGTTCCTACGATCACCGGGGCAACACCACCGCGGTGGCGGAGTGGAACATCAGCGTCGACCCCGAGGCGGCCGCCGAGGTGCTGGCCGCCTGGTGCCCGGAAGTCGTTGGCGAACAGCGACTTCCGATCCTGTGTGGCCTTGATCTGACGCGCAAGGTGGCGATGACGCCCGATCACCTGGCGCGCCTGGCGGCGGCCGCGGAGTCGACCACGACGCGGCTGAGCGAACATGACGTGCCCGGAACCCGGTCGACGGCGTCCAACCCCCTCGTTCGGGTGATCGAGGACGCGATGCGGTTCTACCTGGAGGCCTATCACGAACTCGGCCACGGGTATCAGGCACACCTGCACGATCCGCTGGCCGCCGCCGTCGCGCTGGATCCCGACCTGGTCAAGACGCGTCCGGCGACGGTGGACATCGAGCTGACCGGAACGCTGACCCGCGCCATGACGGTGACCGATTGGTCGGGCCGTCGAGAACCCAACGCGCTCATCGGGATTGACGTGGACGCGCCGGCATTTTTCGATCGGTTCATCGAGCGGGTGGGAGCGTTCGCACGTCAATTGGGGGGTGTTCGATGAAGATTCGCGCGATCGAGCTGATCCGGGCGGGGTGGGGCGCGGCCCTGCTGGCCGCCCCGGGCGAGGTGCTCGAGCACATCCACGGTGTGCACGTGGACCGCAAGGCGCTCGTCGTCACCCGGATCCTGGGCGCACGCCACCTGACCCAGGCGCTGCTGTCGGGAGTGGATCCCGGCCCGGAGGTGCTGGCGGCCGGGGTCTGGGTCGACACCGTGCACTCGGCGACGGCGCTGGGCCTGGCCGGGGTCGACCGGCGCCGCGCGCGCGGCGGGGTGACCGACGCGGTCGTCGCGGCGTCCTGGGCGGCCATGGGCTGGCGTCACCTGCGCGCCGGCAAAGCCAGGACCGACGGTGTGCGCGGCCGCGACCGACTGGCCCGCGCCGTGGTGGGTGCGCTGCCCGGCGGTCGCGGGCTGATGGCGCGAGCGCAGGCGGTCCGCAACGAATAACGGCAGGTGAGCCTGCGGTATCCGGAAAGCGACAGGCGGCCGCCCAACGGGCGTTGGGGACGGTGACGCATTGTGTTTTCATGTTGGGGAGGGGGCCGGCGCCCTGCGTCGGCAGCTCTGAAAGTGAAAGGTTTTACAAGTCATGACGGAGTTGGTTACCGGGAAAACGTTGCCCAATGTGGTCGTCACTGGAGTGGCCATGACGACCGCGCTGGCAACCGATGCCGAAACCACCTGGAAGTTGTTGTTGGACAGCCAAAGCGGTATCCGCAAACTCGAGGATTCGTTCGTCGAGGAATTCGACCTGCCGGTGCGCATCGGCGGCCATCTGCAAGAGGAATTCGACGCCGGACTGACGCGCGCCGAACGCCACCGGATGGGTTACCTGCAGCGGATGTCGACCGTGCTGAGCCGGCGGGTCTGGGAGAACGCCGGTTCGCCGGAGGTCGACAGCAATCGCCTGATGGTGTCGATCGGCACCGGCCTGGGGTCCGCCGAGCAGATCGTGTTCAGTTATGACGATTTGCGGGCCCGCGGCATCAAGGGCGTCTCACCGCTGGCGGTGTCGAAGTACATGCCCGACGGCGCGGCCGTCGCCGTGGGACTGGAGCGCCAGGCCAAGGGCGGCGTGATCACGCCGGTGTCGGCGTGCGCGTCGGGTTCTGAGGGTGTGGCGCAGGCCTGGCGCAACATCGTGTTCGGCGAGGCCGACATCGCGATCTGCGGTGGCGTCGAGGTCAGGATCGAGGCGGTCGCGATCGCGGCGTTCGCCCAGATGCGCATCGTGATGTCGACCAAGAACGACGACCCGGCCGGCGCGTGTCGCCCGTTCGACCGCGACCGCACCGGCTTCGTGTTCGGCGAGGCCGGCGCGCTGATGGTCATCGAGACCGAGGAACACGCCAAAGCCCGCGGCGCCAACATCTTGGCCCGCATCATGGGCGCCAGCATCACCTCCGACGGCTACCACATGGTGGCCCCGGACCCCAACGGTGAACGCGCCGGCCACGCCATGAGCCGGGCCATCCAGCTCGCCGGACTCAGCCCGTCCGACATCGGCCACGTCAATGCCCACGCCACCGGCACCTCCGTCGGTGACGTCGCCGAGAGCAAGGCCATCAACAACGCGCTGGGCAGCAACCAACCGGCCGTCTATGCCCCCAAGGCCGCGCTGGGCCATTCGGTGGGCGCCGTGGGTGCCGTGGAATCCATCCTGACCGTGCTCGCGCTGCGCGACCAGGTGGTACCCCCCACGCTCAACCTGGAAAACCTCGACCCCGAAATCGACCTCGACGTCGTGGCCGGCAAACCACGCCCGGGCAACTA
>NZ_LZMB01000027.1 GCF_001673555.1 Mycobacterium sp. 1165178.9 | reverse complement strand
GGCCCCTCGAGTCCGACCACCGATTTGTCGCGGTCAATGCGGCTTACCGCGCACTCGGCCCGCCAATTGACCCGATCGGGCTACTCGCACGCGAGGTTTATCCCGAGCTGGAGAGCCAACAGATTTTTCAGATGTTCGACCGGGTGTATGAAACGGGCGAGCCTCAATCGGGCACAGAATGGCGGGTGCAGGCGGACTTCGAAGGCGCGGGCCGCGCGCAAGAGCACTTCTTTGACTTCATCGTCACGCCGCGGCGCGCGGTGGACGGCTCGATTGAGGGCGTACAGCTGGCTTTCGTTGACGTCACGAGTCGGGTGCGGGCCCGGATCGCCGCCGAGGCACGCCTCGAGGAGATGTCTGAGCGGTATCGCAACGCCCGCGATTCCGCGACCGTCATGCAGCAGGCGCTACTGGCGCCGTCGGTGCCCATCATTCCCGGCGCCGACGTGACCGCGCAGTATCTCGTCGCCGCGCAGGACACCGCCGCCGGGGGCGACTGGTTTGACGCGATACCCCTCGGCGACCGGCTGGCGCTCGTCGTCGGGGACGTCGTCGGCCACGGCGTAAAAGCGGCGGCGGCGATGTCACAGCTGCGGACCGCGCTGCGGATGCAGATCGTGGCCGGATATCCGATCGCCGAGGCCCTCGAGGCGGTCGACCGATTCCGCAAGCACGTCCCCGGCTCGAACACCGCCACGATCTGCGTCGGCTCACTCGACTTCGGCACCGGCGAATTCCGCTACTGCACCGCCGGACACCCGCCGCCCTTACTGGTGACGGCGGACGCAACCGCCCGTTATCTCGTGCCCTCCGGCGCGGGTCCACTCGGCAGCGGCACCGGCTTTCCGGTCCGCACCGAATTCCTTGATGTGGGCGACTCGGTTCTGCTGTACACCGACGGCCTGATCGAAAGGCCCGGCCGGCCATTGGGCGCCAGCACCGCCGAATTCGCGGAGCTGACGGCCGATATCGTCGGCGGACAGCGCGGCTTCGTCATCGAGTCATCGCTACGGCCGATCGACCGAATCTGCTCGGAGACACTGGAATTGCTGCTGCGTTCGACGGGCTACAGCGACGACGTGACACTCCTCGCGGCGCAACGCCGCACACCGCCCGCACCGCTACACCTGACACTGGATGCGACAATCCGCGCCGCGCGTACGGCGCGGTCCCGCCTCAGGCAATGGCTGTCGGAGATCGGCGCCGATAGCGACGACATCTCGGATGTGGTGCATGCGATATCAGAGTTCGTCGAAAATGCGGTCGAGCACGGTTATGGCACAGAGGTTCCCGACGGCGTCGTCGTCGAGGCGACCCTGTCCGGCGATGGCAACCTACGCGCCTCGGTGTCCGACCATGGACGGTGGAAGGATCACCGCGAGGGCGAGACGGGCCGGGGCCGCGGCCTCGCCATGGCCGAGGCCCTGGTGTCGGAGGCGCACATCAGTCGTGGGGCCGACGGGACAACCGCCAGTCTGACGCACCGACTCTCGCGGCCGGCCACTTTCGTCGCAGACTCGGCGGTCGCCCGGGCGACCAGCCGGCGGTCGGTCAACGCAGAATTCGCCTCCGAGGTCAGCGAACCGGGGCGCATCGTGGTCTCCGGCGACGTCGACTCCACCACCGCGTCCATCCTGGACCGTCAGATTGCGGTCGAAAGCCGTTCCGGCGTCGTACCGTTGACGGTCGATCTCACCGCTGTCACCCACCTCGGATCGGCGGGTGTCAGCGCGCTGGCGGCCGCCCGCGAACGAGCGCACCGACAGGGCAGCGAGTACGCACTGGTGGCCCCGCCGGGAAGTCCGGCGCATCACGTCTTGTCCTTGGTGCAGCTCCCGGTGGTCGGCGGTCTCACCGAGAACCTGGTCGCCGAGGGTTAGGCCGGGTGGGCTCGCTCGCCGTGGCGCACCTGGTTGAACGGCACCCCGCGGTCGGCGGCGTATTCCCGCGGGAAGCCCAGCACCCGCTCGCCGATGACGTTGCGGGCCATCTCCGTGGTGCCGCCGCCGATGGCGACGGTCTGCCGGGATAGATACCGCAAGCCCGTTTCGAGTCCGGCGCCCTGTTCCCCCACCACGCCGGCACTTCCCGCGATCGCCAACGCCGTGTCGACGTCGGTGGTCGTGGTCTCGGAGTGAAACAGCCTGATGAGCGTTCCGGCGGCCGGCGGCAGCACACCCTCCCTGACGCTGCGAGACACGTGCCCGATCAGTTGCTCGGCCACGGCGCGGTGCACTAGGGCGCGACCGGCCATCTCGTGCACGCGTTCGTTATCGGCTTGCCCGGTCTTCTCCGCGAGCGCCACGTAATCGACCGGGATGGCGTTGCCGCCCTCGCTGCCGCTGCCACTGGCGAACTCCGACCCCTGTCCCACCGCCCGGCGTTCGTGGTACAGCTGCCGGGACGCAACCGTCCAGCCGCGGTTGACCTCCCCGACGACGGCGTCATCTCCGACGTCGACACCGTCGAGGAACTCCTCGCAGAATTCTTTTGAACCGCTGAGCATCGTGATGTGCCGCAATGTGATTCCCGGATGCGCGATGGGCACCAGGAACATCGTCAGGCCCTCATGCTTGGGCACCTCCCAGTCGGTGCGGGCCAGGCACAGGCCGTAATCGGCGGCGAACGCACTCGTGCTCCAGGTCTTGGCGCCGTTGATGATCCAACGGTCACCGCGCCGCTCGGCCCGGGTGAGGACGCCCGCCAGGTCCGATCCGCCGCTGGGCTCACTCAACAACTGCACCAGCACTTCGTCGCCGCGCAGCGCCGCGGCGATGTGCTGCTTCTTCTGGTCTTCGCTGCCGGTGTCGAGCAGCGTGGCGCAGCAGATCGTGAACGTCGGGGTATTGAGAATCAGCGGCATCTCGTAATTGAGGGATTCGACGTCGAATGCCTTCTGGTATTCGTAGTCCAGCCCAAGGCCCCCGTACTCACGGGGAAAGCAGATGCCGGCGAATCCGCCGTCGTACAACCGCTTTTGCAGTTCCCTGGCCCTGCGCCACGATCGTTCTTCATCACGTGGCGCGGCGGGTGGGGCCTCACTGTCGATGGCGGGCATGTTGTTCGCCAGCCATTCCCTGGCCCGGGCGGCGAACTCCGCAACGGACTCGGTCGGCGTCATCGGATGCTCATCATTTTGCCGAACGACCCGCCTTCTCGAACTCGTATACGCGCAGATTATGTTCCTCCGGCGTCCCGAACGTGCCGCGGTACAACGTGATCCGGCGGAGGTAGAGGTGCAGGTCGTGTTCCCACGTGACGCCGATGCCGCCGTGCATCTGCACACACGCCTGCACGATCTGACCCGCCATCTCGCCCACGTAGGACTTGGCGATGCTGGCCGACAAATTCGCTTCCGGCGCACGGGCGGCCACGTCGGCGACCGCCGCCGAGGTGGTGGCGCGACAGGCTTCCAGCCAGAGCTTCATGTCCGCGAATTTGTGTTTGAGGGCCTGGTACGACGCCAGCGGGCGGCCAAAAGTGTGTCGGTCCATCGCCCACTGCACGGTGAGATCGAACACCGTCTGCAGGGCACCTACCACCTCGGCGCATTGCAGCACCTGGGCGATCTGGCTTTGTCGATCGATGAGTGCAGCCGTCTCGTTGGCGGTGCCGACGGCTGCCGATCGTGGCACGACGACACCGTCGAAGTTCACCCGGGCGTATTGCTTGACCAGATCGACCGACTGCTGGGGCTCGATGCGGACCCCCGGGGCGTCCGTCGGAACAAGAAACTGACGAACCTCGGGGGAGTTGGCGCCGCAGCGCACCACCACCAGCAGCGCCGCACTCTGGGCGCCCGCCTCGACACGGTCCTTGACCCCGTCAATGCGGTAACCGGAATCGGTTTCGGTGGCCGTGACCGAAGGATTCAGCGGTGCCCAGCCCTCGCCCGGCTCACAGACCGCCCACGACGCCACGGATTCACCCGATATCAGCGCCTCGATGGTGTCGGCGTGCTCGTCGGAATTTGTGCACTCGACAAGCCCGGCCAGCACCGTGCTGACGGGGTACAGCGGTCCGGGGGCCACCGTCTTGCCGAGTTGCTCGGCGACCATCGCCAGATCGGCGAAGCCGTTCTCCGAGACGCTTCCGCCGCCGAGCTCCTCCGGCACGAGCAGGCCCGTCCAGCCAAGTTCCGCGGCGCGCCGCCACCACGCGGGGTCGAACGACGTACCCGCGGCGTGCAGCTCCCGAACCCGACGCAGCGGCGCTTCCTTCTCGAGGAAGGCTTGGGTGGTCGAGTTGAAGAGGATCTTTTCGGGAGAGTCGAGAGTGGTCATGATGCCGAGGGGGTCCTTCTTGACATTCGATCGCTGCGGGTGCAACGGAAACGGTTTGAGTGTTTGATCATCCGCCCGATCGGTCCTCGGTTGGCTAACGATTTCGATGTTAGCAACGCGCAATACGGTAAGAGATACCGGAGTTCAATCGATAAAAGCCCGAACGACGCAAATCGACCGCGCGATACGGCACAGCCGGCGAGGCCGCCGGCATGGGGTCGCCCTACATGGCGAACACGCGGCGCACCGCCTGAGCGTGCAGCGCCCGATTCTCCTGGGAAACAACCCAATCGGGGACCATCGAGTCGAAGCCGTTGAAGGTCGCGGCGATCACGTGCAGTTCGGTGTGGACGTACGCGTGTAACAGCCGGTTGGCATAGTCGATGGCCTCGTCGCGGCACGGATCGATCTCGGAGCAGCTGACAAACGTGGGCGGCAGGCCTTCGAGATTGGCCCGGTGCGCAGGAACGTGCTGACCGTTGGCGCTGGCGTGGCCCAGATAGTGGTTCCACGCCCGACTCACGGCCGGGCCGTTGAGGCCGGGGGTGCGCTGGAATTCGCGGCGCGAAGGCGTGGCGTCGGAATCGAGCATCGGCTGGTGCAGGATCTGCATCAGGATCGCTGGACCTTCCTGGTCGAACATCCGCTGGGTCAGACCCGCGACCACAGCAGCACCGGCGTCGCGGCCCATTACCGCGATGCGGCTGGCGTCGGCGTCCAGCTCCCCGCTGTTTTCGACGGCGTAGCGGAGGGCCGCCTCGACATCGTCGAGTGCCGCCGGGCACGGATTTTCGGGGGCCAGCCGGTAATCGACCGAAACCACCAGGCAACCGCCGTCACGGGCCAGCTCCACGCAGTGCGCATGATCGGTTTCCAAGTTTCCGGTAACGAATCCGCCGCCGTGGGCGTACAGCACCAGCGGCGCTGAGGATTCGGTGCGGCCGCGATACAAACGCAGGCCCAGCTGTTGACCGTCGGGGCCGGCGATGCAACGCGAATTGACGGAGACGCCAGTGGTATCGGCCGCCGCGGCGCGCTGCGCGGCCAGCACGTTGGCGTGTTCCCGTTCGGCGGCCAGTGTCTCGGCGCGGAATTCGAAGACGCCCAGCTCCACGGCCGCATCGCGCAGCACCGGATCGATGCGGTTGAGGCCGTGCGGCCGGGTCAGGTTCGTCTGTGTCATGTCAACTCGTTTTTCGGACTCGTTGTGTGGGCTCATCGTCGGTCCCGGAAGGTGAGCCTTAACGGAGACCATCTTCAAGGTAGACCTGCGCTTTTAGCCGCTGACACACCAGGTGCTCGGCGCCGCGAAACGAGCCCGGCGAGCGGGCGCCGCGGTAGCAAAGAGAGCGATATCTAGCGGGCCTTCGGTGCCCCGGAGAACGGGCGCCGTGCGGCCCGCCGATCCACGTCGTTGGGCTTCGTTGCTATCTATACTATGATAGCTATTTTCAGCTCGGTCATACCCGCCGTGGATCTCGCGGGCACTCGTAATCCGGTCCGCGTGAACGGCCTTATCGGTTGTCTCAGGAGGAGCGCTGATGACGCTCAGCACTGGCTCGAATGGTCAGCCCGTCGTACCCTCACTCGATTTCACCGGCGAAACCAGCCCCTACCCGTTCTTTCAACACATGCGGCACACCGATCCGGTGTGGCACGGTTCGCTGACCGACAACAGCCAATTGCCGGAAGAGCTGCGCCCCAGCGACGAGTGGGTGCTGTTCGATTACGACGGTGTATCCCAAGCCTTTCGCGACGATCGGATCTTCACCTCCGCCGCCTACGACAAGACGATCGGATTGGTGATGGGACACACCATCTTGGCGATGGGCGGCAGGGAACACCACGACCACCGCAACCTGGTGGCCAAGGCGTTCCGGGCGACCGCACTGGAACGCTGGGAGCCGTCGGTCATCGGACCGGTCTGCGATCAGCTCGTCGACGAAATCAAGCACGACGGGCATGCCGATCTGGTGAAGGCGCTGACGTTCGAATTTCCCACGCGCATCATCTCTACGCTGCTCGGTCTGCCCGCTGAGGACCTGGAGTTCTTCCGGCGGTTGTCCCTTGACTTGATTTCGATCCCAACCGACATCGTGGCGGGATTGAATGCCGCCACCGAGCTCCACGACTACTTCCTCAAACAGGTCGAGCAACGCCGGCGCAAGCTCACCGATGACATCATCGGCGACCTGGTTGCCGCCGAGATCGACGGTGAGAAGCTCACCGACGAGGCCATCATCGCCTTCTTGCGGCTGCTGCTGCCGGCCGGCCTGGAAACGACCTATCGCTCTTCAGGCAATCTGCTGTACCTCCTGCTTACCCACCCCGAACAGCTGGCGATGGTCACCCAGGACCGCTCATTGATCCCGATGGCGATCGAGGAGGGCCTACGGTTCGAAACGCCACTGACCATGGTCATGCGGACCACGACTGAAGAGGTCGAAATCGGCGGTAAGACCATTCCGGCCGAGGCGCAGATCGACATGTGTATGGGCTCGGCCAATCGCGACGAGAGCCGCTGGACCGATCCCAATACGTTCGACATCTGCCGGCCGCGCCAATCCCACATCGCCTTCGCCGGCGGTATACACATGTGCCTCGGCATGCACCTGGCCCGGCTGGAAACGCGGGTCATCTTGAACAGCCTGTTCGACCGCGTCGAAAATCTCGCGTTCGTGCCCGATGACGGAACCGGAGTGGAATCCAAGATCGTCGGGCTCACCTTCCGGTCGCCGAACAAGCTTCCGGTCACCTTCGCGCCCGCCGCATGAGAAGCCGCGCAGCGATCCTGCACGATGTCGGCGGACCATGGTCTGTCGAGGAATTCGAGCTCGATCCCCCCAAGACCGACGAGGTCCTGGTGCAGATGGCAGCGGCCGGCTTGTGCCACTCCGACGACCACATCCTCAAAGGCGACATGTCAGCCCCCAATGAGGTCATGCGATCGATGGGGCTGCCGACGATGTTTCCGACGATCGGCGGCCACGAGGGCTCCGGCATCGTGCGTGAAATCGGTCCCGGTGTCACCGACTTCGCCCCCGGAGACCACGTCGTGATGTCGTTCGTCGCCGTGTGCGGCCAATGTCGTTGGTGCGCCAGCGGAATCGAGTACCTTTGCGACGTCGGGATCGGCACCATGATCCCCGGGATGCCGACCGACGGCACCTTCCGCCACCACACCGCTGACGGCCGCAACCTGGGCCACATCGCGAAAATCGGCGCTTTCGCCGAACACACTGTGGTGTCGAGGAATTCACTGGTGAAGATCGAGCAGCACCTGCCGTTGACGTCGAGCGCGCTGCTGTCCTGTGCCATCCCAACCGGTTACGGTTCGGTCGCCAACCGGTCGAACATGCGCGCCGGCGATACCGTCGCGGTGATCGGCGTCGGCGGGATCGGAACGGGCGCGATCCAAGGTGCCCGGATCAACGGCGCCGCCCACATAGTCGCCGTCGACCCGGTGGAGTTCAAACAGAAGTCGGCGCTGCGTTTCGGCGCGACGCACAGCGCAGGCACGATCGCCGAGGCACTGGATCTGGTGCGGGGCCTGACGTACGGGGTGATGGCCGACGCGGTGGTGGTCTCACCGTCGTTGATCACCGCCGAGGACGTCCGCGACGCTATGCAACTCACCCGCAAGGGCGGCACCTGCGTGCTCACCGGCATGACCTCGCAGTTGACCCGGTCCGTCAAGATCGACCTGCAGGACTTCATCCTGATGAACAAGACGTTGGCGGGCACCATATTCGGCTCGTGCAACCCGAAGTCGGACATCTCCCGGCTGGCCCGGCTCTATGAGACCGGCCAGCTTCAGCTCGACGAGATGATCACCAAGCGTTATCGCCTCGACGAGGTCAACGACGCCTACGACGACCTGCTCAACGGCAGAATCGTCCGGGGCATCATCGATTTCGGGATTTCCTGAGCTTATTTTCTGCGGCTCAGCACCCGCTGCAACTGGCCATATGCGTCGATCGGGCTGTGTAGCGCCAAGCCGCCGTCGGCATGCACGATTTGTCCGGTCACCCAGGGCAATTCGAGGACGCCGAGGATAGCGGCTGCCACATCGGAAGCCTCGCCCAGCCCGCCCAGTGCCGTCCTCTCGGAAAGTCCTTCCACCCAGCCGGGCAGGGCCTCCGGATTCGGCAGCATCGGTGTGCGAGTGACACCGGGACCCACTGCGTTCACCCGGATGCCATGGCCGCCCCATTCCTCGGCGGCTACCTTCACCAACATGTTGACCCCCGCTTTCGAGACGCAGTAGGCACCCATATCCCGGTCGGCGACGGTAGCGCTGATGCTGGAGACCGCCAGGATGGAGCCGCCGACCCCGGCGTCGATCATGGCTTGCGCCCCAGCGCGAATGGTGAGCCAGGTGCCGGTCAGGTTTGTCGATAAGACCCGTTGCCACTCGTCGAGCGGCTGTTCCAGCAACAGACCCGACGCACCGATCGCGGCGCAGGTGACTAAGCGAGTGGGCGTACCGTGCTCGCGCACGGTTCGTTCCATCGCCATCGACACCGCGTCGGGATCGCTGACGTCGCAGACGATATCGCCACCGGACAGGTCCCACACGACGACGTCGTGGCCGGCGTCGCGTAGCCCTCGGGTTACCTCCCGTCCGATGCCGGAGGCGCCCCCGGTCACCACGGCGCTCGAGGCGCTCATCGTGCGGGCCCGATCAGCTCGACCACTACGCCATCGGGTGCGGTGATGACGGCCATCGGCACGGTCTTGCCCGCCGGGGCAGCAACGGTGATCCGGCGAACACCATCGGTGAAGCCCAATGCGGCCAGCGCGGAAAGGGTTTCGTTCACGTCACGCTGCAGGGAGAGCAAGAAGAAACCGTGTCGGGGGCCGGCAGGCACCGGCAGTGCTTCGTTGGCGCCCTCAAAGGCAACCAACTCGACAATCCCGGTGTCTGGCATCTGTGGATCACCGAGGAACACCGACCGCAGCTCATTTGTCTGTGCGCCGAACAGTTCTGGCCAGTCTCCGGTGAAAGTGTGGCCGAACAGTTCGGTAAATCCCAGGCCGTCGCGCCAGAACCTCATCGAACGTTCGACGTCCGCGGTGCAGATTGCTGCGTGATGGATACCTGACATGAGCTTCCTCTCGACTACCGAGCCCTTGACGTTCGCAGCTCCCTAAACGACCTTGGCCATGGTGTGATCCCACAGTTCGCGCGCCAGGACGGGATCGTCGGCCGCCCGATTGGCCTTAACGACTTTGCCTTTCACGTAGTATTCGCCGGGCGTCCAGTCGACTCCGGGCACGCTCGTGGCCAGCCAGACCAGTTGATCTGCGCCGCGATCGGCAGATTTGATCATCCTGCTGACCGGCGTCCGTTGCATGGTGGTCAGAAACCGCGAGCCGGATGATTGACCGATGTTGGTGTTGACGAAACCCGGGTGGACCACCGCCACCGAAAGACCGTCGGCGGAGAAGCGCCGATGTAACTCCTTGGTGAACAGGACGTTTGCCAGCTTGGCCAACGCGTAGGCGGTGCTGGGCCGGCGCCGGTCCGTCGCGTCGAAATCGGCGAGCTTGACTTTGCGCAACAGTCGCTGAGACGAACTGGACGTGTTGACGATGGTGGCTCGCGAACCGACTAGAACGTCGAGCAACTGCGTGGTGAGCAAGAAGGGCGCCAGGTAGTTGACTTGAAGAGTGATCTCATGCCCGTCGGCCGTTCGCTGCGGTTGGGAGAACACTGCCCCGGCGTTGTTTCCCAGCACGTCGATGTGCGGATACTGCGACCGGATTTTGTCCGCCAGGGCCCGCACCTGAGACAGGTCGGCGAAGTCGGCGACGAAGTAGTCGACGTCCAGCTCCGCAGCCACGGCCGCGGTCTTGCTCTCCGAGCGTCCCACCAGTACCACGTTGTCGCCGCCGTGGCTGATCCGGCGGGCCGCCGCGGCGCCGATGCCGTCGCTGGCACCGGTGATGACGATCGTCCTGCGCGCCATTACCTTGACCTCCACGGGGAGTGTAGCGACAGCCGGCGCGCCGGTGCCGCCGATAAGCGGACCGCTCACACCGCCGGCGCACCAGTACCCCGATCGAAAGGGGTCACCGCACTCAAACCAGCGAGTACCGAACGGGCAGGTGTTTGAGTCCGCCGACGAAGGTGGTGGCGACCAGTTCTGGGTCACCGTTCAGTTCAATGGATTTGAGCCGCGGCAGCAGCTCGGCAAAGAAGCTGCTGACCTCCATGCGGGCCAGCGCGGCGCCCATGCAAAAGTGCACACCGTAGCCGAAGGCCAGGTGCTTATTGGGGTTGCGACCGACGTCGAAGCGGAACGGATCGCCGAAGACGTCCTCGTCGCGGTTGGCCGACACATAGGACAGCAGCACCGAATCCCCCGCAGTGATGGGCACTCCACGCACGGTGGTGTCCTTTGCGGCGGTCCGCATGAACTCCTTGACCGGGGTTACCCAGCGGATCATCTCCTCGGTGGCCAGCGGCATCAGGTCAGGGTTGTCGCGCAGGCGATGCCGCTGGCCGGGATTCTCGATCAGCGCTTGCAGCCCGCCGGAGATGGTCGCGCTGGTGGTGTCGTGGCCCGCGGTTGCCACGATCAGGTAGTAGGACACGGTGTCGATGTCCGACAGGGGTTCGCCGTCGACGCGGGCGTTCGCGATCGCCGACGCGAGGTCCTCGGTCGGATGCTCGCGGCGAGACTCCGTCACACCGTTGAAGTAACCGAACATGTCCAACAACGCCGGCAGCTGGTCCTCGTTCGTGCTGCCCCGTTTGAACTCGGAGTCGTCGCTGCCGAACAATTCCTGGGTCAGCTTGAGCATGCGTGGAAAATCGGCCTCCGGCAGCCCGAGCAGCGACATGATCACGTAGAGCGGGTAATTGACGGCGACTTCCTGAACGAAGTCACATTCAGGACCCGCCGCCATCATCTTGTCGACGTAGATCCTGGCCAATTCGCTGACACGAAGCTTCAAGGCCCGCATCGCCTTTGGGCGAAACCAGTCGGAGCCGATCGCGCGCACCACCCGGTGCTGGGGATCGTCCAGATGGATCAGCGTGCGTACCCCGGCGGCGGCCTGCATCTCGTCGCCCGCCGCGGTGGTCAGCACGGGCCGCGGCCAGTTGGTGAACAGCATGTTTTCGCGTTCGATGTCCATGATGTCGGCGTGTTTGGTGATCGCCCAGAACGGCCGGTAGCTCGGAACGTCCACCCAGGACACCGGAGCGTTGGCCCGCAGGTGCGTCAGCGCCGCATGCAGCCGCCGTTCGTCGGTGTATGCCAACGGGTCCGCCAACAGCTTCGCGGCCTCGTCCATCGTCGTTGCGCTCACTGCTGAGACTCCTCGATTAGGAATGCCCCCGTCGACCTTGAGGCGGGCGGCTCCGGGCATGCGGGTAACTTTACAGTAAGCAATCCAGTATGTGACCCTGCAAATCTGGTCGCGCGACGAATTCCCATGAGGTAGGACATAGGCATGCCGAAAGCCCAGGATTGGGGAGAAACGCTCAAAGACCTCGAACGTCGCCGTCAGCGCGCGCGGGCAATGGGCGGGCCCGAGCGACTCGACAAGCACCACAACAAGGGCAAGCTCGACGCCCGCGCACGCATCGAGTACCTCCTCGACCCGGGCACATTCCGGGAGCTCGGCACGCTGGTCGGTGGTGAGATCGCGGCCGACGGCCTGATCGTCGGTTCCGGTTCGATCAACGGCTCACCGGTGATGCTGGGCGCCGAGGACTTCACCACCATGGCGGGCAGTATCGGACCCGGCGGCAACTCCAAGCGGTACCGGATCGCCGAACTGGCGCTGCGCGACAAGATCCCGCTGGTGATGTTGCTCGAAGGCGCCGGCTTTCGTCCCGGCGGCGGGCACTACGGTCGCACCCCCACCGACCTACTGGCCCAGGCGCAGTGCTCGGGCCGCGTCCCGACCGTCGGTGCCGTACTCGGGCCGTCGGCCGGACACGGCGCGCTGGTGGCGCCGGTCTGTGACTTCCGCATCATGAGCAGGCAGGGCGCGATCTTCACCGCCGGACCACCCGTCGTCAAAGAGTCCACCGGAGAAGACATTTCGAAGGAGGACCTCGGCGGGCCGGATGTCGCTTTGCCCAGCGGGGTGATCCACAACGTCGCCGAGGACGACGAAGCGGTGCTCGACGACGTGCGGCGCTACCTGTCCTACTTTCCGCCGAGCGCGTGGTCGTACCCGGCATCGTTGCCGCAGGACGAGGACAGCGAGCCACGAGCGACGCCGGAGCTGCTCGACATCGTGTCCCGCGACAACCGCCGCGTCTACGACATGCGCGCGGTGCTCGACGTGATCTTCGACCGGACCGACTGGTTCGAAGTCCAGCCGCAGTACGGCAAGGCGATCATCTGCGCGCTGGCCCATCTCGGCGGCCACCCGGTCGCGGTGGTGGCCAACCAACCTCAGGTGCTCGCCGGCTCCATCGACGCCGCGGCCGCGGACAAGGCGGCGCACTTCATTCTGGTGGCCGACTCGTTCCACCTGCCTATCGTCTTCCTCGCCGACAATCCCGGCATGCTGCCCGGCAGCCGCTCCGAGCGCAGCGGTGTGTTGCGCGCCGGGGCGCGGATGTTCGCCGCGCAGACGGCCGCCACCACGCTGAAGCTGCACGTGACGCTGCGCAAGGCATACGGGTTCGGTTCCATGGTCATGTCCCTGCTGGGTTTCGACAGCCAGTCCGCGACCTTCGCCTTCCCCGGCGCAACGATGGGCGCCATGAGCGCGGCCGCGCTGGGCCGGGCGACGCACGCCGGCGAGGACGTCACCGCGAAGTTGCGCGAGGCCGAGTTACAGGCGTCCTATCGGTCTGCCGAACACATGGGGTTCGACGAACTCATCGATCCGCGTGAGACACGGGATGCCCTGCTCGCCTCATTGAAGCGCGGCCTGTCCAGCAGGCAATCCCCCGCCGCGCCGGTGACCCGGACCGTCATCATGCCGTGAGAGGCGCGCGCGTCCGGCTAGTTCGCAGCGCGGTAGGCCGCGACGATCGGCTCGAGCTCGTCGGGTGTGGCACCGTGCATAATGACCGCGTCGGCCCCGTAATCGAATTCCTTTCGGACGCGGTTGACGCATTGCTGCGCTGACCCGGTGGCCGATGGCTCCAGCCATTCGTCGGGGATCAGCGTCGCGATGTGCTCGATCTGCTCGGCCGTGCCCTTGTGATCGATTCCGCCCGCGATCGAGGTGACCACCGGATCTTCCCGGAATCGTTGCAGC